>JAVBTI010000051.1:0-12865 GCA_031556255.1 Deferribacterales bacterium | reverse complement strand
CGCTGCAATCTCTGTTCAAACCGCTGCCTTATAACTGTGAATACTTTTTCCGGCGGCAAACGATTCGTATCGGGCAATCGCTGCGAGCGCGGGGCCGGAGCTCAGCAGAAAAAGGACAAACTGCCGAACATATTCGCCTTCAAATACAACAGGCTCTTCGAATACTATGTGCCGTTACCGAAGGACAAGGCTAAACGCGGCGAGATGGGGATCCCGCGCGCGCTTAATATCTATGAGAACTACCCGTTTTGGTTCACCTTTTTTACAAAGCTGGGCTACAGGGTGGTATTGTCCTCTCCGTCGTCCAGAGCGCTTTTCAACAGCGGGCTGGAGACTATTCCGTCGCAGACAGTCTGTTTTCCCGCCAAAATGGTGCACGGACATATTGCGGATCTCATAGAAAAGGGCGTTAAACGTATTTTCTACCCAGGCATACCCTTTGAAAAAGAAGAGTTCGAAGACGCGGACAACCATTTCAACTGCCCTGTGGTGGCGAACTATCCGGAGGTCATACGGCTTAATGTGGACGACCTTCTCACAAACGGTGTTGAGTATATCGAACCGTATCTGCCTATTGATAATTTGAAACGGCTTGCGGCCAAACTTTATAAGCAATTTGGACCGGACGGCCTGTCCAAATCCGAGATAGATGCGGCTGTCAAGGCTGCCGATGCGGAGCAGACCACTTTCAGGGAAGAGATACGCAAGGCCGGTGAAAACGCGCTTATTCAGGTCAAAGAGAGCGGAGCGGCGGGAATAATCCTCGCCGGTAGGCCCTATCACCTTGATCCGGCTATAAACCACGGCATACCGGAGCTTATTGCGTCACACGATGTTGCGGTGTTCACGGAGGATTCGGTTTCTCATCTTGGCAAACTGCATTACCCTTTGGATGTGGTGGACCAGTGGGTATACCATTCAAGGCTGTACCGTGTTGCCAACCTTGTGGCGGATACGCACCAGCTTGAGCTTGTGCAGATGAATTCGTTCGGCTGCGGGCTGGACGCGGTTACCACGGAACAGGTGGAAGAAATACTCACCTCCGGCGGCAAGAGTTATACGCTTCTCAAGATTGACGAAGGCTCAAACCTCGGCGCTGTGCGCATCCGCATCCGTTCGCTTCTTGCAACCATGAAAGATCGTGGACAAAAGAAGGGTGCGATTAAGCGTACCACGCCGAAACGCGCTCCCCTCTTCACCGATGAGATGAAGGATACCTATACGATACTGTGCCCGCAGCTCTCTCCCATACATTTTACCATGATCCGGGATACGGTCACCCCCTTCGGCTACAACCTTGAAGTGCTCCCTGTGGCCTCCAAGGCCGATATCGAAGAGGGGCTTAAATATGTCAACAACGATGCCTGTTTTCCTGCCATAACCGTTGTGGGGCAGCTCATACATGCTCTGAAATCGGGGAAATACGACATCAACAAGACGGCGTTAATTATATCCCAGACCGGGGGAGGCTGCCGGGCGACCAACTATGTGCGGTTCCTGCGTTCCGCCGCCGCCAGGGCCGGGTTTCCCAACGTGCCTGTCATTCCGTTCAATATGGGCCAGATGAAGAGCGACTCGGGATTTGTAATCTCCAAGGGGATGATAAGGCGTATGCTCCTCGCCTTCCTCTATGGCGATGTACTTCTGAGGGTGACAAACCGCACCCGTCCGTATGAGGTTACGCCGGGATCGGTCAACGCATTGGCGGATAAATGGGTGGAGAAGCTCAAACCTGCCGTATACGGCGCATCCAGAAAAGAGTTTGTAAAGAATGTGCGACAGATAGTGGCAGATTTTGATAATATACCTATAAGCGATATACAGAAGCCGAAAGTCGGAGTCGTGGGTGAGATACTTGTAAAATTCCATCCGGACGCCAACAACCAGCTTGTTTCCGTCATCGAGAAAGAGGGCGGGGAGGCTGTGGTACCGGATTTTATGGACTTTATTCTCTACTGTTCTCTGGACGATGTGCATCAGCACGAGCTTCTTGCGGGATCGCTGAAGGACCGCGTTTCAAGCACGGCGCTGATTCTGTATATCGAATGGTACAGGAACGCAATGCGTGCCGCTCTGAAGAAGAGTAAGCGGTTCTCCTCGTTCCACACGGCAAGGCACCTTTCTCATATGGTGGACGGTCTGGTCTCCCGGGGAAACCAGACCGGGGAGGGCTGGCTCCTCACTGCGGAAATGGTGGAACTGATAGAAGGAGGGGCGCCTAATGTTGTCCTGGTGCAGCCTTTCGCCTGCCTGCCGAACCATATAACCGGCAAAGGTGTTATGAAAGAGCTTAAACGGCGCTACGAGTATGCAAATATAGTGGCGGTGGACTACGATCCGGGTGCCAGCGAGGTAAACCAGCTCAACCGCATAAAACTCATGATGTCGGTGGCCTTTCAAAATATGAAGAGACAGGAAGAAACCAGGGTATAAAATTATGAGTGATATCGGCGCGCCATTATGAAAGTTTATTGACAAAAGTGATTTAAGGCAGTAAATTTAAACATGGAAAGTATCTCAAGACTAAATATTTTACAAGAGAAGATAAGTAACCTTTTACAGGTCGCTTCGAAGCTGAAGGCGGAGAACGACTATTTGACAGAAGAGAACAGCCTGCTGAAAGAAGAGGCGGCGGAGCTGAAAGACAAATTAAAGGCGGTCCAAGACAACACCGCCCAGTACCTCTCTGAACGGGACGCTATTAAAGAGCGTGTGGAGCGCCTGATCGAAATGATTGATTAGGCAGATTTTTGAGGTTGGAGATGGCCGCGCTGGAAATCACTGTTTGGGGCGAAAAAATTCGTCTGAATTCCGATCAGGATGAGGATTTTATCCGGCGTGTGGCAGACTATCTGAATGACAAGATGAACGAAGTGCAGTCAAACGATGCTACACTTTTGACTACTAAGATCGCGGCTTTACGGGCGGCATATATGATAGCCGCCGAGTGTCTCCTGATGCAACAGGAGGTGGGCAAGCTTGAATTTGCAATGGAAAGAATTGAAGAACAGCTTGAAAGTTTGCGGTTATAATCATCTTTAAAAGAATACCCCTGCGGTGTTCGTGTTTGGATCAACAGTTTGCAGCCAACACCTTTTTTTAGGATGTTGCTTAGTTCAATGTTGTGCAGGCCTGCCTTGCAGCAGGAAGCCTTAAGTTGGCTACAATACGTCCTACCTGTTTATACAGGCTCAAAAATGTTCCTCCACACGGCACACGCGGGGGTTTTTTTGAAACGGGATAAGCAGGTTATCCATCCAATAATTACAGACAACCTGAGTGACGAGCCGGTGTTCGGAACCGGCGGAATGCTGTTTGCGGAGTTAATCCGCCCGAAACGGCTGGATGAAGTCGTGGGGCAACAGCACCTCCTGTCTGAAACCGCCGCCCTGCGCCGCCTTATCCAGTCCGGTACCTTTGACAGCCTTATTTTTGTCGGCCCCCCGGGGACGGGTAAAACCACGGTTGCCAGAATTATCGGCGAAATGCTCTCCATGCCTTTTTATCCACTGCACTCCACCACCGCCGGGGCGGCTGAGCTGAAAAAAATCGGAGATATGGCTCAGGGCTCGGGCAGGCCCGTGCTTGTATTTATCGACGAAATCCACAGATATAACAAAACCCAGCAAAATCTTCTGCTCAAGATGATCGACGACAGGTACATCAAGATTGTCGGCGCGTCTACTGAAAACCCCACATATACACTCGTTCCGGCCTTCCGCTCCCGCAGCCTTATCTTTAACTTCCATCCGTTGAAAGAGCAGGATATGGTGGAGTTATCGAAGCGGGCGGAGAAGCTGATTGCCGAGAAGTTTGATGTAAAAAACGTTGATTTTTCGCAGGTATTGCCCAACCTTGCGGCGGAATCCGCCGGAGACGCCCGCAGGTTTTTAAATATGCTTGAACTGACGGCACTTTTGGGCAAAAGATCCGGTGATAGGCTTATACTTTCGGATGAAGGGCTGGAAGATCTGCTGAAGAAACGGCGCTTTGATGAAGATGAATATTATGACATTCTCTCAGCAATGATAAAATCTATCCGCGGGACCGACCCGGATGCGGCTTTGCTATGGGGACTGAAGCTTGTGCAATCGGGTGTGACTGCGGAGGCGGTGTTCCGGCGGCTCCTGATAAGCGCCAGTGAGGATATAGGGAACGCTTTTCCGGACGCGCTTGTTTTTGTTAACAGCGCCTATCAGGCTTTTATGAATGTCGGCTTGCCGGAAGGCATGATAATCCTGTCGCATGCAATCACTTACCTTGCCACCTGCCCCAAAAGCAACAGGAGCTATGAGGCTTACGGCGCGGCGCAGAAATATCTGGAGGAAAACGATCCGCAGGTGCCGGACAATATCAAACACGCGATGGTGGGATATAAATACCCGCACAGCTTCGGCGGGTTTGTGAAACAACAGTACAAGCCTGACGGTTTAAAATTTTATTATCCGTCGGAAAACGGCTTCGAACTGAAGATCGCCGAGAGGCTTGAAAGGCTGTGGGGCGATAAAAGTAAGAATGAGTAAACAGGCAGTCCGTAAGAGGCTTTTGGCCCTGCGGGATGCTTTGGATGTCGGCTACCGTGAAAAAGCGGCTGCTACTGTTGCTGAAAAGTTTATGTCGCTCTGGCAGGGTTATAAAAGCTATGCGCTCTATTGCGCAATAAAGAGTGAATTATCACTGTATCCGCTGATGCGGATGCTGTGGGATGCCGGAAAAAAAGTTTTGCTGCCCAAAGTAACGGACAGCGGTATTAATCTGCATTACTGCGGTTCTATGGAAGAGTTGGAGTGCGGTTACAGGGATATACAGGAGCCCACTGGCTGTGTTGCAGCCGGAGATGTTGATTTGGTAGCTGTTCCCGGCGCGGTGTTTGATCGCTCCGGTTACAGGATAGGCTACGGCAAAGGTTTTTACGATCGTCTGCTGGCGGGCATGTCCCGGAAAGTTACGGTGGGACTTGCGTTTGAAATACAGATTGTCGAATCGGTACCGCATGAATCACATGATGTGGCGGTGGATGTGATCTTGACAGAAAAGAATGTTTATGCCGTAAAAGGCATTTTATAGAGCTAACCAAGGAGTTATGGATATGAACACAATTATTATTGCCGTATCCGCGGCAGCGGCGCTTGTTATCGGCCTGCTGGCGGGTATTTTGCTGAAAAAAAGAATGGTGGAGCAGGATAATCTGCGCCTGGGAAAAACCAAAGAAGAGCTTCTGCAGAGGTCCAAACGTGAGGCGGATGAGATTGTCAAAGAAGCGAAACTCGAAGCAAAAGAGCTGATCTTTAAAGGCCGCCAGGAACTTGACAAGGAGATGAAGGAGAAACGCAAAGAGCTCACCCATGTTGAACGCAGGCTGGAAACCAAAGAAGAGGCGCTGGACAAAAAAACAGAACTCGTCTCCAAAAAAGAGGAGATGGTCGAGAAGAAAGAAAACGAGTTCGACAACAAGATAAAAGAGTTGGAGCAACTCAAAGCGCGTAACGAGGAGATCAAGAACAGCCTTTTACACGAAGTTGAAAAGATCGCCGGTATGACTGCGGAGGAAGCGAAACGCACCCTTATGGAACAGATGGTGCAGGATGCCAAAAACGAATCCGCCCGCCGTATCAAAGAGATAGAGGAGGAGATTAAATCGGAATCCGACAAGAGGGCGCGCAGCATAATCGCTACCGCGATACAACGATGTGCGCCGGAATATGTCGGTGAGATCACTGTAACTGTTGTCAGCCTGCCGAACGATGAGATGAAAGGACGTATCATTGGCCGGGAAGGGCGCAACATCAGAGCGTTCGAGAGTGTAACCGGCGTTGATATCATAGTGGACGACACTCCGGAAGCAGTTATCCTTTCATCTTACGACCCATACCGCCGGGAAGTCGGCAAGATGGTGCTTCTGAAGCTTATCGGCGACGGGCGTATCCATCCCGCGCGTATCGAGGAAGTGTATGCCAAGAGCAAGGCTGAGCTGGACAAGCATATCCAGGAAGTGGGCGAGGAAACCGTCTTCAACCTCGGCATACATGGTATGAATATAGAAATAATCAAGCTTATAGGCCGTCTTAAATACCGCACAAGCTACGGACAGAACGTGCTGGGGCATTCCATAGAGGTTGCTAAGATTTGCGGCATGATGGCGGCGGAGCTCGGTATGGATGAAAAGATAGCCAAGCGTGCCGGGCTTTTGCACGATATCGGCAAAGCTATAGACTACGATCAGGAAGGTTCGCACACTCAGATAGGCGTGGAGATAGCCAAAAAATATAAAGAAGACTGGCGCGTTATCAACGCCATCGCCAGCCACCACGGCGAAGAAGAGTTCAAATGTGTCGAATCGATCCTTGTGCAGTCAGCCGATGCCATGTCGGCGTCAAGACCCGGAGCGCGCCGGGAAGTGCTGGAAAGCTACATCAAACGCCTTGAGAAGCTGGAAGAAGTTGCCGGGTCGTTCGACGGAGTTGCCCGTTCATTCGCAATTCAGGCCGGGCGCGAGGTACGCATAATAGTTGAGCCGGAAAAGGTTAGCGACGAGGCCATAATCAATCTTTCAAGGGATATATCCAAGAAGGTGGAAGAAGAACTGACATATCCGGGGCAAATTAAGGTAACAGTTATCAGGGAATCGAGGGCTGTCGATTACGCCCGCTAAAAATGGAGTCGTGATGCGGACATAACTTTACGTCATCCCGGCCTCCGAGCCGGGATCCGGAATTAATTAATATAGTACGCCCTCCGGGCGTTCGCTGGATTCCGGGGCAAGCCCGGAATGACGTAAAAAAGTCCCGCGTCTCCGAATGATTTGCATCTGCAGTTTAACAGCCTGGAATATTTGAGGAGCCACAGTTGTTTTTTTACATTGCGTCCATGTCGATGTATGCCCTGTTAGGCATATTTGTCGGGATAAACGCCTGGTTTGCTTTCGGTGAAGCCTTTCCGCACCCGGTTATTTTCTGGGCGCTGATATTCTTTTTTGCTGAAAGTTACTGGCTCCTTAGGCTGGTGTCGCATAAAACCGAGATGCATATTCCCAGCTACAGGCATTTTGTAGCCTCTTCCATGCTGGCGCTGCTGTGTCTTGCGGTGGCGGTGGCGGCGGTTTTCGACGTCTTCCTGCTTGTGACGAAGCTGGTTGTTCCGTTGAAAGGCGTTTTCGGATTTCTGGCCGGTCATCCTGTACACACAGGGTTATCAGGGCTTGCGGCCGTGTTAATCCTCTATTTCATAGGACTGCTGATCGCAAACAATCCCAAAGCCACCCAGTATTTCATAAATATTAACAAACCGTTGGCCAAAGAGAACATAAGGATAGTTTTAGTCGCGGACGTTCACGTCTCAAGCTTCACGCGTATAAAATGGATGCGTGACTTTGTCGGATATATAAACAACCTTGAGCCTGATATTGTGGTGTTTGCGGGCGACACAATCGACGGGGATCCGCAGCCCTATGCCGACAAAAAAGCAGGTGACATATTTAAAGAGATTCAGAGCCGGTACGGCATATATGCGGTAGTGGGAAACCATGAATACCACGGTGTGGGGATAGATTACGCGGCCTACCTGCTGAGCGAATCACGCATGGCTGTGTTGCGGGATGAGTCGTTTTATGTAGAGCCGCTTGGACTGACATTGATCGGAAGGGATGACCTTTCCAGCAAGTATTTTAATGACAAACCCCGTGCCGCACTGACGGAACTGTTAAAAGATGTTGATCTTGAAAAGCCCGTCATATTGATCGACCACCAGCCCCATAAACCGCTGGCGGAAGAGGGGAAAGAGGATGTGGACGTCCAGCTTTCGGGGCACACGCATAACGGACAGATCTTTCCGAATAACCTTATTGTGAAGCTGCTTTATACAAAGCCGTGGGGGCTTTGGATCCATCACACCTTCCATTTGCTCGTCACCTGCGGCTACGGCACCTGGGGACCGCCGATACGGCTGGGCAGCTATCCTGAAATTGTGGTTGCCGATCTGAAAAGCAATATACAATAATTTTCTGTATATAGTTTTAAGTATTATATCCCCGGAATTCAAAGTTCTTCCGGCATCAATCCGCCTCCCACTTGTAATAACCCACCCGTCAGAGCTATATTTAATAAACGGCCGGTTTAGCCGGATGACGGGGAGTGCCGCATGCATGGTTTGCTTCGCCTGCTTTTCAGCAGGGCAATCATTCTAATCGTACTTATACTTGCGCAGATAACCTTGCTCGTGCTGGCTGTGGTGCGTCTGAATGAGGATTTTGTATACTTTTATCTGATTTGCCAGCTTTTAAGTGTCGCCGCAGTGCTGTTTATTATAAACAACAGGACCAATCCCGCCTATAAAATAAGCTGGATAATAACCATACTGCTTTTTCCCATATTTGGCGTGCTTTTCTATCTGATTTTCGGCTATGAAAAGGTGAACTCGAAGTTCCGCAAAAAAGTGGCCGCTATGGATGACAAACTGGCGACTATACTGCCCCGCAGCGGAGATGTATCCGCCATGCTGGCGAAGGTGAACCCGCATGCCGCGTGCCAGTCGCACTATATATCCGAAACCGCTGGTTTTCCGCTGTACAACGACAGTGCCACGGAATATCTGCCCACAGGCGAGAAATATTTTGACAGGCTTTTGGAGAAGCTTGAAAAGGCTGAACGTTTCATATTTATTGAGATGTTCGTGATCCGCCGCGGGCGGATGTGGGATACGGTGCTGGAGATACTCACGCGGAAAGTAGAGCAGGGGCTGGATGTGCGTGTCATATACGACGATATGGGCTGCCTTACGACACTGCCGGGAGGATATTGGAAAAAGCTTGAGCAAATGGGGATCCGTTGCGCTGTATTCAATCCCATAAGGCCGGTGCTTTCATTGAGGATAAATAGCAGAGATCACAGGAAGATATGTGTAATAGACGGCCACACGGCCTTTACAGGCGGTATAAATTTCGGAGATGAGTATATAAACGTTTTTGAACGGTTCGGCCACTGGAAAGATTCCGCGATAATGCTGGAGGGGAACGCCGCGTTCAGCTTTACCGCCATGTTCCTCGCCATGTGGGAGTTTTGCCGCGGTATTACCGAAGATTACGACTGTTTCCGCCCGCGTGAGGCCGGTTCGTATTGCGGCGGGTATGTGCAGCCATACGGAGACAACCCGTTGAACAGGGAGATCATAGGTGAAACCGTATATATGAACATGATAAACAGGGCGGAACGCTGTCTTTACATAACCACACCATATCTGATAATGGACAACGAAATGGTAACCGCTCTGGGCAACGCCGCAAAAAACGGTGTGGATGTGCGTATTATAACACCGCATATTGCAGACAAGCGAACCGTAAACGCCCTCACGCGAGCATATTACGCACCGCTGGTGGAGAGCGGGGTGAAAATTTACGAATATACTCCAGGCTTTGTCCACTCTAAAATATTTGTGGCGGACGATGAATATGCCGTAGTAGGTACGATTAACCTGGATTACCGCAGTCTGTTCCTGCATTTTGAATGCGCTGTTTGGCTGTACAGTTCCGCCAGCGTGTCGGATGTGCGGGACGACTTTTTACAGACCCTTGAATTATGCTGTGAAATAAGTCTTGAGCAGATAAGAAAAACACGATGGTACAAGAAACTATGGCGGGCGGTTTTACGTGTATTTGCGCCGATGATGTGATTCATATATCATGTGGGGAATGTATGAGCTGGAAGAAAAAATTTGCTGTTATATGGACAGGGCAGGCTTTTTCCATATTAAGCAGTGCGCTTGTACAGTTTGCCATAATCTGGTGGTTGACGATGGAAACCGGCTCCACATCAGTGCTTGCTGTGGCGGCTATAGCAGGAATATTGCCCCAGGTGGTTCTGGGGCCGTTCATAGGTGTCTGGGTAGACAGATGGGACAGGAAAACCATCATGATAGCCTCCGATTCATTTATAGGACTGTGTTCTCTTGCAGTGGCGCTTCTTTATTATCAGGGTGACGTGCATTTGTGGCAGATTTATATGTTGCTGGCGCTTCGCTCCGTGGGAGGGGCTTTTCACTTTCCCGCGATGCAGGCATCGGTGCCGCTTATAGCCCCTGAAAACCAATTGACCCGCATCGCCGGCGTGAATCAGATGCTCCAGTCCGTTTCCAATATAATGGGGCCGGCGCTCGGCGCGCTGCTGGTGATGAAGTTTTCCATGATGACCGTGATGATGTTCGACGTTGCCGGAGCTATTATTGCATGCATCACCCTTGCGTTTGTGCGGATTCCCAAACCGGCTGCGGCGCTTAAAGAGGTGCATATATTCAGGGATATGAAAGAGGGGTTCTTTGCCATCTACCGCCATAAGGCTCTTTCCCTGCTGCTTCTGACATGGATAGTAACTGTTTTCGCCTACATGCCGGTGGCGGCCCTTTTCCCGCTGATGACCTATTCCCATTTCGGCGGCGGGGCCTTGGAGATGGGGATGGTGGAGGTCGCATTTGGAGTAGGGATGCTTGCGGGGGCCGGGTTTCTCACAGTGCTGGGGAATGTCAGAAGGCGCGTATTTGTCATATGCGCGGCGTACATGGCGCTGGGGGCATCCACGTTACTGTCGGGGATGCTGCCCGCTAACGGATTTGTACTTTTTGTGATACTTGTGGCAGTCATGGGGGTGACCTCCCCTGTATTTCACAGTATCCTGACGGCTGTTTTGCAGACAGAGGTTGCGCCGGAACTGCTCGGCAGGGCGTTTTCGCTTTTTATTTCCGCGGCCATGCTTCCGTCGCTTCTGGGACTCACCGCCATGGGGATAGTGGGGGATGTGCTCGGGGTTGACAATGTATTTATGGTTTCCGGTCTGATTGTGCTGGCTGTGGGTGTTGTAGGCATGGCTCTGCCCGCCTTGAAACCGTTGGACGGTTTCGAAGCGGTGCACGCGGTCAAATGAGGTCTGCTCCAGTTTTTTATTGCAAAATAACGGTTAATATGATAAACAGTGTACCCCGGTAAGATCTTGACTGTATGGAATTTATCGGAGAACTGGGGCATACTGCTTTGTGAATGTATACCGCCGGAATACCGGTGGTGGTTTACAGTGGTCAGACAGGGCCTCCGCGGCGTACCACGGATGAACTCCGCCAGGGCCGGAAGGCAGCAACGGCAGTCTGTCGGTGCGGGTGCCGGAGCAACTCTGTCTGGCCACTGTTTTTGCATATAAATTTTTTTGAACTAATTAATTTTCAAATATATAGGAGTCTCATAACATGCTGACATCCATGCGTAAGCACAGTAAATTTCTTAACGTTTTTCTATGGCTGGTCATAGTTGCTTTTCTTGCCACGATATTTGTGGTGTGGGGCGTCGGCGGCAAACAGTCGGAAACCAACTACGCTGCGCGTGTGGATGATCAAATAATAACCTATAACGATTACAGGAACGCCTACGATAACCGGGTTAATGAACTGCGCGCCAATTTCGGTGAACAGGCGGATCAGATTATTAAAGACAGCTCCTTTTCCGGCGCTGTGCTGGAAAGCCTTGTAAATACGCGGCTTCTTCTTTTGGAGGCGGATCGTCTGAAAATTCCCGTCAGCGATGCCGAGGTTGCCGAATATATAACAAAAGAGCCGACTTTTATGACCGACGGCGTGTTTGACGCCGATCGATACCAGGAGATTTTGCGCTACGTTGGCTACAGATCCCCGGCAGCGTATGAAAGCGAAGTCAAAAACCAGGTCAGATTAAGGAAATTGCAGCAATTGCTGGATGGCAGTATGTCCATATCGGACGATGAGATCAAACGGGAATACATTTATGCCAATACGCGGATATCCGCGTCATATTTTTCGGTGAACGACAGTGCGTACAAAACGGACGCTGTCCCGGGCGACGTGGAGCTGTCGGAATATTTTACCAAAAACCAGGAAAAATACCGCCAGCCCTCCAAGATAAAATTGAAATATACTTCCTTCAGCATGGATAATTTCACCTACACGCCGGAGATCACTGAACAGGCGGTTAGAGAGCGTTATACCGCTAACATAGCTAATTATACCGAGCCGGAGCTTCTCACCCTCAGCCATATTTCTGAAGCCGTTACGAACTGGGACAACGCCACCGAAGTGAAAAAAGTTTCCGACAGGATGGACAAAGCACTTGCGGAGCTGAAAAAAGGTGCCAAGTTTTCCGACGTGGCCAAAATTTACAACGACGACAAAACAGACGGCTTTATCGGCCAGATAAGAGGCAGGAGCGGAGAGGAGATGACCCCGCTTGAGCAGCAGGTTTTTGCGCTGAAAAGCGGCGGATACACTGATGTGATAAAGGATGATTACGGCTTTCATATCTACAAAGCCGACGACCATACATATGAAAAAGTGCGCGCTTTTGACGAAGTAGAAAACGAGATCCGCACAGCCATGGAGGCTGACGCCAGAAAAACGGCTTTCCGCAACCATCTTTACAGTATTTACCGTGATGTTCTCGCCGCGGGCAACCTGACCGCCTATCTTGTTAAGAATCCCGGCGCATTTGAAGTACATGAAACCGGAGTACTTTCTGAGGACGATCCCCAGGCGTTTTTCCAGACAGACAAAGATCTGAAGGACAACCTTTTTTCCGTGGGCAAGACGGAGATAACCCCGCTTATTGATTTCATGGGTTCCACATATATATATGAAATTGAAGACAGGGAAAATTCCAAAATACCGTCCCTTGATGAAGTCCGTTCTGCGGTGACAGCCGACTGGCGCGCAGATGCCGCTTTCAACGCAGCTCTTGCCGATGTGAACACAAAGGTAACCGTTGACACTGCTTCTGCGGAAGATTTTAATAAACTTGCAGGTCAGTTTAAGGCGCAGATCAAAACCATTCCGGCTTTCAGACGCAATGACGTGCTGCCTGATG
>JAVBTI010000114.1:0-14959 GCA_031556255.1 Deferribacterales bacterium | reverse complement strand
TCATACATCCGTATGAGAGGCAGCAGAAAAAAGAGGAAATATACATGTCAACCGTAAAAAAGGTGTTGACAAAATCGTCCGCACTTCGTATCTTGTCGTTAGCACTCGTGAGCGGTGAGTGCTAATTTTAAAAAAGCCTTAATTCACAATGATTTTGGCTTTATCGGATGGTTCGGGCGGTGTATGCCGCGTAAATATATAAGGTTATACCTTACTCCCCTCCGGGGAGTCGAAACGCAAAGCGCTTCGGAGTGGGTGAGGAGCAAAGCGACGGCCGCGGAGCAATGCCCTTTAGGGCTTCCTGTTATGAGAACGCCACTGTAGATGCGCCCTGTTAGTCGCATAGTCAGAGCGACCAGCGGGCGCGGCTTGGTGGCAGGAAGCTAATAGCCGCAGAACCACGCTTCTGCGCAGGAAAGCGCAGGCGCGTACCGGAGCCGGATTTACTCCGGCGAGGATAAAGCGCCGCACATGGTATATTCCAGAATATACTGAATTGTTAAGGATATCACGTTCATGGACTTTTTAGGCGACCGCGAAGAACTCGTGCTTCACACAATAATCACTGAATATATTCAGAACAGTGAGCCTGTAGGATCACGGAACGTTTCAAAGGTAGGGCCTCTGCGAATGAGTCCGGCCACAATACGCAATATAATGGGCGATCTGGAGGACAAGGGTTATCTTGTACAGCCGCACTCTTCCGCCGGGCGCGTACCGACGGATCTGGGCTACAGATATTATATAGATCACCTTGTGGCGATAGAGAAGATGCAGAAAGATATGGAAGAGCATCTGCACGGCTCGCTGAACTTTTCTTCCCCTAACCTGCCGGCGCTTCTCCAGGAATTTTCCCGCAGGCTGGGCGAAATCACCGGCGCAGTGGGTTTTGTAGTGGCATCGGACAACGATACACAGACCGTGCGGCAGATAGAATTCACCCGGCTCAACAGAACCGCGGTTCTTGCTATTATGATAACCCGCGCAGGCTTTGTTCAGAACGTTCTCCTGAACGTGCCGCCGGAGATTACCGACAGTGATCTCATGCGGATAAGTAACTATCTGAACGACAACCTCGCACACATGAGCATGGCCCAGCTCCGCAGCCATCTCGAAGCAGAGCTTAACAGGGGAGCCGGGGAAGTAAAAAATATAGTCGCAAGGCTTATTGAGATGGAAAACAGCATCTTGCCACAGGGAATCTTTCTGGAAGGCGCTTCAAATATACTTAACTTTCCTGAATTTCAGGATGCGCAGAAGTTTAAAAGCCTGCTGCGGGCGCTCGAAGAGAAACGCACCATATCCGAGGTCCTTGAAAAATGCATGAGCAACAAGGGTGTGCAGATATTTGTGGGCAGCGAAATAGGAATAGGCAATATTGAAGAGCTGGGGCTTGTAACCACCTCCTATGAAAAAGAGGGGAACGTGGTCGGAATGCTGGGCGTGATAGGCCCCAAGCGTATGCCTTATCCCAAAATGATCTCGGTGGTGGAATACTCCGCGAAAGTTATCACTCAAATGCTTGAACAGCTCTATGGAGGGTATAGTGAAGAAGAATAAACACGAGTCTGACTCCCCGGAGCGGGATCATATTGATGAAATGCTCGATGATGAAGATATGCAGGAGGAAAAGTCTGAGGCGGAACTTCTCACCGAAAAATTAAAAGAGGCGGAGGACAAGCTTCTGCGGCAGGCGGCGGATGCCGACAACTACCGCAAGCGGCTAACCCGCGAAACCGACGAAAAGATCAAGTACGCTAATCAGTCGATGCTGGAAAAGTTTCTGCCGGTGCTTGATAATTTTGATCTGGCTTTACAGCACACCGAAGGGGTTGCGATGGAAACTGTGATCGAGGGAGTGCGCCTGAACCAGAAAGTGATGTTGGACGCCATTGAAAAGGGCGGCATGTCGAAAATCAAGGTTGCCCCCGGCGACCCGTTCAACCCGGCGGAGCATGAGGCTATCATGCTGTGCAGTAACAGTAATATGCCGGATAACGTCGTGGCGCTGGTCATCCAGAACGGCTACAAAATGGCCGACAGGGTGGTCCGCCCCGCAAAAGTGCAAGTTAATAAATGTAATAATAATTAATAGGAGGCTCTAGATATATGGCCAAAGGAAAAGTGATCGGTATAGACCTGGGTACAACAAACTCCGTTGTATGCGTAATGGAGGGGAAAAACCCTAAAGTAATTTTCAACTCCGAAGGCGCCGCGACAACACCGTCTGTTGTGGCTTTTACAGATAATGAGCGCCTTGTCGGGCGTCTGGCAAAAAACCAGGCGGTTACAAACCCTGAAAATACTATTTTCAGCATTAAGCGCCTCATAGGACGCAAGGCGGACTCGAAAGAGGTTGTGGAAGCCCAAAAGGTCCTGCCGTACAAAATAGTTCCTTCCGACAACAACGATGCCTGGGTGGAAGTGAAGGGGAAAAAATACGCTCCTCAGGAAATATCTGCGATGATCCTTCAGAAGCTGAAGCAGACCGCCGAAGATTACCTCGGGGAAACCGTCACGGACGCGGTGATAACCGTCCCGGCATATTTTAACGACGCCCAGCGCCAGGCCACAAAAGACGCCGGACGTATATCGGGACTGAATGTGCTCCGTATCATAAACGAGCCTACTGCGGCGGCTCTGGCTTACGGCCTTGATCGTAAAAAAGACGAAAAAATCGCGGTTTACGACCTGGGCGGCGGCACCTTCGATATTTCCATTATGGAGCTGGGCGACGGCGTATTTGAGGTTAAATCCACCAACGGAAACACCTTCCTGGGCGGCGACGACTTCGACATGCGTGTAGTAAACTGGCTAATAGATGAATTCAAGAAAGACACCGGTCTCGACCTTACGAAAGACAAAATGGCCCTCCAGCGTCTGAAAGAAGCGGCGGAAAAAGCGAAGGTGGAACTCTCTTCCTCCACGGAAACCGAGATCAACCTGCCGTACATCACGGCGGATCAGTCCGGCCCGAAACACCTTGTGAAGAAGCTGAGCCGTTCCAGATTTGAGTCGCTCGTCATGGATCTGATAGACAAATCCCTGGAACCATGCAAAAAAGCGCTTTCCGATGCAGGGCTGGATAAGTCGAAAATCGACGAAGTAATACTGGTGGGCGGAATGACCCGTATGCCGCTTGTACAGCAAAAAGTCAAAGAGTTCTTCGGCAAAGAGCCACATAAAGGAATCAATCCTGATGAAGTCGTGGCCATCGGCGCGGCCGTACAGGGCGGCGTACTTTCCGGCGACCTGAAAGACGTGGTACTTTTGGACGTTACCCCGCTGTCGCTCGGTATTGAAACTCAGGGTAATGTTATGACTAAGATGATCATGCGCAACACCACCATCCCGGCCAGCAAAACCCAAATATTCACCACCGCCGCGGACAACCAGCCGTCTGTCACGATTGTCGTCCTTCAGGGCGAGCGGGAAATGTCCGCCGACAACAAAACCATCGGCCAGTTCGACCTTGTGGGTATACCGGCCGCACCGCGCGGCATGCCGCAGATTGAGGTTACCTTCGATATCGACGCCAACGGCATCCTGAGCGTCAAGGCTAAAGACAAGACCACCAATAAAGAGCAATCCATTCGCATCACGGCCTCCAGCGGCCTGAGCGAAAGCGAGATCGACAAGATGGTCAAAGACGCCGAATTGCATGCTGACGAAGACAAGGCGAAAAAAGAGATGGCAGAACTCAAAAATCAGGCGGATCAACTCATCTACGCCACCGAGAAATCACTGAACGAAAACGGCGATAAGATCTCCGAAGGCGAGAAAAACGAGATCACCGCCGCTGTAGAGGCGCTGAAACAGGCTCACCAGTCCGACAATAAAGAGGCTATTAAGGCCGAAATTGAGAAAGTCAGCAAAGCTTCGCAGAAACTGGCCGAGGCTATGTACGCGCAGCAGCAGTCACAGGCTCAACAGGGCGGCAGCGAACAGCCCCATGCAGACGAAGCGCCTAAAGGCGAGGACGTGGTGGACGCCGACTTTGAAGAAGTTGATAAAAATAAATAATTGATGTATTGATAGCAGCTTCCCACTTTTCCGAATTTTACCGGAAAGGGGGAAGCTGTATTAAAGTTGTCAAATATTCCTGTATTCGTCATTCCGGCCTATGAGCCGGAATGAATCATTTATTAATAAGGATTTTCCTTATTACTTCATTCTGGAGTGCGGGTCAAGCCGCAATGACGGGGCAGGAACAGAGGAGTCTTTTAAGTGCCGACTGATTATTACGAACTGCTTGGTGTGCAAAAAGGCGCGAGCGACGCGGAGATCAAAAAAGCTTTCCGTGCCCTTGCCATGAAATACCACCCCGACCGCAACCCGGACAACAAAGAGGCGGAGGCAAAATTCCGCGAAATAAACACTGCATACCAGGTTTTAAGTGATCCGGATAAACGCTCCCAATATGACCGTTACGGCAAAACCTTCGAAGATAGCTCCTCCGGTTTCGGTGACTTCGGCTCCTCCTCATTTTTTGAAGATATATTCGGCGACGCATTCAGCAGCGTGTTCGGCGGCGGATCGCGCCAAAGCGGCAACAGGCCGCGCAAAGGCAGCAATATTTCCATCCATCAGAGAATTACATTCGAAGAGTCAATCTTCGGTACAGAGTTGGAAGTGAAAGTTCCCCAGATGCACACATGCAAGGCATGTTCCGGCAGCGGGGCGGCACCCGACGGCGTGGAGACCTGCAAAACCTGCCACGGTTCCGGAACACGCACCGTGCGGCAGGGGCCCTTCACCATGCAGACCACCTGCCCCTCCTGCGGTGGCCTGGGCAAGCTTATAAAAGAAAAATGTAAGGAATGCTCCGGAGCCGGCTACACTCAAGAAGAGAAAAAACTGAACATCAAAATCCCCGCCGGTATAGAAGATTCCATGGCAATACGCGCTGCAGGCGAAGGAAATGACGGTACAAACGGTGGCCCTGCCGGGGACCTGATAGTAAATATATCTGTTATGCCCCACAAACTATATAAGAGGCACGGCAACGACCTGATCCTTGAGATGCCCATAACCTTTCTCGATGCTGTTTTGGGTAAAGAGGTCGACATCCCCATGCTGGACAAAAGTGAACATAAAACCCATATAAAAGCGGGCACTCAGTTCGGCGATGTGATTGTGCTGAAAGGGAAAGGGGCGCCCGACGTACACGGCAGGGGAAAAGGCAACCTCATTATAGACCTTCAGATTATGCTTCCCACCCATCTCAGCGAAGAGCAGAAAAAGGCGTTCGAGCATATAGCCGAGGTCACCGACGACAATATGTACAATAAAAACAAATCGCTCTGGCAGAAGATGAAATCATTATTTAAATAATGGGCTAAAACACGAACGGAACAAGCCGTTTGACCTTTTTGGCATATTCATCCCACTCCCTGCCGAACGCTTCGGACAGTAGCCGTTCCTCTGCGAATATCCGCCACAGGAAAAGTATAAAGCACAGCGCCGCCAGAATCAAACCTACCATCGACTGAAACACCAGCGCTATGGAGAAACCCCACAATATGGCCCCCAGATACTGCGGGTGCCTTATGACGGCGTAAAGACCCTTTGTCACAAGCCTGTGATCGTCAAGCACCGTCACAAATTCGCTGTAATAACGCCCCAGACTAATTGGTCCGAAAGTGAGCAGAAAGACGGACAGCAGGAAAAGGACTACTCCCGCCGTTCTCAATACTTCAATCTCAGGCAGCTTCATCCAGCCGGCGGAATCGGAATACCCGGACAAGATGGGGATAAAAGCCCATATGATCAGGCACAGGGGAACTATTATATCCTGCTGGGCATTTCTGCGTGCGCCCCGCTTCTTGGAATTGATATCAAATTTCCACATCAGCAGCCTATAAATGCACAGCCAAACAAATGTCGCTATAAAAAGAACGGCACGGACGGCGTTTTAGAAAAAAGACGGAATATTTGAAGCAAAGCACCAGCCCAATAGATACAGCAAAGTCCATGTGCCGGCCCAGATTAGAATTTTCGGTTCGAACTTCATATCTGTCTGCCTCCGTCCGTATTATAGTAATTTGTGATTTCTTAACTGTCAATGAAATAAAGCTTTTTGCTCTTTACCTTTTGCCTTGTTTGATATTACGATAAAATCATGAAACATATTTTGTATATTACAATCGTATTGACCCTTTTAGTTTCCCCGCTGTATGCGACAGCCGGCGGGAGGCTTAAATTTTCCGTAAAAAACTGCGCCGCCCGGGGCCAGCCGCTGATTATGGATATATCCGCGGGCAAAGGCGCGCTTTCTTTCCGCGTGGAATGGCAGGGGGTGACGGTGAAAGTACCCGCCTCCTGCGGCGAAGACGGCTGCGCCGCCACCCTGATCCTTCCCACTGCCTACGAAAACAGCGGCAGTATGCCGGTTTTTGCGGCGATAGACACAGTTGCCCCGGATTATTCGTACGATGAACAGGACGTCACTGTTGGCATTTCCGGCATCGTGGATGTGGAGGATAAAATCTATACGAAACAAGCGCTGACGGTGGATCCCCAGTATGTCAACATAAGCAAAAAAAACCTCGAACGCGCAAATAAAGAACGGGAGGCTGTCTCCGACGCACTGAAAACATTTTCAGCCACACGGATGTGGGCGATGCCGCTACGCAGGCCGCTTCCTGGAGGAATCAGCGGAGAATTCGGAGTGCAGCGGATATTCAACGAAGAACCCCGCAGCAGGCATTCCGGCATAGACTTCCGGGGGAAAGTAGGCAGCCCCGTGCTGGCAGTGGCGGACGGAACGGTAATACTCACCGGTGAGCATTACTTCGCCGGGAACAGCGTTTACATAGATCACGGACAGGGCGTAGTCTCTGCGTATTTCCACCTTTCCAAAATATTGCTTAAAAAAGGAGAGCAGGTCAAAGCAGGAGACAGCGTGGGGCTTGTGGGTGCCACAGGGCGGGTAACGGGACCGCATCTGCATTTCGGCCTGGCTGCACAGGGGATTTTTATTGACCCCTTAATGCTGTTTTGAAAAAAAAGGCTGATTTTTTAATTGTAAATTTCTGTTTTGAATATGCTTCTCTATTATTTGGTTGCAACTTGATAAAAATGTGGTAATTTAATAGTTAAGTAAAAAATGGAGGTCAATGATGAAAAAGTTTGCCTTATTAATAGCATTATCCATGCTTTTCACCACAGCAGTTTACGCGCAGGATACCATGATTGAAAAAGAAGTTAAGAAAATTCAGCGTCATCAGTTCACAACAAATGTGCAGGACAGAGAACCTGCGGACACATTGACAACATTTGACGCCGTTCCCGGTACCAACCTTTACTATTTTTCTGAACTGATGAATATGCAGGGAATGACTGTAAAACAGGTCTGGTATAAAAATGATCAGGTAGTGTATGAACTCCCCGTTCTGGTAAGTGGGCCAAGGTGGCGCGTTTATTCCAGCATGAAGGCGGAGCAGTTCAAATCCGGCGACAAAGTGAAGGTTGAGATTGTGGGCGACGACGGTAAAGTTTACGCAACAGACGATGTAACGATTCCTTAATCAATTCCCGCCCCCCTATCCGGGGGGCTTACTTTTTAAATCGCGCCAACTCTTCCAGCATATTTCTTAATACCTCCCCGGGCACCCTTTCGTTTGTCGGATCGTAATTAAGAGTAACAGTCTCCACCGGCCCCAGCTTGCGGAAGATCGTGATGATATCTCCCGTCATAATGGCGTACTCGTCTCCCTGCATATAGATGAATCCGCGGCCGTCCGGTTCAAAGAGGTTCACACCGGTACTATAGTCCGCCGTAGACGCTGTGCAGCCGAATACATCCTCCATCAGCGTGGGAACAACATCCAAATGACTCGTTCTGTAATCGTAAGTGCGCGGCTCTTTCCCCGGCCAGCGGATAATCATCGGCACCTGCGTCTGCCAACGGGAATAATTGCCGTTATGCCCCCAGTAATCTTTGCCCAGGTCGTTGAACTCCTCGCCGTGATCGCCGGTTATGATTACAATAGTGTCGTTGTCAAGTCCCCGGCTCTTCAGCGCCTCCAGCACCCTGCCCACCAGCATATCCGAATATGCCACCGAGTTTTTGTACTGATTCAGCAGCGGTACTATATCCCCCTGATCGGGAAGCTGGAAATAGTTCTTTACGCCGGCGGGAAGGAATTTGGGCGGGAATATCGTTTTATCGTAATCGTACGCATGAGGTGAGTCGTAAAAAAGAAAAGAAAAGAACGGCTGCGATTTATCCCTTGTGTCAAGAAACTCCACAAACTCATCCGTTATCTTCAGATCTCTGGCGGGGGCACTGCCCCCTTCGGTGGAAAGGCGCAGACCGGGAACCGCTGAAAATACCGTTTTGTGAAACTCAGGACTGGTCAGCGCCGCACTGGCAAATATGCCAAAGTCATAGTTCAATTGTTTCAGAGTATCAATGAAAACGGGGCCGATGGTATCGGTCACTGCCGCGTCCCAATATGCTCCGGGAAGGCCGTAAAAAAAGGAAAATACACCATGCCTCGTATGGTTGGCGTTGGCGTTGTGCTGCGTGAAAACCTGCGCGTCCCCGGAAATGTCAAATATATTAGGGCTGACCTCTTCGGTGGCCATATCGAAACGGTATCCGTCGAGCATAATGACGAGTATATCCGGCGTACTTTCCGGCCGACAATCCATAGCGACAAGAGGGTATTTCATAAGCGCCGGTTCGAACCGCTCCAGGCGCTCCGGCACCTTATACCCCATTTTAGCAAGCATTTTGTTGGCGGAAAAAGGGTAAACCACCGGCAATACAGTCATCTGGCGTGTCACGGGATTATATTCCACAAAGCTGGCCCATGAATGGACAAGATTGTACCCCGCCGCGCACAGAAGCATCAGCCCCCCCAGCGCAATGGGCGCAATTCGTAGCTTCGGAGCGGCGAGAAACGATGAGATGAACCACATCAGCCAGCAGGCGGCAGTTACCGCAAACAGCCCCAGCACAGTCTGAACATACATTATCGGCGGGAAGGCAAATATGTCCCCCGAAGCCGGGCCGAAAAACATCGACAGCATCGCCCCGGTTATGTGCACCCTGAACTGGCGGTAGACTATATAGTCCACCAGCAGGAATGATGAAATCAGAACACCAATGGTGATCGCGCATATGCCCTGCGCCCTGCGAGGCAGAAGGGAAAAGACTGCGAGAAGCAAGGCTGCCGAAAGGCCAAACTCCGCGGCGTGCCCGGCGGCAAAAACGTACATGAACGCAGCTTCCGCACCCTTCCGGGTCCCGAATACTTTGAAAAACAGCAGAAACAGCAGCATCCAGAAAAAAGCGAGAAGAACGGAGTATATAATTGAATGTAAAAGTTTTTTCTTCATAAGTAGGCAGTGTAATACACTAAAACTTCCTACATATCAATATTAAACACGCTTTTCAGCACGAGTCCCAGCACAAAGGACAGCGCCGCAATGCTGACACATATCAGCGTCATCTGCACAAACCGCTTCTTGAAGGGGACATCCTGCACCACCGACACATATTTATTAAACCCGGCTATTATAAGAATCGCTATGAGCATCGTGATGCCTAACGCATATACATAGCCATGAGCAGGCATCATGAGATATGGCAGGATTAACACCGCCACAGTGGCGAGGTACGTTAGCCCTGTGTAGAGGGAGGCTTTTTTGGCGTCTTTGTCCCCGTCCGCCTGCGTGGCCAGATAGCCCGAAGCAGCCATTGAAAAAGCGGCGGATATACCGGTTATCAATCCGGCCATTGCGATATATTTTGTGTTCTGCATGGCGAGCGTATATCCCGCCAAAGCGCCCGTCAACTCCACAAGCGCGTCGTTCAACCCCAGGATCATGCTTCCCACGTAGTTCAGCTTCTCTTCTTTGATCATGGCGATGAGGTTTTCTTCATGCCCCTCCTCATCTTCTATTATGGATTTTATTTCCGGGGCGTGATCTATATATGCGGAATATTTGTTCTGATCGGTCGATTCTCTGCCTTCAAAATATTTCAGGGCAAATGTAAGGCCAAGAACCTTTCCCATGGCAGTGTAAAAAAACAGTTTGAATCTGTTGCACCTTATCTTTACTTTTGTATATGCGGCGAACTCGTTGGCGTGTTTCAACTCCTCACCCGCCATTTTATTGAGGACATCACGGTTATGAGAGTCTTTGGCGGTTTTGGCAAGATTTCTGTAGATAGCCGCTCCGGTCATCTCGTCTTTCTGAAACTTTTTGAACATCTCCAGCACTTCTTGATTCATAACACCCCCTAATGCCTGCATTAGAGCATTTCAATACTGAAATGCTCTAAAGTAAAAACCATGTAGCCATAAGCCCCGTGCCGGTGAGCACCACTGCATACGGCAGCGCCAGCTTAACCATTTCAAGATAAGACAGCCTTATAAGCGGCGCAAGCGACGAAGTCAGGAGGAAAAGGAAGGCCGCCTGCCCGTTCGGCGTCGCTACTGATGGGATATTGGTGCCCATGTTCACAGCCACCGCCAGCTTGTTGAACCATTCCTGATCAAACATACCGGCCGCAAAGGCGTTCTGCACTTCGGTTATATATACCGTGGCCACAAAAACGTTGTCGCTGATAGCGGAAAGCACCCCGTTCGCCAGGAAAAAGGCCAGTAGCTGGTTATGCCCGTCAACACTTAAAACCACATCAATAATCGGCTTGAAAAGGTGCTGGTCATGAATAACTGCTACAATGGCAAAAAATACCACCAGTAGGGCTGTAAAGGGAAGCGCCTCTTTGAACGCTTCGCCGAAATGATGCTCTTCAGTCACACCGTTGAAAGCAGTCAGCAGGATTATCACCATCAGGCCGATCAGCCCCACTTCCGCCCAGTGCATGGCAAGAGCAATTATAAGGACTATCCCCACCAAAAGCTGTATTACAAGGCGAGCCATTGTGGTTTTATTCATGGCCGCGGAGCTCTCTTTAACATTATCTTCCAAAACCTTGCGCACATTCGGGGGTAGCGGGTAGCCGTAACCGCCTTTCTTAGTGAGTTCCAAAAGACAGCAGACGATAAGCCCCGCTATGAGCACAGGCACTGAAACCGGCGAACAGTAATGAAAAAAATCGATGAAAGTCCAGCCCATTTTTTCACCGATCAGGAGGTTCTGAGGCTCCCCCACGAGGGTCATAGCCCCGCCCAGAGCTGTTCCCACGGCGCCATGCATCATAAGGTTCCGCAGAAAACCCCGGAACTGCACCAGATCTTTTTTGTTTTCTTCGTTGAAGGCACTGTCGTCAGAGAGGCTGCCGCTGTGCTGCTGCCCGTGCTGTGAAGAATATTTATGGTAAATACCGTAAAAACCGTACGCCACGGCGATAATGACCGCAGTCACCGTCAATGCATCAAGGAAGGCGGACAGGAAAGCCCCCATGAAACAAAACATCAGAGAGAGGGCTACTTTTGACCTCACCTTCACGACAACTTTTGTAAAAAGGAACAAAAGCCCCTCTTTCATAAAGTATATCCCCGCCACCATGAACATCAAAAGCAGGATGACGGCCAGATTATCCCCCACCTCCCGGTATACCGTCGCGGGGGAAGTCATTCCGAGGATTACCGCCTCTATGGCCAACAATCCGCCCGCAGGAAGTGGATAGCATTTCAATGCCAGAGCAAGAGTAAAGATAAACTCGATTATCAGCGCCCATCCCGCAATAAAAGGGTTGATGACGAACAACACGGGATTGATCAGCAGGAAGGCAATGAGCGCGGCTTTATACCAACCGGGCGATCCCCCCAGGAAATTGCGCACAAAGGCGTTTACAAATGATTGCTGCATTTAATCCTCCTTGATTGTTACTCAAAAAAGTAAAATGCAGGAGATATGCCGCACTGTCAATATTTTATTTACCGCACTGTCAATATTTTATTTACCGCACTGTGGATATCGCAACTATTATGTTGATTCTTAGATGCAATCAACGTAAGAATACTTAAATGATGTATCAGTTAAAACAGGAGGCAGCCGGATGCACGAAAACAGGGGCGTGGTAGCGGCATTCATCCATAATTTTCTGGGAGAATCGCCGAAATGGTACAAACTTACAATTCTCGGGTTTTTGGTGGCCAACCCGGTCGTATTAATGGTGTTCGGGCCGTTTGTGACAGGGTGGATAATGATCGCGGAGTTTATTTTCACTCTGGCGGCGGCGCTGAAATGCTACCCGCTCCCTCCCGGCGGCCTTCTCGCCATAGAGGCTGTGTTAATGGGTCTTACAAACACCGCTAATGTGTATCATGAAGTAGAAAGCAACTTCCCCGTCCTCCTGCTTTTGATGTTCATGGTGGCGGGGATACACTTTTTGAAAAGCGGCCTGCTGTTCACTTTTACCAAAATAATAGTAACCATACGTTCTAAGATAGTAATCTCTCTGGTTTTCTGTTTTATGGGAGCGGTACTTTCAGCTTTTCTGGATGCCCTTACAGTGACGGCGGTCATTATCGCCGTGGCGTATGGTTTTTACGGTATTTACCATAAATATTCCTCACAGCACGGACAGCAGCACAGCGGCAGCCTTTCTGACGACAGTGCCTTCAACGAAGAAAACAAAAAAGATCTGGTGCAATTCCGGGGTTTCCTGCGGAACCTTATGATGCATGGCGCCGTGGGAACAGCCCTGGGCGGCGCGCTCACCCTCGTCGGCGAGCCTCAGAACCTCCTGATCGGCAAAATAATGGGCTGGGATTTCGGTACTTTTTTCAAAATATGCGCCCCTGTGTCCGTCCCCGTCTTTTTCACCGGGATGCTGACCTGCGTGCTGCTTGAGGTTACCCATATCGCCGGGTACGGCTATAAGCTGCCGGCCAACGTTTACAGCGTTCTTAAAGCCAGTGTGGAAGAGCAGAACAAGGATCTGACCGCAGGTTCGGTCACAAAACTGTTCATACAGGCGGTTGTGGCAGTACTCCTTGTTGTGGCCCTGGCATTTCACTGGGCGGAAGTGGGGCTGGTGGGGCTAACGGTAATAATTCTAACCTCCGCTTTCAACGGGGTCACGGAAGAGCACCACTTCGGGGAGGCGTTTAAAGATGCCATGCCGTTTACCGCGCTTTTGGTGGTATTTTTTGCCATCGTGGCGGTTATCCATGATCAAAAGCTATTCACACCCATACTCAACATGGTGCTGAGCGTGGAAGGGAAAAACCAGCTTGTGGCTTTTTTCCTGGCGAACGGCGCTCTTTCCGCCATCAGCGACAACGTTTTTGTGGCCACGGTATATATAACGGAAGTACGGAGCGCCTTCGAAGCGGGGCTTTTTAACCGGGAATGGTACGACAAGCTGGCGGTGGCCGTGAATATGGGCACTAATATCCCGTCGGTGGCCACGCCGAACGGGCAGGCGGCATTCCTCTTCCTCCTGACATCGTCGCTTGCGCCGCTGATACGGCTGTCATATCTGGAAATGGTCAAACTGGCGCTGCCGTATACCGTAACTATGGTGGGGGCGGGGCTGCTGGCAACCATGTACTTGCTGTAAAAAGAGTGGTGGGCAGGAACCGGAACACCACGTGGCCTAAGGTACAAAAGCGGCGGATTATGCATCCGGGTAAGTGACCTTTAAATAGAATGTTTCAGACAGCTTGCTACACATCGTGCTACATAGTCTTTTAAACACATTGATCGAAGCACTCTGCATCACAGCTATATTGATATTAGCATGATTCAGGGTGCTTTGTATATTGAAAATTAAACAGTTTTCAAACAGATACAATGGCGGGGCATGGAAAATACCATGCCCCGCTAAACTACATAAATCCAACCGTCATTCAGTGAGAGTTATTCTAACATTAGTGTAATTATATCCATTGCTTTCCAGATATATAAACTGCCAAGGGGTTACCTGAAAAGAACCGACATAAGCATTATTCCAATAGTCATATGTAAGATTAATCTTTATAAAGTCGTCTTTGGCAATGTAAAAGTCCGGATCTCCACTAACATAATATTTTAATGTATAATAACCGGCAGGCACATAAATGTCTGCATAGAACTGATATCCATCAATAAGATATTCATATGTGATATCCTGAACTGCGAGAGCCGGTATCCGCATTGCCCGCTGCCACTGAACTCCATTTGAGTACGCACCGTTCTTAACAGAAGCAATTCCGAAATAGTAATCACCATTCTGCAGCCCCGTTATTTCATGGCTTGTGGCATTTGAGGGAACCAGTATTTCTCCCCAGTCATTACCCCGAATCCAAATAATACTGTAATTGTCTGTTGGACTTGGGGACGGGGACCATGTAAGTTTTACACTACTGCTTCCTATACTCACAACATTTAAATTACCCGGAGGTCGCTGCCCTATGAAAGTTACACCTCCGGACAGATTGCCGTATAAGACTGATCCAGAAGAAACAGCATATACCCACTGTCCCGGCGATACAGAGACAGTGCCTGTTCCTTTGCTCAGCACGGGAATATATGCTACCTGAACCCAGTCTACATAAATTGTTACATCCCCCCACCCGGTTACAAAATCGTAATCCATGCGGGCGCAACTGTCCGGAACCGTCGCATTAATGGTGTCCTCATCCATATTTACGGTCCATTGCCCTATTGTTTGCTGCTGTAAATTCACGGAAGTGTACGAATACTCAGAAATTCCCACACCATTTCTAACCGCTCGAATACTGAAATTATGGTTTCCGTATATAGCCCCATTAAAAGCATACGACCTTGCGGTGGGGAGAACATTTATTGTAGTCTCTACTCCATAAGGATTGCGCCATACAAGAATAAAATAATCAGTCGGATACTGCTGTGGGTATGACCAAGACAAAAGCAAATTATTGGAATGTGAGATCGTGGCACTTAATGAGGGTTTGGGAAAAAACAACCCCACAGTTTTTACCGTTCCTTGGGCCACAAGCCCGTTTCTTATTGAATTTACCTGACAATTGTGACCTGCCCCCCGAAAGTTGCACCAGTTTGAAAGTTA
>JAVBTI010000161.1:0-9168 GCA_031556255.1 Deferribacterales bacterium | reverse complement strand
TGTGATGTCTGTCCGGTCTGTAAGGTCAATGCTAATGTTAATAAGCAGGAGTACCTATAGTTATGAAGAGGTTATTTGTAGGAAATCTTCCGTTTACTACTACGGATGACGACTTGCACAATTTGTTTGCAGGTTTCGGTGAAGTTAATTCAGCCCGTGTCATCATTGACAAACAAACAGGGCGTTCGCGCGGTTTCGGCTTTGTCGAAATGGAAGCAGGGGTAGCTTCACGCGCCATGGCCGAACTGAATGACAGCGATTACGGCGGCAGGAAAATCCGCGTAAGCGAAGCACACGAAAGAGAGCAGAGAGAGCGTTCTTTCTCCGCACGCAGGTAAGCTGCCGGAACTTTTTAAAGTTTCGAAATTTAATATCGGAGGGGCACAGAGTATGCCCCTTTTTTTATTGAGATAGTTTTTTCAGCAAAGTGACTTCGTTTCCTTTGCTGCTGTATGTGACTTCGTCAAAATACGCGCGGGTGATCAGTATCCCCCGGCCGTGCAGCTTCATAAGATGGTCTGCGTCCCGCGGGGAGGGGATTTTGCTTACGTCGAAGCCGTTTCCTTCGTCTTTTATTGTTATCAGTATCCGTTCCTTGCTGAAATCCACGCGAAAATAAACTTCCCTGTCTTTATAGCGGGGATCCGCCTCCCGTTTCTGCATAAGATTCTGGTATGTTCCTGCTTCAGTGGCCTCGAATTTCTCTTTACCGGTGATATTCAGGTTGCCGTGCTCAATGGCGTTTGTGAGCATTTCAGAAAATCCTATTCGGATCTTTTCAATCTCAGAAAAAGTGCAGTAGTATATGAAATCCCGGGTCATAAAACATACAATGCGCTCTACCTCCCCGCTGCTGCTATTGCCTATCCGGCATTCTTTCACGGAGGAATCGAACTTGAGCTCCGAAATGGTATTCCACAGCGAGCCGCCGTGATGGATCTGATCCAGGATTATCCTCATGCTCTGGACGCAAAGTTTTTCATTGATAACAAAACATTTATGGCTAAATCTGGCGGATGACGAGATTAGGCATCTGGGCGTGGCGTCCGGGTTCACCCTGGCCAGGTACTCTTCCCGGTCGGTTATGAAAAAAACGTAACTGCCGCACGGGCTGTCAACATCCGACAGATCTTCAGCCCCCAGCCCTTCGGACGAGCAGAAAGACAAAAGCGTTTCCCTGTAACGTTCTTCAAATAACCAGTAAGCTATCTTTCTCATACCCACCGTCGGAGCAGTTAATATACTTAATCAGAGCGCCGGCACTGCGCGGCCTTTATTCCGCCGAAGAATCGTTTTTGCCGTTCAGAGGCACTGTGCTGTATTGCAGTCCGGGACCTGAAAATATCTCTCCGGCTGCGGCGATAACATCATCCATCGTCACCGCATCGATACGTTTCAGATAAGTATGGTAGTAATCTTTCAAGCCCAGAGTGTAAGAGTAGCCGATCTCGCTGGCCTCGCTGGACGCTTTTTCTTTCTGGAAAACCGTACGGCTTTTCAGCCGGTTTTTGGCTTTCTGGAGCTCTTCGTCAGGAAGCAATCCCTTAGTAAGTTTCAGTAGGGAGACTTTCAGCGCCGCCACGGCTTTGTCGGTATCACCGGGGTTGGTAACCATATGCACAATATATCCGCCGGAATTCCTGCTCAGGATTTCCCCCGCTGAGACGGCGGTGACGATTCCCCTGTCATACTTGAGGTCACGGTTTAAAAGGGAATATTCGCCGCCGGAGAGTATCTCGGAGAGCACTTCATAGACCGGGGCGTCTTTCGCGGTGGCATCCACCTGGTAGGCAAGGAGGATATACTCCTGTGCGACGTCCCTTTTATAGATTTCAACCGAAGGATTTTTCAGGGACGGTTTCCACGCTTTATCGTAACCTTTGGCGGCCTTAACGGAACTTTCCGCTGAAAAATATTTATTTGCCAGTTTTTTGGCGTCTGCAAGGGTTATATCCCCCACGATGACCAAGGTGGTGTTACGGGGATGGTAGTGCGTTCTGTAATATTCCAGCAGCGTTTTTTGATTAAAGGAATTGACGTTTTCCTCAGTGCCTATAACTTCCATGGCATAGGGTGTGCCTTCAAAAAGAGCGCCTATAGCGTCCCGCCACATATCGTATGTTGGATTGTCAAATTTACGCTGTATTTCCTGAACGACAACCGGTTTTTCTTTATCGATCTCTTCGGGGATGAATGATGCGTTGAACACCATGTCGGATATGACTTTGAAGGCCACCTCGGCGTGATCTGCCGGCAGCGTGACATAATATGTGGTATAATCTTTGCTGGTGCCGGCGTTCATGAGTCCGCCGTTGGATTCGACTATGTTGTCGATCTCATCCGGTGCGAAGTTTTTAGTACCTTTGAAAAGGATGTGCTCCAGAAAATGGGAAATACCGTTGTTGCGGCTGTCTTCATTGACTGAGCCCGTTTTTATCCAGGCCTGTACCGACGTTATCTGTGTGTGGGGAATATATTCATGGACGACGGTGACGCCGTTTTTTAACTGAAATTCTTCAGCAGCACTCAATGTGAATCCTCCAAAGAGAATGGCAACCGCGAATATAAAACATCTGATACTGGACAGTTTACCCATTGCTCCCCGCAGACGTTATTCCTCTTTTGCTTTAAGGGCGACTTCGATCACAAAGTGCTGATCCCCGACGTAGAATTTCACGCCTATGCATACGACGTTACTCGGCCGGTTGATGATATGGTTTTTTCCTGTAATGACGCTGGGTATACCGATATTGTATTTCATCCCCTGTTCGGCGAAAACCCGCTTGGAGCTGCCGGCTATCATATTCACAAATTCGCCCACGGCATCGATGACGTCTTTGGACATGTGAGTTTTTTTCTCGCCGAGGAAGCCGGAAACAAAATCCAGGACAAGAGCCTCAGGGAAGCTCAGAACGATAAAACCCTGCATCTTGCCGGCGATACCTATAACGCCTGAGATGTCGTAAGTCATCTTGTCGTCCTGTTTTACATATATTTCACCTTTTTTCGGCACGATTCCCGTCATTGTTTCAAAAACGTTGACAGTTGCCGTGATAAAAGGGTTTATCATATCTGCTTTCATTTTCTGCTCCTGGGAGTACCTGATGCGTATCTTTAAGAATATATCTGAGAGGGTTTTAAATGTCTATAATTATTTTCCGCTCTGTAAAGCCCGTTTCACGTGGAATGTGGCGTTAGTTGCGTTTATTTACTAAATTTCGAACAGTCCGATTTTAAATTGGCCTGCACTTTGGCGCCGTAATCACCTGCAGTTAAGGTTTGACTAATCACTTCAAATGAATATAATTCATATAGATAAGTGTAATAAACGCTGAGCCGGGTTGCCTGTTGGCGCCGTATTTCGCCGGCTCCGGTTTGGGAGTGCCGGCAAAATGCTTAGAATTATCTGCATTATCCTCAACATGACAGGTGTGGTCATCATGACAATCACCGCGGTTCGCTATTCCCGTCTGGTGAAAAGCGTTAAGGATAATAACCGCGACAATACCCTTTATTCCCGTCTGGTCAGGGGGGTTTCCCTTGCGACCCCGTTCTTTTTTATCGCAGGGTACTTTGTCGGTATTATTGATATGCTTGCCAGGGACGTGGAACCTATTTTCTATTTTGTGATAATGGTGTTTTTTGTCGGGGCACTGTTTGTATCCGCGCTGGTGCAGAACCTGGCCTCCGTGACAAAATCTCTGAATATGAAAAACAGCGAACTCCATATGGCTCTCGGTCTGATTGAAAACCATAACGCCCTGCTCAAAGAAGAGATCGACCGCCGTGTTCAGGAAATCGTCCGGCAGGACAAACTGCTGCGCACGGTCAACGACGCGGCCTCAATACTTCTGGCATCCGATGTGAACGAATTTGAAGACGTCCTGCACAGATGCATGGAGATGCTCGCGGGCAGCGCGGGCGTGGATCGGATGCATTTATGGGAAAATTATCTGAAAGACGGTACCGTATATACCACACGTACGTACGTATGGCAGGGCGGCACGGCAGTCCGGCAGTGGGGAGCGCCTACGGAAGATGTGCCTTTAAACGACATTCCGGGCGGGTGGAAAGACAGATTATCGCGCCGTGAATTAATAAACGGTCCTGTTAACACACTGCCGGAAAATGTGCAGGAGCTGCTTCGCGTCCGGGGGACATTGTCTATACTGGTGGTGCCTGTTTTTATGCACGATGAATTCTGGGGTTTTGTCGGCTTCGATGATTGCCGCTGCGAGCGGTACTTTTCGGACGAAGAGGCATATATATTGCGTTCGGGCAGCCTGCTGATAGCGAACGCGGTGCTGCGCAACGAGGTGACGCACAGCCTCCTGCATGCACGGGAGGAAGCGCTGTCCAGCACAAAGGCCAAAAGTGAGTTTTTAGCTAACATGAGCCACGAAATCCGCACTCCCATAAACGCCATAACCGGGATGGCCGCTATAGCCCGTGCTACTGAGGATATAGCAGAGATGCACGGCTGCATTTCAAAAATAGAAACTGCTTCACGGCAGCTTCTCGGCATTATCAACGATGTGCTGGATATGAGCAAGATCGAGGCTGACAAACTTGAGCTTGCCTGTGAACCTTTCGTCCTGATTGCCGCCATACATAATATTAAAAGTATAATAGGCGTGAAGGCGGCCGAAAAAAACCAGAGCCTTATTATGGACATAGCGCCGGATGTGCCGGAGGTCGTCGTGGGCGATGATATGCGTTTGTCGCAGGTGCTTTTGAACCTTCTTTCTAATGCGGTAAAATTTACGCCGGAGGGCGGCACAATCCGACTGTCGGTGCGCCTGATGAATACCCGGGGCGGGCGGCATGAAATTGAGGCGTCAGTGCTGGATAACGGAATAGGGATGTCCGACGGGCAGATAGAAAAGCTTTTCAGTAAATTTGAGCAGGGAGACCGGGGAATAGCCAGGCGTTTCGGCGGTACCGGCCTTGGCCTGGTGATCAGTAAAAATATTGTGGAACTGATGGGCGGCAGTATAGCTGTGGAAAGCGCGCAGGGGCAGGGAAGCCGTTTTACCGCGCGGTTTATGCTCGAAGAGGGGAGCAGGGATATGTTGCCGGCGCATGACGGCGAAATTGCGCGGTCTTTTGATTTCAATGGGCGAACAGCGCTTTTGGCGGAAGATGTTGAGATTAACCGCGAAATAGTGATGGCCTTGTTTAAGGGCACCGGGCTTAAGGTGGAATGCGCTGAAAACGGTCAGATAGCGCTGGACATGTTTCGCGCCGCTCCGGAAAAATATGATCTTATTTTTATGGACGTGCAGATGCCTGTTATGGACGGGTATTCAGCCACAAAGGAACTGAGGGCGCTGAATTTTCCCTCCGCGGGGAAGGTGCCCATAATTGCCATGACCGCAAACGCCTTTTCAGAGGATGTGGAAAACTGTATGGACGCGGGGATGAACGATCATGTGGCAAAGCCCATAGATGTGGACATGTTGTTCGCAAAGACCGCCAAATATCTGACGGCTAAGAACTAGGACATTTCAATGTTGAGATGTTGTATAGATATAAATATACTATGTGCGGCTCTTTATCCTCGCGCGGGAAACCCGCGCTGCGGTACGAACCTGCGTCTGCGCGGCGCTTCGCAGGGCAACCCTGCTCCGCTTCTCCGCGGGCGCAAAAGCGCCTTAGGGCATTACAGATGGGAGCGGCTGTGCCGGCCCCGGAGGCGCCCCTCTCCATCGAGTTCTCCTTCTGATGGGGAGGGGGCGGCGAACTTACACCATCATCTTTTTGCCAACCGGCAGGATCACGCGCCCGTACTGGTTATTCAGGGTAGACGCCGCCGCCGCGTAAAAACCTGCCAGCGATATGGCAAGCTCCACAATGCCCGCCACCTTTTGCCATATGGCGCCGAAACCGAATGAATCCAGCGCCAGCGTGATGAACAGGAGATTTATAAGAAAAAGAATGAGGAAAAGCACCTTATTTGTGTTCATTGCGGCCACAGTCATGTACAGCGAAAATATAAGGTAACCGATAAACGCAACACCGATCTGCTTTCCGTCCACCGCCCCAGCCAGTTCCGCGCCGAATACGCCCATCTTGATCATCCATGAAAACGCCACAGCTATCCAAAACAGGCCGTATGCGCCGAACGCGGTGGCGCCGAACAGGTTTTTCAGCCTGTAGTCGGTCACACAGGCAATGAGTTGTGCACATCCGCCCAATATCAGCGCCCACGGAATCACGAACGACAGGCCGGCTGTCAGCCCCAGTTTTTGTGTTGACGCGACAAGTGTTACCATAGCGAGGCCGAAAACGCCCAGTCCTGACGGGTCAGCAGACACAACCTTCACTTCTACAACGTTGTTTGACATGATCATATCCCCCTAACAATTGATTTTTGCAGCATACGCCCCGCAGGCAAGGCATGTCAGCTAAACTTATAGTTGGAGTATAATCAAATATTGTTCTGTTTGTCAATAAGGAAAAAATAATTTTTTGCGGCTGAAATTAGCTGATACATTATAAATTATTGGTTTTCCTTGAAAATACATTTTTTTGTAATCAGTGGCAGGCCGATTTTTATGACGGGATTACGTGAAAAGCGTGGGCAGTCTTTATTTTATTCCGGGGGTTGGCGGCGTGTACTTTTTTTGTTATACTTACTGGTATGAAAAAGAAGAGCAAAAGAAAATATGTGTTTGTGACGGGCGGAGTACTGTCCGGTCTTGGAAAGGGCGTTACGGCGGCGTCTCTGGGCGTGCTTCTCAAGGCGCGGGGCTACAGGATCAGCATGCAGAAGATAGACCCGTATCTGAATATTGACCCGGGCACCATGAACCCATACCAGCACGGTGAAGTGTTTGTCACTGACGACGGAGCTGAAACAGACCTTGACCTGGGGCATTATGAGCGTTTCACCGGTGAGAGTTTAACCGGGAGTTCCAGTTTGAGCGCCGGGCAAATATTCTGGGATATAATCAAAAAAGAACGGGAAGGAGACTATAAGGGGGAATGTGTGAGCATAGTTCCCCACGTTACTAAAAACATACGGAAACAGATAAAAGAAGCTGCGAAGGGCAGCGATATCGCCATTGTGGAGATTGGAGGCACGGTGGGGGATATCGAAAGCATGCCGTTTATTGAGGCCATACGGGAGCATGCTCTTCTGGAAGGTCCTTACGGCACCGTTTTTATCCATCTTGTGCCTGTGCCGTACCTCGCCGCAGCAGGGGAATATAAAACCAAACCCACCCAACATAGCGTAAAGACGCTTCTTTCTTCGGGTATACAGGCGGACATACTCGTTTGCCGCCTGGACGCGGGCAGCATATTGCCAAAAACAGCGAAGAAAAAGATATCCATGATGTGCAGCATACCGAAAAAAGCTGTCATCACAAACCCGGATGCGAACACTATTTATGAAGTTCCTTTGATTCTTGAAAAACAGGGGCTGGCTGGGGCTGTGCTCCAAAAGCTCGGACTGAAAGAGGCGAAGCCGGATCTCTCATTGTGGAAAGAGCATGTGCGGCGGATGAGGAATCCGGGTGGGACAGTTAAAATAGCGTTGGTGGGAAAATATGTGGAACTGAAAGACGCTTACCTGAGCGTCGCGGAAGCTCTCCGCCATGCTGCCGCTAAAGAAAGCCGCGAACTTGATATAATGTGGGTGAACTCCGAGGATATTGACGCCGAGAACGCCGGGGCGCTGCTGAAAGGGGCGGACGGTGTGATAATTCCCGGCGGCTTCGGCAGCCGCGGCATAGAAGGGATGATTGCCGCCTGTAAGTATATTCGCGAGAATAATGTACCTTTTTTCGGCATATGTCTGGGTATGCAGATAGCGTGCATAGAGTTTGCCCGCAATGTGCTCGGTATGGATGGGGCGCACAGCACCGAATTTGCGCCGGACACGCCTTATCCGGTTTTTGATATCCTCGAGGGGAAAGACCGGGTGAATATCGGTGGAACGCTGCGGCTGGGAGCTTATCCCTGCGCACTCTGCCCGTCTTCGAAAAGCGCCGGGCTCTACGGTCGCGGTGAAATAGAAGAAAGACACAGGCACCGTTATGAGTTCAACAATAAATATATCGGCCTGTTTGAGGAAGGCGGCATGCTGATAGCGGGTAAGTCGCCGGACGGAAGCATTGTGGAGATGGTGGAATATCCGGAACACAGATGGTACGTGGCCGGACAGTTCCATCCGGAATTTATGTCCCGCTTCAGCCGCCCGCACCCGCTTTTTGTGGGGTTTATTAAGGCGGCGTCAGGCGGGAAAGGGTGATGACGGCTGCCGGCCAGGGCATTTTAATATTGAAATGCCCTAAAGTGCGAACCCCACTTCGAGCAGTATACTTACGCCGTTCAGGTCCACATCTTCATCATAATCTTCTATGTCCTGGCTGTTGGTTGTGTATCTGACGAGCGCTCCCAGCGTGACCATTTCTGTAAGGTAAAACCGTGCGCCGGCGTCAACGAAAAAGCCCGGACAGGAGTCGTCTTCTTCGCCGGTGATCTCGGTATTCCCGCGTTTTCCTATATATTTGGCATTATTTATGTTAAAAACAGCCCCGCCGTCCAGCAACAGATCCGCCCTTTGGGCTACGGGAAACCTGAGGGCAAGCCCGGCCGCCAGACCGACAGTAACGAATTCAAAATGAGTGTCGTAGCTGTTTATTGTCCACGTTTCACTGTTAAAACCTACCCCGCTAAGCCGGCCTGTTAAACCGATGTAATCGTTGAAGTAGCCGGTGAACTTGAATCCGAACTCAAAACCGGGTTCGAAATCATAATCTACCCCGCCAATCTCGAAACTGCCGGACGGCAGGAAAGCCCCGAGTTCCAGGCCCATATGGATATTTTTGCGCTCGTAGCTCTGCGCGTTGCACACTGCCACCGAAAATAGACAAAAAACCACTGCCGTAATGATGGTACGTTTCATATACCTAACCCCCTATGATAGCACAGAGAATAACATATATGAAAAAAAACTTTATGCCAACCGTATTTTTGCAGAGGCTGTTCCGTGTGATTTTAACGGCGGGTTGAGGGGCGGCACGGCGGCATGCGGTGTGTCAGCGGCCTGAATCCATCGTTTGTTTATGTATGTGGAGATTAAGAAAAAAACTTGACAGATGCCGGCTTTTCATCTTATCATCCTCTTCCGTTTATGACGGTCTGTGCTGGCATAGCTCA
>JAVBTI010000139.1:0-4557 GCA_031556255.1 Deferribacterales bacterium | reverse complement strand
AACAGCCTGCCGGAAATAGCTTTGTTTCAAGACGATCTCCGGGCGGTTTTCCGCCTCCATGAAAAAAATACCCCGCCCCATATCAACAACGACCATCCGTTTTTCCTTCTGTATCAGAAAGTCCTCAGGCATGAAGGGCCTTTTCTTTCCATAGAGCCGGAAGAGTATCAGTATATCAAAGAACATATCGGCCAGATGGCCGCGCTTAAACAGTTTTTCCTGTCGAAGGCGGCGGCAACGGAGCGTTTTGGGGATTATATGGACCGGATGCAGCCGGATCTTTATCTGGCCGCCCTAATAGAGCGCACCTTCGATGACAGCGGCGAGATAAAAGATAACGCCACCTCAGAATTACTGTCTGTAAGGCGGCGGATCCGGGATATGAAGCGTAAGATACAAAGCGTCCTGCACGATACCTTTTCCCGTCCCAACGCGGATAAATTCATACAGGAGCAGGTGGTTGTGCTCCGCAACGGCCGTTACACCATCCCCTGCAAAACAAACTACTCCCAGTATATTTCCGGGATAGTACACGACAGATCCGCCAGCGGGCAGACGGTTTATGTTGAACCCACCTCATGTATAGCCATAAACAACGAGCTGCAGGAAAATCTGATTGCCGAAAGCGAAGAGGTGGCTAAGATTATGGCTGTCCTTTTGGCGCAGTTCAATGAAGGGCTTCCCGCTTTGCATGTTACGCTGGCGGCATACACTGAGCTTGTTTTCAGGATTGAACTGTGCGCATTTTTTTACAAATATGAGATTACATTCCCGGAATTCGGCAATCGGGTGTTTTTCAGGGATATACATCATCCGCTCCTCAGAATCAATAAAGGGGAGCAGTCCGTTCCGCTGGATCTTTCAATGTCGGAAACCGAAAACCTTATTGTGATAAGCGGCCCCAACACGGGCGGCAAGACGGCGGCGCTGAAATCCGTGGGGCTGAACCACCTGATAGCCATGTGCGGCCTTCCCCTGTTCGGCAAGAGGGCGGAGGTTGTCCTTTTTTCGGATATACGCGCGGATATCGGCGACAAGCAGTCGCTTGTGATGGATTTAAGCACCTTTTCGTCGCATATGACCAATATTTGCAGTGTCATCACCGGTATCGGGGATAGAGCTCTGGTGCTGTTCGATGAACTCGGCACCGGCACCGATCCGAAAGAGGGGGCGGCGCTGGCTCTGGCCATACTGGAATACCTGGCAGCCAAAAACGCGTCGGTTATGATAACCACGCATTTTTCCGAGCTGAAAGCCTATGCTTTCGAGCATGATAAGGCCAAAATGTACGCCGTCGATTTTGATTATGAAACTTTCGAACCGCTGTACAGGTTGCTGGAAGGGGTGGCTGGCAAATCCGACCCCATTGTGATCGCCACCCGCCTGGGGTTTCCGGAGCCGGTTATCTGCAGGGCCAACGAATATATGTGCAATATTAAATCCCGGTCGGAAGCAGTTATGGAAGAAATACACCTTATGCGGGCCGAGGCGGAGCACACGAAACGGGCGCTCCGGGAGCGGGAAGAGGCTTTGCGCGCGAGGGAGGAAGAAGTCGGCGGTGTCCAGAAGGAACTGCAGCAAAAGCTTGCCAAACGGGAACTTGAACTGCTGGAGGACACCTTTGCCCTGCTGCAGAGGGGAAAACGCCTGGCCGATGAGAGGATGAAGGATTCACCCGAATCCATCGCCAAAGATATAGAAAATGTGGGCGAAAGGATAAAAACGCTTAAATCCCGGCGCCAGACGATAACGGAACTGAAGCCGGGAGATGTGATATTTCTGGAAAAATATTCAAAAAACGGCAAAATCCTTTCCATGGACGCGAGAACCGCTTATATCGATCTTGAGGGGATGAAGGTGCGCATCGACCGGCAGGATCTTGTCGGGCATAAAGTACGGCGCGAGCAGCCTAAAAACGTTAAAATTACCCAGAAAGGCGGAGCAAGGGGCGTAAGACAGGAGATCCTTCTTGTGGGTAAAAGGGTTGAGGAGGCGCTCGATATGCTGGACAAGTATATCGACGAATCGCAGCTGGCCGGTTACGATAAGATTTATATAATTCACGGCAGGGGCTCCGGCCAGCTCAGAAGGGCGATCCACGACTACCTGCGCACCGGCGGCCGTGTGAAAAGTTACCGTCCGGCGTCCCCGGAAGAGGGCGGCAACGCGATAACCATAGCGGAGTTTTAGTAATATTATGGTCACAATAGTTTTTGCCCATCCTTCCCGTGACAGTTTTAACGCGGCGATTCTGGATGCTGCCTTGAAAGGACTTGAAAAAAAAGAGAAAAGCGGTCAGGTCATAGATTTATATGCTGACGGGTTTAACCCGGTTCTTACTGCGGAAGAGCTGAAAGTGTACAATGACGGCGGATATATAGACCCCCTGGTAAAAAAATACCAGGAAATGATCAGCAATTCCGACGAGCTGGTTTTTATCTTCCCCATCTGGTGGTATGATGTCCCGGCCATACTGAAAGGTTTTCTGGACAAGATCCTACTCAGCGGGTTTGCCTATGAGGTGACGCCGCTGGGGATAAAAGCCCTTCTGACGCATATCCGCAGGGCCACTGTTATCACGGCCTCCCTCTCTCCCGCCTGGATGCTGAAATGCTTTTTCGGCAACCCGATAAAAAGGGTGCTTATCAATGCCACACTTAAATCTGTCGGGATAAAAAACTGTAAATGGCTGAACTCATCCGCCCCGTCGGCGAACAGCAGAGATAAATGCAGGGTTTTTCTGGAGAAGGTTAAAGTTTGCATTTGATGGGGCGGGTGGTTAATCCGGCTTCATCAGGTAAATCCGCTCATGCCCCACTATTTTCATTTTATCGGCGTCCACTAGCAGCCGGACGCCGTTCATCATAACCGGCCCTTCGGTTTCGACCTTCATTTTATGGTGAGGTTTGCCTCTGAATCTTGAGAGTGAGCTTTCCGTGGTCATTCCCAGTATCGAATCCACAGCCGCGCATGAACCCGCGTCCGATATAAAAAACGCGCCGTTCCGCAAAATACGGTTATCCGCCGTTTGGACGTGGGTGTGCGTTCCTATCACCGCCGCGGCGCGCCCGGCGGTGTATTCGGCCAGGGCTATCTTTTCGCTGGTGGCTTCGGCGTGGAAATCCACCAGCACCAACCTGCCTTCACACTTTTCATCAGTATAGACGCTGTCGAAAGTTTTAAACGGATCAATGGTTTCGGGGGACATAAATACTCGTCCGACAAGGTTTATAATGCTGAAGGGTATTCCCTGGAAATCGACGTGCAGCGCCCGTGCCGCACCTCCTGCAGAGGGCAGGTTTGCGGGGGCGGCCAGGTTGGAAAAATGAGCTCCGTCAGACGCTTTTACTTTGTCCCAGATATGGTTGCCACCGGTGAGAATATCTATGCCGCTGCTAATCAGCTCTTTGTAGATACGCTGTGTGAGGCCGAAGCCTCCCGCGGCGTTTTCAGCGTTTGCGATGACCAGACAGGCGGATTCGCCGGTTTTCAAGCCGGGTAAAAAGTGCTTAACAGCCTCTCTGCCGGCGCGTCCGACTATGTCGCCGATGAAGATTATTTTCAGCAGTGATGAACGCCGGTAAATAAAAAATCCTCCGGAAATTGGTATAAAAATCTTAGCAGAACGCCGCCGGAATATCTATAAAAGATTTGACGGCTTTCCGGTAAATTATTATTTACATAGTGGTTTAATGACGTTAAGCTGTATCGTAAACATATTCGGGGGGTATATTTATGATCGTAAATATATGGGGCACGAGGGGCTCGTTACCGGTTCCTGATATGTCTACGGTCAGATATGGCGGCAATACCACCTGCTATGAAATATACACTAAAAACAGGCATCGTATAATTATCGATTCCGGAACCGGCATACGTGCGCTGGGCGACCAGCTTCAGGCGACCGGCAAGCCGATTGAATGTTCGATTTTACTGACGCATACGCACTGGGACCACATACAGGGGTTCCCGTTCTTTGCGCCCATATATCAGAAGGGCAACAAGATCACGGTCTATTCCGCCCCGAACCAGATACGGCCGATAAAAGACGCCTTCGAAATACTGCTGAATCAGGTTTTCCACCCCATCACTTTGACACAGCTCAAAGCAGAGGTGGAGTTTGTGGAGTTTATACCCGGAAAAACCTTTGAAATAGGTGATGCCGTCATCAATTCCGTAATAACACATCATCCCGCGCCGAACACCGCCTTCAGGGTCAGCGACGGCAGATGGTCGTTCATATGCACGGGGGACCACGAAGGAGGGCTTTCCAATAAGATGGATCCTCACTGCGCCACGCTGACGGAGCTTTTCAAAGGAGTTGACGCGGCCATTGTCGACGCCATGTATACGGATGCTGAATACCCCCAGAGGGAGGGGTGGGGGCATTCCACGTACTCCATGTGGGTGAAGCCGTCAGTGGATCTGGGAGTTAAAAGGCTTTTTTTCAGCCACCACAATACCACATCCACTGACGATATGCTGGATGCTGCAATAGCGAAGCTTCGCCAGGACTATACGGGGCTGCCCATTGAGCTGCACATGGCTAAAGAAGCG
>JAVBTI010000084.1:0-17803 GCA_031556255.1 Deferribacterales bacterium | reverse complement strand
ACCAGATATAGGGGGCGTTTTCCCCTCCGTAAGCTTCAAAACCGGCACCTTTCAACCCGTCCAGTATTATAGCGGCATTTTCCATATAGTAATCAATGAGCGCGGACGTCTCCCTCTGCCCGTCGGGGCTGTACACAGCCTCCGCCCCCCGCTGCACAATATACGGCACACCGGTAAATTTGGTGGACTGCCTCCTGCTCCACAGGCGGTTCAGGGAAACCCTCTCTCCGTGCGGCCCGGAGGCGGCAAGCGGCCGGGGAACAACGGTGTATGCACAGCGCACCCCGGTAAACCCGGCTTTTTTTGAGAAAGACCTGAATTCTACAGCTACCTCTTCAGCACCGGGGATCTCATAAATACTCCGCGGAATTGAAGGATCACGTATATAATCGGCGTACGCGCTGTCGTACAAAATAACCGCACCGTTTTTGGCCGCGTATTCCACCCATTCCGCAAGCTGCGGCCGGGTAAACACCGCACCCGTGGGATTGTTGGGGGAACATAGATATATGAGATCCGCCCTCTCATGCGGAACCGCCGGAAAGAACCCGTTTTCCGCCACGGAAGACATATAGATTATATTGCTGAAATGTCCCGCGGCGTCCGGTTCCCCGGCACGGCCGGCCATAATGTTGCTTTCCAGGTAGACAGGGTACACGGGATCGGCTATCGCCACCCTGCAGGCGGCGTCAAATATCTCCTGAATGTTTCCCACATCACATTTAGAACCGTCGCTGACGAAGATCTCATCTTCATGGATATTTATCCCGCTCTCGCGGTACTCGTGCCGGACGACAGCCTCCCGCAGGAAGAGGTATCCCTGCTCCGGGCCGTAGCCCCGGAACGAGTCACCCCTGCCCATCTCATCCACAGCCTTATGCATGGCGGCGGTTACGGCCGGGGTCAGCGGCAGGGTAACATCCCCTATACCCAGACTGATTATATCCGCCCCGGGATTGGCCGCGCCATATGCGTCCACTTTCTTCTTTATGTCTGCAAACAGGTAACTCTCCTGCAGCTTTAAGTAGTTGGGGTTTATGAATGTCATCGCGCACTCCTTATGATACTAATTAATTTATGAAAAATAAAATAAATGCCAATGTTTTTTATGAATCAACATGACAAAAGATAAAATAATTCATAAAAAACCAGTTAAGTCTTTAAATGATTTTAATAAAAAAAGCAAAACTTTTATGGAGAGTTGGAGAGAGGAGCCATGTAATATCAGTAACGGGCATTTCCTGCAATATATCTGTAATACGCCTGCCCCAATGATATACATCCGTCGTTGGCGGGGACATATACATGTGTCAGGCAGTTAATCCCTTCCTGTTTGAGCATATATGAAAGCTGTTCCAGCAGGCGTTTATTCTGAAACACACCGCCGGAGAGCACCACATCTTTAATTTCCTTCTTTTTGGCAAGTTTGACGCAGCAGTCCGCCGCCGCCCGGGCAAAGGTATAATGAAACCGCGATGAAACAGCGCTTATGTCCTTCCCTTTCCTTATATCGGCCGCCATATAGCGGATCATATCCATCACAAATATTTCGCTATTCGTAATGGTGTAAGGGTATAAAGTAAAATCATTACCCGCAGCGTTTTCCAGGGCCACCGCGGCGTGTGCCTCGAACTCGTTAGTGGTTATACCAAGCGCCATCGCCCCGGCGCTCTCAAACAGACGCCCGGCGCTGCTCGTGGGAAGCACGTTAAGGCCGCTCTTTATCATCCCGGCGTTTAGCGCCGAGGTTTTTTCATCCAGACCCATGCGCCCGCACCAGTACTTTTCATCCCACACCCCCGCCGCCATCAGCCAGGACTGAGCCATACGCGAGGGGTGTTTCGCCGCAGCATCACCGCCGGCCTGCGGCACCGTCTGCAGATGATACTCCCGCATTATTTCACCCTTTTGCAGCGTAAATATTTCCCCGCCCCATATGGAACCGTCGTCCCCATATCCAGTGCCGTCTAATATCACACCTATCACATTGTCCGTGAGGCTGTGTTCCGCCATGGCCGCATACATATGCGCTTTATGATGCTGCAGCCGCGTAACGGGGATACCCAGCGACATTGCAAACGATGTGGAGAAATACCCGTCGTGTTGATCGCACACAGCTTCCGCCGGCACGCATTTCAGCAACGAACACATCTGATCATAAGTACTTTTATAAAACTCCACGGTTGACGCGTTGTCCAGATCCCCTATATACTGGCTGACAAACGCATACCTGCCCTTTATCACAGTAACCGTGCTTTTCAGATGGGCGCCCGCCGCGAAAAAAGGCTCAGTACGATAAAATTTGGGGAAGGTCACTGGGAACGGCGCGTATCCACGCCCCCGGCGCAGGAGGCGTACCTCTCCGGCCATATACGCCGCCACGCTGTCATCTATGCGGGTTTTTATCTTCCTGTTGTGGTGCAGGAAATGTGTCGTAAAACCGGAGAGCATGTCTTCCGCCTCCTCCGGTTCCGCCGCCAGCGGCTCATCCTTCCTGTTGCCGCTTGTGGCTACAATGTATTTCGCGCGTGTAAAAGACAGCAACAGTTTATGCAAGGGCGTATACGCAGCCATTATGCCGATGCTGTCCCCGAGGGGATTTATCAGCGGTGAAAGCGGATGGTCTTTCCATTCCACGGTCACAATGGGCGCCCGGGGGGATGCCAATGCAGTTTTCACCTCATCCTGCAGCTCTCCGGGAATTTCCGCGCAAATCACGGCTAACGGCTTGGTATTACGTTTCTTATGACTGCGCAAAAGCGCCACGGCGGCATCGTTTGCGGCATCACATATCAGATGGTAACCACCCAGCCCTTTCACGGCGACTATTTCACCCCTGTCCACAAGCTCCGCGGCTTTTCGCACCGCGCTGACCCCAATAAGACCGTCCATGTAAGTTTGCGGCCCGCAGACCGGGCAAGCGTTCGGCTGGGCATGATAGCGGCGGTTCTCCGGCGCTTCATATTCCGCTCTGCAAGCCGGGCACATCTCAAACTCCGCCATAGTGGTAGTTTCCCGGTCGTACGGAAGTGATTCTATGATACTGTAGCGGGGCCCGCACTGGGTGCAGTTTATGAACGGGTATTGATGGCGGCGGTCGGCCGGGTCGGCCATCTCCCTGGCGCAGTCCGGGCAAACTGCCGTGTCCGCGGGCACAAAGACCGTCCCCGCTTTGCCGGTGGAGGGAAGAATATCAAAATGGTCAAAGGCGGCATAATGGATACCTGTCACGCTGAACTCCGCGATGTGCGCCTGGGGCGGATGTTCGGACCGGAGGGCACGCACGAAGTTTTCCAGGGCATCACCATCCCCGGAGGCGGTTATCTCCACCCCGCCGCCGGTGTTCAGCACCGTGCCTTTTATACCCAGCCGCGCGGCGAGATTCGCCGTGAACGGACGAAAACCCACCCCCTGAACCACGCCGCTGATAACTATCTTCACACTTTTCATCAACGTCTCCAGAAATAAGGGGTCAGAAGGATAAAAAATGTGTAAATCTCAAGCCTTCCCACAAGCATGGCAAGCCCCAGCACCCATTTTACATATCCCGGATAGATAGCATAGGTTGTGGCCGGGCCGACGTCGCCGAACCCCGGCCCTATGTTGCCCATAAGTGAAAGACCGGTAGAAAACGCAGTCAGTATGTCCACCTCCGACGTGGCCGCAACCCCCGTCACTATTATGATCGAGAACAGATACAAAAAAAGGAAGCCGGAAACGCCGTACACTATCTCTTTGTTCACGGAGGCGCCGTTTATTCTCAGCCTGAATACCCCGCGCGGGTGGACAAGCTTGCGCAGCTCTATTATAGTCTGCTTGAACAGGATCACGATTCGTATCACCTTGAACCCGCCCGCCGTGGAACCGGCGCAGCCGCCCACAAAAAGCAGGGTGAACAATATAAACTGCGACAGGTTCGGCCACAGCGTGTAATCGGCAGTGGAGTACCCGGTGGAGGTTATAAGCGACACCACCTGGAAAAATGCATAGCGTATGCTGGTGTTCGGGTCACTGTACGTACCGTGAATATAATTGATCCACGCGACCACAAAGCCCGCCGCAAGAATTATACATATATAGGCTTTCAGCTCAGTGTTGTTGAATATCGCTTTAATGTTTCCGGTAAAAAGTCTGTAGTAAAGGGCAAAGCTAACTCCGGCCACGAACATCGTTCCGATGGTAACCCAGTCAAAATAGGCGGAATTGTAGTGCCCCATGCTGGCGTTCTTGGTGGAAAACCCGCCTGACGCGATGGAACTGAACGCGTGATTCACGGCGCTGAACGTATCCATACCGCCGTACTTCAAAAGCAGAAACGCAATTAACGTAAAACCCGTATATATAAGCCACAGATATTTCGCGGTCTGCGTAATACGCGGCGTAAGCTTCTCATCATCCACCCCGCTGGCCTCCGCCCTTACAAGCTGCACCCCTCCGATCCCCAGAAGGGGCAGGAAAGCCACGGACAGTACAACTATTCCCATCCCGCCGAGCCAGTGCGTTATCGAACGCCAGAGTAGCACTGACATGGGCACAATTTCGATATCTTTTATAACGGTGGCGCCGGTGGTGGATATCCCCGAAGAAGCCTCGAAAAATGCGTCCGCCCATGTCGGCAGGGCGCCGGACAGATAAAACGGAATAGCGGCGAAAAGGGAAGTGCCCATCCAGGCAAGGAATACCAGCAGAAAGCCATCTCTGGCATTGAGGTTCTTTCTTCCGGGATTGCGGGTAAAAAGTATTACAAGCAAAGAAGGAGCGGCCATCACTGCTATACTTCTGATAAATGCAAAAAAAGCTGTGTGCTCTTTATACCCTGCGGCCACTGCGGCACACGGAACCATAAATACGCATACAAGCAGCGACAGCAGGGCCAACATCCGCAGGATATGTCTGATATGCATGGTTATGCCAGAAAACGTTCAAATTCAGGAATACTGTAGCGCTTCACGAAAAAGATAACATTATCGTTGGGACGCAGTTCCATATTGCCGTTCGGTATTATACTTTTTCGGCCGCGGTTAACGGCCACCAGCAGGCAGTCCGGAGGCAGGTGCAGGTCTTTTATAGGGCTGCCGAGAAACTGCGACTTATCAGTAATGTCGAGATCAATGGCCTCCGCCTGCCCGTCGAACACGGAATGCACGCTGCGCACTTTCCCCTTGCGGATGAATTTCAGAATAGTGTTAATTGCTGCGAATTTAGGGCTTATGGTAGAATCTATGCCGATACTTCCGGCAACGGTCAGGTAGCTCGTTTTCTCCACCAGTGCCACCACGCGCTTCACTCCGAGGGTTTTAGCATACACACCGCTCAGGATATTGAGCTCCTCGTTCTGCGTGGCGCCGATTATAGCGTCCATCTTGTCAATACTCTCTTCTATATAAAGTTCATGGTCGGAGATATCGGCGTTTATGACAGTGACCTCCGGGAGTTCGTCCGCGAGGTATTTGCAGTGCTCGTAATCTTTGTCTATCATAACTATGGAGCGCCCTTTTGCCACAAGAAATTCCGCAACAGCCATCCCTATAGGCGTCCCGCCCACTATGGCTATCTTCCTCAGCTTGTCGGTGCGGGAGCCTATCTTGCGGGATACCCTGTGGAATGTGCCTTTATGCGCCGCCACGTAGACAGAATCTCCTTCCTCCACGGTGAAATCGCCGGCAGGTATGCGCAGCTCCCCGTCACGGACTACACTGGCAATAATAAGATCCTCTTTCAGAGCCATACGTATGTCTTTTACAGTCTTGCCCGCAAAAAAACTATCCTGATCCACGTAATAATCTCGAAGCTGTATATCAGTATTGCGAAAAACCGTTATAGTGCTGGCGGCTCCCTGCTCCACTGTTTGGGTGATCTCCCATGCGGCCTCCTGATCAGTATTTACAAGATAGTCCACCCCGGAAAGCTTTGTGGCAAAGGCACGGCTTCTGGAATATTCTACACTCCGCACCCGGGCAATCTTCACTGGAACCTGGAATTCGGACGCAACAATAAAGCAGGATATCAGATTGACCTCATCGGAAGTGGTCGCCGCGACGAATATGTCCGCATTTCCCATCCCCGCGTCTTTCAGCGTTTCAAGGTGCGTGCCCTCCCCTTTGATCACAAGGCAGTCCAGAGTGTTGGACGCACGCTTGGCATTTTCCGGATCTTTTTCGATAAGCACTACGTCTTTTCCTTCTCCCGTAAGCTGTTTCGCCACATGGGTCCCAACTTCGCCCGCGCCGACTATAACAATCTTCATCTGGCAGCTCCAGCAAAACTGAGCGTGTCCGCCAGCTTCACGTAAAAATCAAGCAGCACAAGAGGCATATTCACGTTGTAGGTAAGGTTTTTAACCACACCATCCATATATTGCAAAAGCATGGCAATATCAGGATTCCGCGTGCATTTATAACGCTCCAGGAAGTACCCCTGCATGGCGCTCATCGCGGCTGCAAATTTGTCTTTATCGGTCATGCCCAGAATTTGCATACCCAGTTTACCAAGATCTCCGCTGTCAAGGGATGACATCAGCCCGCCCGCATCTATCGCCGAAAGCGCCATCGCCCCCGAAACGGAGCCTGCCGCATATGGCAAAACTGTGCCAGGCTCAATCCCCTTGCTTTTAAGCACCGCCAGCAGTTCGTTGTCAGAAAGCGGATCGAAGCGCACATTCACGCAGCGGGACTGTATCGTAGGCAGTACCCTGTCCAGTTTATGGGTTACAAGGAGGCAAACAGTGTTTATCCCAGGCTCCTCTATGGTTTTCAGGAGGGCGTTCGCCGCACTGGCATCCGCCTGGCACAGTATGTGAACATTGTCGATGATCACCGCCCTCCAGCCGCCGCTGTAGGTGGACATGGAGGCGTTTTCGGCTATCTGGCGCACGCTTTCTATATTGAGGTCAGCTTTTTCTTCGTACACATAGTAATCCGGGTGGGAGTTATTACCCACCTGCAGGCAGGACGGGCAATCGCACTGGGCAAAGAAACGTTTATGCGGGCATAAAAGGCCTTTGGCAAACTCTTTGGCGAAAAGCTTCTTGCCGATTCCTTCAGGGCCGGTCAAGAGATAGGCATGTGAGAGCTGCCCGGACAGAAAGGCCTGCCTGAAAAAAGTCTGCTGCTTTTTATGGCCAATCATATATTCAAATTCTCCGCGCACATATTTTGTATCCTGGCCGATATCTCATCTACTGAGCCGGAAGCGTCCACGACAATGGACCTCCCAAACCGTTCCTGTGAAGCGTACCAGCGGAACCCTTTCTGCACATCCCGAAAAAAATCTTTTTTCTCTGCCTCAAAACGCCCCTCAGCGATGGTTTTATCTTCCCTGGCAAGGCGCTCTTCAGCCCGTTTCAACGCAATATCAACATCCATATCCAATATAATTGTCAAATCCGGGAAAGTATGTACTGTGCGCGGGATTACCGCCTCCAGCAAGGCGGGCTGCAGCTTCCGCCCGAATATCTGGTAAGCCCAAGTGGAGGGGAGAAACCTGTCACAGACAACACTTATCCCGTCCGCAAGCATGGAGCGCACCTTCTGCTGGTGCTCCGCCCGGTCGGCGCAGAAAAGGAGCAGCTCCGTATCCGGCTCCAGCATCATGTTTTTATTGACCAGCATAGAGCGGATCACCGCTCCTGCCGCCGTGCCGCCCGGCTCCTGTGTGGTTTCGGCGTATATGCCTTTCTCCCGCAGCCACCCGGCCAAAAGCTTTACCTGGGTGGACTTGCCGGTCCCATCAATACCATCAATTACAATGAACAAAGATCTCATAATTATTTATTCCTGGATTGCGAGTCAAGCCCGCAATGACGAGAGCATATAGTTCTAACCCTTCACACAAAAGCTGATACCGCAAATCCGTGCCGGGGAATAGCTTGTCAGTCGGGATGCAGCGCAGGGCACCTGTCTGAGAGGGGCAACCGAAGTGTACATAGACGTACATGAGGATTGCCGACCGAAGCGGTAACGAAGCAATGCGCCCGAATCACAAGCTATGACAATCCGGCCCCCTATCACTTCGCGCACGACGAAGGATCACCGTGTATCTTCTCTACCGTATGCATAATCGCTCCAATCACGGCCGACAGGTTTTCCGCAGCTGCCTTCGGGCTTCCCGGCAGGCTTATAATCAAGCTTTCGCCGCGTATCCCGCACACGGCGCGGGATATAATCGCATGGATAGTCTTTTTGAGGCTCTCCGCCCGCATTACCTCTTCAAATCCGGGGAGGCGGCGCTGGATCACATTTAAAAGCGCTTCCGGCGCGATATCCCGGGGCGATACCCCGGTGGAGCCGTTTGTTATTATAAGGTAGAGTTTCTGCGTATCGGCAAAGTCGGTAAGAGTCATCTCAAGGCGCTTCTGCTCGTCGGCGAGAATTTCTTTGCGGATGAAGGCGCATTTCAGCTTTTCCAGCACCAGCGTTTCAATGGCCGGGCCGGTGAGATCTTCGTATACCCCCTGGGAAGCGCGGTCGCTCATGGTTATAATCCCCACGGAGATCCCCTCTTTAGGTGTAATGGTTATAGGATCGCCAACTTTGATGGCGCCCGGCTTCACCACCACGCCGAAAATCCCCTCCCGGGGCATGACACAATCTCCCGCCTTGTGGTAAATGGCGCACCTGTGGTGGCATACTTTGCCTATCTGAGAAATAATAAGCTCCGTGCCGCCCAGAGTGAGTTTTGCACCAACAGGCTGCGAGGGCAGATCCACCCCCAGAGTGGTTATATTTTCGGCAAAGTCGCCGCTTTTAACATCCAGCCCTTTGGCAACTATCTTGTCGATACTTTCCTGCGCAAGCAGGCTCACCTGCCTGTGCCAGTTGCCCGCGTGCGCGTCCCCTTCTATGCCGTGATCGGCTTTCAGCACGGCCGAACCCACATTGGTTTTCTGTATCCCTTTTCTATCGCTTATGGATATGGCGCTGATTTTACCTGTGACATTTTTATCCATGCTATTCCTCCGTAGTCTATAATTTTGCAATATTACGCTGATTTTTGCAAGCTGTTTTACCGCGGAAACACTGAACAATACAGTTGCAGAAGTTTAAAAAAAACGTAGACACTCCTTTTTTTTCATATATGATGATAGCCGGAGCATGCTTATGACAGTGTCTGTGGAACTTGTGCTTCTTGTGCTATCCTGCCTTTTTTTACTCAGCCTTTTGGTCAGCAAGGCGGGCACCCGCTTCGGTGTCCCCGTGCTCCTGCTGTTTCTGGGAGTAGGAATGCTAGCGGGCAGCGACGGGCTGGGAATACACTTTGACAACCTGGTTCTGGCGCAGGCGATAGGCACCACAGCCCTCTGTATCATACTTTTCGCAGGCGGACTGGATACAAAATACGAAGAGATCAAGCCTGTGATGAAAGTGGGCGTCACTCTGGCCACTTTGGGCGTGCTTATGACGGCGGCGATAACAGGCCTTTTCATCTGGTTCTGCGCCAACAAGCTCATGCCCTCGCTGAATATAACACTGCTGGAGTCGCTTTTGCTGGCGTCCATAATGTCCTCCACCGACTCCGCCTCGGTTTTCGCCATACTGCGCTCTAAGGGGATATCGCTGAAACACAACCTGCGGCCGCTATTGGAGCTTGAAAGCGGCAGCAACGACCCGATGGCGTATCTCCTGACCATCACATTCATACAGCTTATCATGGCGACAAAAGCAGTAAGTGTACCCGCGGTGGCTCTACAGCTCGTGGGGCAGCTTACCATAGGCGCGCTGGCAGGCTACTTTCTCGGCAAGCTTTCCGTGCGCGTGCTGAACCGCATAGATCTGGCAAACGACGCCCTTTATCCGGTGCTGCTTTTCACTTGCTGCATTTTCATTTTTTCCATAACGTATTTTATACAGGGAAACGGTTATCTGGCGGTTTACATCGGCGGGCTTGTGATAGGCAACTCCCGGTTCATCACCAAACGCTCCTCCCTGAGATTTTTCAGCGGTCTCGCCTGGCTGAGCCAGATCATGATGTTCCTTACGCTCGGGCTTCTCGTAAACCCGCACGAACTAATCGCCATAGCCGTCCCCGCCACGATAATATCAGTGTTTATGATAGTCGCCGGCAGGCCGCTCAGCGTGTTTGCCTGCATGTTGCCTTTTAAATACACTTTACAGGACAAACTGTTCGTATCATGGGTGGGGCTCAGGGGCGCGGTGCCAATAGTCTTTGCCATTTTACCGCTTGCCGCCGGGGTCCCCCACGCCAGAGAGCTTTTCAATATTGTGTTCTTCATCACACTGATATCACTCTTGGTTCAGGGTTCCACGCTTGCCAAAGTCGCCGACTGGCTGGGGCTTTCAAATATAACGACAGAAACCCCGAAATTGCAGGATTTTGACATGGAGTTCAGCGATGACATCAAGTCCGCCATGACCGAGATCACCGTAAACGACAAGGTCCTTGAAAAGGGAAATATGCTGATGAACATGATCCTGCCGGACAAAACGCTGGTGGTCATGGTTAAACGGGATCAGAAATATTTCATCCCCAAAGGCAACACGGAATTGCACGCGGGGGACAAGCTCCTCGTCATATCCGACGACGAAAACGCCCTCCGGGAAACATATAAGGCGATGGGGATACCGGGATACTAAGGTTCATACTCACAGCATTTATATAATTTTAAAGCTTTGTCATGAATATTCTTTCCATATTGAAAGAGCATAAGTCTTATGACTGTGACGCCATATTCATGATCCTCTGCAAACAACTCAGGATTAGCTGATGAAAGCAAGCAACAGAATGCTTCATACGCAACATTAAGCTCATTTATCTCAGCCATTAAATCTGACAGTATCTCTTTTTTATTCACATCTTACCTCAACGCTCTTTTTAACATAATTCAAAATTATACGCAAATGCGTATACGTTATTGAGCATTAATCTATATACATATTCGTAGGTTTTATTAATGATAAAAGACGCTATAGTTGAGCGCATAAAGCAATTATGCGATGAACGTAAAATATCTTTCACTAAACTGGCGCGCCTGTCCGGTGTCACACCTTCGACTGTGTATAGCCTTTTATTACCAGAACGGCGCGATATGAGTGTTGTCACATTAAAAAAATTATGTGATGGCCTTAATATAAGTATTATTGAATTTTACAACTCTGAATTATTTCGAAATCTGCCGCCAGAAATTGAATGATAGAGCCCGAAACTGTACTTGTAAGGGCCGGTGGCTTTGCCAGCCGGGCGGCTATAGTTTATTACTACGGCAACCGCTCCCGCCGGTCACTGGATGAAGCGAACAACGTGAGCGGGGGCTAACATCAACGACGAAAGCCCGAAGGGGCGCCGGCCCGTCGCGAAGCAATAACAGATGTTCCCTTCAGGAGAACGGGCACACACAAGATGCGCCCCTACACCCGGAATTGACAGAGGGGCAAGCGACCAACGGGAACGTGTGCTTGCGATAAACCGGAGCAGAAAGCCCCCTGGGGCCCGCCCTTTGCAATTTCCCTTATGTCCCCACTTCCCATGAAGTAAGGTATTTATGCTGCTCTTTCGTCAGAGTATCAATCTTAAAGCCCATTGAGGCGAGCTTGGTGGCGGCGATATCCGTCTCAAGCTCTTCCGGAAGCAGATACACTTTATTTTTCAGTTTCCCTTTGTTTTTCACAACGTACTCGCTGGAAAGCGCCTGCGTGGCAAAGCTCATATCCATAACCGACGCGGGGTGCCCCTCCGCGGCGGCAAGGTTGATAAGCCTGCCTTCCCCGAGCACATATATTGTGCGTCCGTCTTTCATGTGGTATGCGTCTACAAAGTTACGGATACCTTTTTCAACTTTGGAAGATGCTTTTTGGAGCGCCTTCAGGTTGATCTCCACGTCGAAGTGGCCACTGTTGCATATATAGCAGGAGTCTTTCATCACCTTAAAATGCGGCGCATCAAGCACGTCGATATTACCGGTAACTGTGCAGATGATATCCGCCTCTTTGGCGGCTTCCGCCATCGGCATCACACGGAACCCGTCCATGGCGGCCTCTATCGCTTTGACAGGATTTATCTCCGTTACTATAACGTTAGCCCCGTGGCCGCGCGCGCGATCGGCAAGCCCTCTTCCGCACCAGCCGTAGCCGGCCACTACAAAAGTCCTGCCGGCAAGCAGTGCGCCGGATGCCCTTATTATGCCGTCTATCGTAGACTGGCCTGTACCGTAGCGATTGTCAAACATGTGTTTTGTCTGAGCGTCGTTTACCGCGATAACCGGGAATTTAAGCACATTATCCTTTTCCATAGCCTTCAGGCGGATAACGCCGGTAGTGGTTTCTTCCATGCTGCCCAAAATCTGTTTATGCAGTTTCGGATGCTTTTTCAGGATTTCACTCACAAGGTCGGCACCATCATCCATTGTTATATGAGGGCTGTGGGCTATCCCGGCCTCGATATGGCTGTAATAAGTATCATTGTCTTCGCCTTTTATCGCAAAAACCGGTATTTTATAATCTACGACAAGGCTTGCCGCCACATCATCCTGCGTGGAAAGAGGATTTGATGCCACAAGCACAACCTCACCCCCGCCCGCCTGAAGCGTACGAACAAGGTTTGCGGTTTCAGCGGTAACGTGCAGGCAACACGACATACGGAGCCCCTTAAACGGCTTCTCTTTTGCAAAACGCTCACGTATCGCGGCAAGCACAGGCATGTCCCTGTCAGCCCACAGTATACGTTTCTTCCCCGCTGGGGCCAGTTTTTTATCTTTAATATCAAAATCCATAGCTGTTTACGCTCCTAATTTTCCTGCAAGTTCACGGATGGCGTTTGCCCTGTCGGTGCTTTCCCACGGGAAGCCGTCTCTTCCGAAATGCCCGTAAGCTGCGGTTCTTCTGTATAAAGGCTTTCTCAGGTCGAGTTCATCAATAATACCTTTAGGGGTCAGGTTAAACAGCTTTTTGACGATCTTTACAATCTCGGCGGATGGTATAACCCCTGTTTCGAAAGTATTTACAGAAATGGACACCGGTTCGGCCACCCCTATCGCGTAAGCAAGCTGAAGTTCACACCTTTTGGCCAGCCCGGCGGCGATGATATTCTTGGCAACCCATCTCGCAGCATAGGCGGCCGATCTGTCAACCTTGGTGGCGTCTTTCCCGCTGAAAGCGCCTCCTCCGTGCCGTCCCATACCGCCGTACGAGTCCACAATGATCTTGCGCCCCGTCAGGCCGCAGTCCCCCATGGGGCCGCCCACCACAAAACGTCCTGTGGGGTTAATATGGTAGATTATGTCATTGCCGTCCCGCAGTTCATCGGGGATAACTGTGTTTATGACATGCTTTATCACGTCGTTACGCAGCTCATTCATGTCTGTGGTGGAGGAATGCTGGCTGGAGACAACCACCGTGTGAACTCTCACAGGCTTATACCCGCTGTATTCCACCGTTACCTGGGTTTTTCCGTCCGGGCGGAGGTAGGGCATGGTTCCGCTTCTGCGCACTTCGGAAAGGCGCATCCCCAGCTTATGCGCAAGAGTAATTGGAAGAGGCATAAACTCCGCGGTTTCGTCGCACGCAAAGCCGAACATCAGCCCCTGGTCTCCGGCACCGCCGGTATCAACACCCATTGCAATATCCGGTGACTGCCTGTTAAGCGAGGTCATAACCGCACAGGTTTCGCTGTCAAAGCCGTATTTTGCCCTGGTGTATCCTATTTCTCTGACAGTTTTTCTTACTATAGCCGGAACATCCAGGCTTGCCCTGGTTGTAATTTCGCCTGATACGATGCACAGCCCCGTTGTCAGCATAGTCTCGCAGGCCACACGGCTGAACGGATCCTGTTCCAGGGCGGAATCCAGAACCGCATCGGATATCTGATCCGCCATCTTATCCGGATGCCCTTCGGTAACCGATTCCGACGTAAACAGGTAGTTGCTGTTTTTCATGAAATTATCTCCTATTGGTTAGGTTTATATTCTGCCATAAGCTGTCTCATGCGATCTTTTCCGCGCAGCTTCACAACTTTCAGTTCTTTTATGCGTAATTCCACCTCAGGGGGGAAAAATTTAAGGCTGTAAAGCGCCTCGAGATCCTGCTCAAGCTGGATATGCTCCTCATAAAGCGAACGAAACTCATCGTTTTCCCCCAGCAAAGTCTCTGCTAAAATCTGTTCTGATTTCAACATCGCATAAACCCCCTTAAAAAATAGTTACGCCCTCACGCACTTCATTTGAAGAGCATCCATATTTTGCCCGTAGTAATTCTTAATTACCCGCATTTTGCGGAAATTATATTTTTCATATAAGTTCATAGCGGAGGTGTTGTCCGGCGCCACTTCCAGATGCCATACCTGTATATCTCTGTGCAGCCTGAATACATGGCTGAGCAGGGCGGAAGCTATCCCCTGATTGCGGTAGCCTTTATCCACCGCAAGAGATACAATCTCCCCTTCTCCCTGCACCACCCATATTATAAGATATGCCACAGGCTGTTCATCTTTAACATACACATATATCCGGGTATGCTGCTTCAAAAACTCCGCCTCGAATGAGGCGGCAGGCCACGCCACATCAAACGAACGCTGGGAGATGGCAAGCATCATCGGCATATCACTGACGGTTGCTTTTCTTATCAAAGTTAATCTCTGCCTCCGAGCGTTTCACATACAGCGGTACAGCTTTCTGTATAAAAAACCCGCAGCGGGCGTCTGCAACCGCTTCCGCAAGGTTCAGGGAACTGCTGCCGGCCATAATCACATCACCCGGCAGTTCGTCCGCCGTAACCACAGACAGATCAGAATACCGGGGTAAAATAAAATCATAGGTTCTGCAGGCATACTCATTAAGTTTAATTTTTGCAGCAGCGGTGAGCCTGGATTCGCCTGAAACCAGAGCGGCGGCATCCAGGGCGGATATGCCGAAAAGCTCCTTACCCAGAGCAGAACAGATTCCACTAACCCCCGCCATACCTATCCTTATACCGGTGAACGAACCGGGGCCTGTTACGGCAACCCATTCGTCAACATCATGAACAGTGCGGCTGTTCACTGTAAAAAACCGCTCCATGGCGGAAAAAAAACATTCATTCATCCTGCCTTCTGCAGGGTAAGCCGCCGAATCGACGAGCGTCCTTGTGCCCGAATCTTCCTCCGCCAATGCGAACGAAAGAAAAGACCCCGAACTGTCGGCGCAAAAGATCAGCATGAGGTAACTATAAACCATGAAAAATTCGCGGTCAACCAATTCTTTATGTAAGAAGACAAATAAAAGGCATATACGAAAAACGGGTGCGATAAAAAATGCTATGGACATAGCAAGGCTAATCCGCTAGTATATTTTTAACTCAAATTAGTTGTTCTTTTATTATATAGAACAACTGTTTTTAATTTTAGAGGTGCAAAATGCCAAGAAAGGATCTCGTGTCCTATTCAGCCAAAGTGGGCTACCGCAAACATCCAGGTATGGTGATGTGGCTGTTTCACCGTATTTCCGGAGTGATTATCGGCCTTTTCCTTATCTTTCACATGCTCGGAGTCGGAGGTATATGTGAATTCATGGGCAACATCGTCAAGCTGAAGCCTGTCGTCGCCGCCGTATCCGTGTTATTCGTGCTGCACGCCGCCAATGGGATCCGCATCATGCTGATGGAATTTTTCTCATCCGCTGACCGGAAAAAGTTCCTGCCGCATCTGATTGCGACAGTAACTGTTATAGTCGTCGTCGGTCTGTTTTTCGCCGTCAAAATAGCCGCTACCGGCACGGCAAGCTAGGAGGAACGGATGCAACAGTATAAATATAACGGCACGGGCAACAACGGCACCTTCGCATGGATAATGCAGCGCATATCCGGGCTCGCCGTGGCCATATGCGGCATAATAATTTTCTGCCAGTTAATTTTTTCCGGGGCTCACGAGATCACCCCGTGGCTGCTTTTTCCTGTGCTTGCCTTTGGGCTGTGGCACGCGTTCAGCGGGTTCAAGATGATAACCGACGACTATGTCAGTTGCGAAAAACTCCGCCTTCTCCTCCTGTTCCTCTACTGGGCGGCGGGTGCGGCACTCTTTGCGCTCGGACTCGCATATATATAAAATCACTGAGGTAAATACAATGTCTGCTAAAATTGAAACTCATATATACGACGTGGTGGTTGTGGGAGCCGGCGGCGCGGGGCTGAATGCGGCCCAGGTAGCATCGCAGTATGCCAAAACCGCCGTCATATCTGAAGTATATCCCACGCGCAGCCACACCATAAGCGCCCAGGGCGGGATATCCGCCTCGCTTGGAAATATGGAAGAGGATCACTGGATATGGCATATGTTCGATACGGTCAAAGGGGGCGACTACCTGGGCGATCAGGATGCCTGTGAATACATGACCCGGCTTGCCCCGTCCATGATCATAGACCTTGAGCACATCGGCCTGCCTTTCAACCGCACCAAAGAGGGCAAAATCGCTCAGCGTCCCTTCGGCGGGCACACAGCCAATTACGGCGAGCGCCCGGTCAAGCGCGCCTGTTATGTGGCGGACCGCACAGGCCACGCCATGCTGCAAACGCTTTACGAAAAATCTGTGGCCCAGGGCACCCAGTTTTACAGTGAATTTTACGCCCTCGAGCTGATTGTCAACGACGGCGCCGTGGTGGGCGTGCTCTGCTTCGACATGAAAAACGGCGGGCTCCATATGTTCCACGCCAAATCAGTAATTATGGCATCCGGCGGGAACTGCCGCATATTTGAAACCAATTCCAACGCGCACATCTGTACCGGCGACGGCCTTGCCCTCGCCATGCGCGCGGGCTTCTCATGGAGCGACCCGGAATTCTTCCAGTTCCACCCCACCGGCATCTACGGCGCGGGGAACCTCATCTCCGAAGCGGTGCGCGGCGAAGGCGGCTACCTGCTGAACTCCAATGGCGAACGTTTCATGGAGCGCTATGCCCCCACTATTAAAGACCTCGCCCCCCGCGATATAGTCTCCCGCTGCATAGGCAAAGAGATTATCGAAGGACGCGGCTGCGGCCCCAAAAAAGATTACATCCTGCTCAAAATAGATCAGCTCGGCTACGAGGCGATCATGGAAAAACTGCCCGGGATACACGAACTGGCGCTTGTGTTTTCCGGAGTCGACTGCACAAAAGAACCTATACCCATAGTGCCCACCGCCCACTACCAGAATGGCGGCCTGCCCACAAACTATCTGGGCGAGGTGATAACCGGTGGGAACGGCGTGTATGACAAAGTTGTCCCCGGCTTCTACGCCGCAGGCGAATGCGCCGCCAGCGTACATGGGGCAAACAGGCTCGGCACCAACTCTCTCCTTGATCTTGTCGTATTCGGCCGCACCACCGGTGAACGTGCCGCAAAATATGCAAAAGAAAACACCCTCACACCCCTGCCGGAAAACGCGGGCAAATTCGGCACGGAACGTCTGGCAAGGTTTGCGAACGCAAACGGCAAATACAGGTTCAACGATATAAACAGCCGCCTTACTACCTCTATGCAACTCAACGTCGGAGTTTTCCGCACGGAAGAACTTATGAACAAAGCTTTCGCGGATATCGAAGATATGCAGGGGATGATGAAAGATTTCCGCGTGGATGATAAATCCACCGTGTATAACCTCGATCTGATAGAAGCTCTGGAAGTCGATAATATGCTGCTTGTGGCAAAAACGGCCACAGCGGGCGCCCTGAAACGTAAAGAGTCCCGCGGAGGGCACTGCCGTGAAGATTACCCCGACAGGGACGACGCAAACTACCTTAAGCACACGGAAGCGACCCTGCAGCCCGACGGAAGCATCGGCATCGACTACCGCCCTGTGCGGCTGAAACCGCTCACCGTTCCCACTTTCCCGCCCAAAGCAAGG
>JAVBTI010000182.1:0-9862 GCA_031556255.1 Deferribacterales bacterium | reverse complement strand
GAACAAAACTGGTGAAGAACAGACAGACAAAACAATCTTTTATGTCAAAAATGGAATTGAAAGGGAAGAGACAGAGAGTCCATTCTTGAATTTCAATCTTTGTGAAATTGGCCTGTTTCACTTTTTGGTGCAAAACCGAAGAAAGAAAAAGCCTTTCCATTTTGTGATCTCTGTTGTTCAATATTCGTAGCCGTCGCCAACAACAACAAAAAAGAATTGAAACCGTTTGGGCGATTCAAATTGAAAAAAATGAGACAGATAGAGAATGGGAAAAAAGAGGCGGAAGAATATGTTCGGGAAGAAAAAAACTAAATGCAACAAGTGCGAAAACTGTCTGGAAATTACCGCCGGCACCTCTATAGACGTCGCGGAGATCGACGGGGCCTCCAACAGAGGGATTGATGAGATCCGCCAACTGCGGGAGGCGGTCAAATTCATTCCGGTAAAGTACAAATACAAAGTTTATATAATAGACGAAGTACACATGCTAACAGAAGCCGCGTCGAACGCGCTCCTCAAAACTCTTGAAGAGCCACCGTCCTATGTGGTCTTTATATTTGCCACCACCGATGCACACAAGATCATGCCCACCATACTTTCCCGCTGCCAGCGTTACGATTTCAAGAAGATCCCCTTTGACGGCATGCGCGGGGCGCTGGAGCAGATATTCCGCAGCGAAAACGTCAGCTACGATATGAACGCGCTGAATCTCATCATACGCCATTCCGAGGGCTGCATGAGGGACGCCCTCTCTTTCAGCGACCAGATTATATCCTATACCTCGGGCAACGTAAACTACACCACTGTGGCACAGATGCTGGGAGTGGAGGAAGACCCGGTCATAGGCGACCTTTTCGCGGCGGTACTGAGAGAGGATGCGTCGGTTCTGGAAGATCTCATCCGCAGGCTGTGTGACGCGGGAATTTCCCTGTCGTACGCTGCGGAAAAGATGATCTCCCACACCCGTAACCTGCTTCTGATGAGCAAGGGCGCCGCACAGCTCCGCAAAGAGCTTACGGCGGATGAATCGGCTTTTTATGACGCCTTGCTGAAAGACGCCGGTGAACACAGACTTTTCGCGCTTTTCCAGCTTCTTCAGAAACTGCACGCGGATCTGAAATATTCCTCTTTTGCCAGATATGCCTTTGAATTCGGCCTTTATAAGGCGGCATCCCTGTCGCGTATTGTACCCTTACCGGTTCCCGGTGACCGGAGCTCAGGCGGGCAGAAAAAACAAGATACATCCGCACAGCCAAAACCGACCGCTCCTGCACAGGCGCAGGAGAAAACACCGCCTGCCCAGTCCGCGGCCGGGCCGGTACAGACGCCGTCCCCGTCTTTGTCAGCTATGGACAAACGGTGGCATGATATCCTGCGGGAGCTGAACGGGGAGATTCCCGCACTGGCGGCAGTCCTCCAACATGCAACCCTTACGGAGTACGGCAGCGGCAAGGTTACCGTCCAGTTTCCGAAAGAGCGCATATTTCAGTATACCAGGGCGTCGAACCAGGAAAACCAGGCCGCGTTAAAGGCTTTTCTGCAACGCAAGCTCGGAGATGACGTAGCCCTTGAAATTCGCGGCGGCGAGAACGAAAAAAAAAAGCCGTTGATCGATAAAAAAATCGAACTTGAATCGCTCTACGAAAAGAAAATCAAGCGGGAGGTAGCCGAAACACCGCTGATGCAGCACCTGCTGGAGATTTTTGAAGCAAAAGCGGAAGATATAAAAGTGAATAAAAAAGAATTGTGATTAAGCTGTTTTTTCCGGATCCTTGAACCTCCCCTTGGGGAGGTTTGGAGGGGTGCTTTAGCTGGTCGGCCTGATCCGGCCGTATAGCGCCGCCCATTCATGGGCGGCAATACTTTTAGTCTAACGCGTCAGTATCCGCTTTCGTTGCTCGCTTATATCTAGCGACTGACAGGAGCGGGATGCACAGTGATGACAAAAGAGCAAAGCGCCCCGGGGATGGGGCGCAACCACCGCAAGGGTGCGGTGTGTGCATGAATGCACACTTTATAAATGGGAGAATATATAATGAATATGCAACAGATAATGCGCCAGGCGCAGAAGATGCAAAAACAAATGGAAGAAATCCAGGCCAAAGCCGGTGCCGAAGTAGTAGAAGCCGCGGCCGGCGGCGGTATGGTCAAGGTCAAAATGAACGGTAAGCAGGAGCTTCTTTCTATCACACTGGAAAAGGAGATCATCGATCCGAACGACCCTGAAATGCTTCAAGACCTAATAACCGCCGCCGTGAACGAAGGGATCAAAAAGGCTCAGGCACTCATGCAGGAACGCATGCAGGCGCTGACCGGCGGCCTGGGAATCAACCTTCCGGGAATGTTTTAAGCTGCATGCACAAGATACAGGCTCTGGATGACTGTATATTCGAACTTTCCCGCCTGCCCGGGATAGGGCGCAAAACCGCCGCCCGGCTTGCGATGCATCTTCTGAAAATGAAGCCGGAGGACGTGCGCCGTCTGGCGGACCGGCTTATAGCCTTCAAAGACAGAACCGTGGCCTGCACAATCTGTGGCGGTCTTTCCGAAAGTGACATCTGCCCCATCTGCCGGGACAATTACCGCGACACCGGTACACTGTGCGTGGTGGAAGAGGCAAAAGATCTCTTTGTCATAGAGCAGACAGGCTATTTTAAAGGAAAATACCATGTGCTGGGCGGTAAAATATCACCCCTCGACGGAATCGGCCCCGATAATCTTCGTATTTCACAGCTTTCGGACAGGATCGCTGCAGAAAACGTGCACGAAGTCATCCTTGCCACAAACCCGGACGTGGACGGGGAAACCACAGCTGTTTACCTTACAAGGGTGTTGCGGAAACACCCCGGACTGAAGGTCACAAAACTGGCCAGCGGCATTCCTCTGGGCACACATATAGAATACGCGGACGAAATGACTGTCCTGCGTGCCTTAGAAGGGCGAAGGGAGATCGGATGATGCACGGCGAGATAATCCTTATCAACCACACTTCCCATGAAGTTCGCGCGGCGGTGCTGTCGCAGGGAACAGTTTCGGAATTTTTCGTCGAGCGTTCCCGCAAACGTACCGCAGTCGGTAATATTTACAAGGGAAAGGTGGTAAAAGTGCTGCCGGGCATGCAGTCCGCCTTTGTGGACATAGGGCTTTCCAAGGCGGCTTTCCTTCATATTGCAGACATGCAGGCGGCACCTGACCCGGAAGAGGATATCTACAGCGACGAAGATGATATTCTGAATGAAGGTTATGAGAAAGACCGCCCTGCGCCGATCCTCCCCATCGAGGATCTTTTAACCGAAGGGCAGGAGATCATCGTTCAGGTGGCGAAAGATGCCATCGGCAGCAAAGGAGCGCGGCTGACCATGCACCTTTCAATTCCCGGCAGGCATCTTGTGCTGATGCCCGGCTACGAGCACATAGGCGTTTCAAGAAAGATAGAGGACGCTGAAGAGCGGGAAAAACTGCGGGATATACTCAAGGCAATACTGCCGCCGGAAGGCGGGCTGATTGCCCGCACTGTGAGCAAGGGACAGTCAGCAGGAGATCTCACCGCCGACAGGGATTACCTTCTGAGGATATGGAGAAAAGTTCAGGAGACCGGCGAGTCCGCCACGGCACCAGCACTCATATACAAAGACGATAATTTGATATTTCGTATCCTTAGAGATGTGGTGGATGAGGACACGCAGGAGATCATAATAGACGATCCGGCCGCATACGACAGCCTGACCGCGTTCTGCAAAGACTACCTGCCCACTCTGCCGGCAAAACTTACGCTGTATACGAAAGACATGCCGCTGTTCGATGAATATAACGCGGAGATCGAGATCAACCGCCTGCTGGACAAAAAAGTGTGGCTGCGATCCGGCGGCTATATTGTAATAGAGCAGACAGAGGCGCTCACCGTTATAGACGTAAACACCGGAAAATTCGTGGGCAAACGTAATTTCGAAGAAACAATCCTCAAAACAAATATAGAAGCCGCACGGGAAATATCACACCAGTTGAAGCTGCGCAATATCGGAGGCATCGTCATAGTCGATTTTATTGACATGGAGACGGAGGAAAACCGCACCAAAGTACTGGAACTGCTGGACGGGCTGCTGCGAGAGGACCGGGCGAGGGCATCTGTGGTAAATATAACCCCTCTGGGGCTTGTGGAGATCACCCGCAAGCGGGCACAGGAAAGCGTCACGCGGCTTATGAGTGAACCTTGCCCCTATTGCGAGGGGAAAGGGGTGGTCAAATCCCGCATAAGCGTCTGTTACGATATATTGCGCCATATCCGCCGGCTGGCACCGGAATGCAAGGGTAAAACGCTGCTCCTGGAAGCGCACAACGAGGTGGCTGATATTCTGCTCAGCAATGAGCGGGAAAGTCTTGCAGATCTTGAGTTACTGTACAACGTCAAGATTGAGATGAAGTTCAGGCCGCATTTTCATCTGGAACATTACGAGATAATACCGTTGGAATAATGTATAACCGCAAAGATTCATATTACTTAAAAGCCAAAAAAGAAGGTTATAAATCCCGCGCCGCTTACAAACTGCTGGAGTTGAACCAGAAATACAGGCTCGTCCGCAAAGGGCAGAAGGTGCTCGACCTGGGCGCGGCGCCGGGCGGGTGGTGCCAGGTGGCGCTGGAGCTTGTCGGGGCAGCCGGATCCGTGACCGCCATAGATCTGGAAGAGATCGCAGGGATCAATAATCCCAACTTCACCTTTATTCATGGCAACATGCTCGACCAGTCCGTGGCGGACAGGATGGCGGAACTCACCCCCGGCGGGTATGACCTCATACTGTCCGATATGGCGCCGAAAACCACCGGGATAAAGATAAAAGACCACGCTGACAGCATGGAACTGGTGCGTATGGCCTCACTGATGGCAGACAGGTCGCTGAAAAAAGGCGGCTCATTCCTCTTCAAGGTGTTTGACGGGGAAGACCGCCCGGCTTTTGTCAAAGAGCTGGAAAAGAAATATAAGCAGGTGCGCGCCATCCGCCCCGACGCCACTAGGAAAAACTCCTTTGAAATGTACGTGGTGGCCACGGGGAAACTGTGATTAATATCATAAGGGCGGCAAAATCCGACTGGCCGGAGATCATGTCCGTATGGGAAGCGTCTGTCCGCGCCACACATAAATTCCTGACGGAGGAAGATATAAAGCACTACGGCAAGCTGATCCTTGAACAGTATTTGGCGGAAATGAACCTGTACTGCGTCAAAAACGGCGGCGTGATGGATGTCTTTATGGGTGTGCTGGACGGCAAGCTGGAAATGCTTTTTGTCCGTCCGGAGGCCTTCGGCAAAGGGCTGGGCCGGGAGATGCTGGGGTACGCTATCAAAGCCTGCGGCGTTGATAAAGTAGATGTCAACGAAGAAAACCCCGGCGCGCTGGGGTTTTATAAACATATGGGATTTAAAGTCGTCGGCAGGACGCCGGTGGACAGCGAAGGCAGGAATTATCCGATACTTCATATGGAGCTGGCTTAAAAGTAAAAAAACCGGCGTCATCCCGGCACCATGGGTAGCCGGGATCCACGATGAGCGTGAGCGCAACCCGTTAATTTTATCCTGGATTCCCGCCTTCGCGGGAATGACGGAAGGGATGCTACGGGGCAAGCCTGCAATGACATAGGAGTTATTCCTGACCGGTGGCGGTGATGACCGCAATAAAGGAAATTAATAATGTCTATTTACGACTTACAGCATACCGATAAAAATACAAAAGCCCGTGCAGGTGTGCTTCATACCATGCACGGTGATGTGGAGACCCCGATATTTATGCCGGTGGGAACGGCGGGTTCCGTCAAAACGCTTTCTCCGCAAGACTTAAGGGATTGCAAGGCGCAAATCATCCTGGGCAACACCTACCACCTGCATTTGAGGCCGGGGGAAGATGCTGTGTCGCATTTCGGAGGCCTGGCAAAGTTCAACTCATGGCATGGCCCCACACTGACGGACAGCGGCGGCTTCCAGGTATTCAGCCTTGCCGACCGGCGCAAGATTACAGAAGACGGCGTTTCGTTCAACTCACACCTGGACGGCTCCAAGCTGCATATATCCCCGGAAAAGTCCATAGAGATACAGACCAGGCTCGGCTCGTCCGTGATGATGTGCTTTGACGAGTGCGTTTCCAACCCCAGCGAGTACGCTTACGTGGAACAGTCGGTGGAGCGTACCACCCGCTGGGCGCAGCGGTGCAAAAATGCGAAAAAAGATAACGGCCAGCTCCTTTTCGGCATCATCCAGGGGGGCGTGTACCATGACCTGCGCAAAAAAAGCGCGGAGCAGATCACTGAGATCGGTTTTGACGGCTACGCTATAGGCGGTTTGAGTGTTGGCGAGCCGAACGAGATCATGTACGAAGTCACCGACAGGGTAACGGAACATATGCCGGAAGGCTCCGCCCGCTATCTGATGGGGGTCGGCACGCCGGAGGATATTATAACCGGCATAGGGCTGGGTGTGGACATGTTCGACTGCGTTATGCCCACAAGGAACGCCCGCAACGGTCTGCTCTTCACCTCCAAAGGTAAGCTGCATATAAAAAGGGAGGAGCATAAACTGTCGGACGACCCGGTGGATGACGAATGCGGCTGCTACACCTGCAAAAATTTCAGCCGGGGTTATCTGCGCCACCTTTACAAGAGCGGCGAGATTCTCGCGTTGCGTCTGAACAGCCTTCACAACGTCCATTATTATCTTTCTCTTGTAAACGGCGCAAGAAATGCTATAAAGGAAGATTCTTATTCCGACTATATGAAAGAATTTTTTGATAAAATAAAAACGAATAACGGAGGACTCTAATGTTATTTTCAAGTCTGGCTTATGCACAGGAAGCCGCGCCTGCGGTGGCGGAGCCGTCACGCATGCAGTCAATTCTCGGCAACCCGATGATACTTATCGTCGTGTTTTTCGTGATCCTTTACTTTTTAATGATCCGCCCCCAGCAGAAGCGGCAGAAGCAGCTCAACGAGACGCTGAACGCTCTTAAAGCCGGGGATCGCGTTATGACCACATCCGGGATTTACGGCACTATAGACAGTATTGTTGACGGGCAAACCTTCATGCTCACAATCGCAAGCGGCGTCAAGATTCAGATTGCACGCGCGGCCGTCGCTTCCAGGCTCGACGCCAACCCAATGCCTACAATGTCGGAGAAAAAATAACAAATGAGCAGGAAACTTCGCTGGGCGATTATTATAATTGTACTTGGCTGTTCGCTGTTTTTCATGTTTCCTTTGTCTCAAAAAGTGCGTCTCGGCCTGGATCTTCAGGGAGGGATGCACGTTGTCCTCGGGGTGGACACGGAAAAAGCCGTGGACGCCAAGCTGGACAGCACCGTATATCAGATACGCCGGGAGCTGCAGGAAAAGAATATACCCTTCGCCTATGTGCAGAAAGCTCCGCCCCGTTCGGTGGCTGTCGGGCTTGAGGGTGGCTCCCAGGCTGATATCGAAAATATAGCTAAAAACTATCTGCTGAGAAGCGCCGGTGTCTCAAACAACATACTGACGCTTACCCTTGAAAACAGCGAAGTGGACCAGATTAAAGACAGCGCCGTGCGGCAGTCCCTCGAAGTTGTGAGGAACCGTATTGACGCCTTCGGCGTGAGCGAACCGCTCATCCAGCGCCAGGGGAAAGACCAGATACTTGTGCAGCTACCGGGGATCACCGATCCGGACAGGGCGATAAACCTTATCGGACAGACCGCCCAGCTCAGATTCTATCTGGTTGACGGCAATGCCAACGCGGCCACTGCGGCGGAAACCGGCACTGTCCCATACGGCGACATACTTCTTTACCAGAAAGTGACCGATAAAGCCACCGGCAAGGTGACCTCCCGCGTGCCCTACCTTCTCAAACGCGAGATACTGCTCACCGGTGACAGTCTCATGGACGCAGGGGTCACATATAACCAGTACAGCGAGCCAATAGTGTCGTTCCGGTTTGACCCGGCGGGGGCGAGGGTCTTCGAGGACCTAACCGCCAATAACGTCGGCAAACAGCTTGCAATAGTGCTGGACGACAACGTGTACTCCGCGCCCAAGATAAACGAACGCATACCCGGCGGTTCCGGCACTATTTCAGGGAACTTCACTCTTGATACGGCGAAAGATTTGGCCATCGTCCTTCGGGCGGGCAGTCTTCCCGCGCCGGTATCTATTCTTGAAAACCGCACTGTCGGCCCATCCCTCGGACGCGACTCCATTGAAAGCGGGGTAAAAGCATCGATAATCGGCCTTGCGCTTATTATGATCTTCATGCTGATTTACTACAAGCTGAGCGGGATAGTGGCGAACGTCGGCCTCATATGTAACTTTATTGTGTTGCTTGGCGCCCTGTGCGGGCTGAAAGCCACGCTTACACTGCCTGGTATAGCCGGGGTTATCCTGACCCTCGGTATAGCGGTGGATTCCAATGTACTGATCTTCGAACGCATACGGGAAGAACTGCGCAACGGACGTACGGTTCTTAACGCCTTTGAAATGGGCTATCAGAAAGCTTTTGCCACCATTGTTGACGCTAACGTCACCTCCCTTATCGCTGCGGTGGTGCTCTTTCAGTTCGGCACGGGTCCTGTGAAAGGGTTTGCGGTTACGCTGTCGCTGGGGCTTATCGCCTCCATGTTCACGGCGGTATTTATAACCAAGACGGTCTTTACGGAGTTTATCATCCGTACTGATTCGAAAACAATCAGCATATAGGGGCCGCGCATATGATGGAAATAATCAAACCGGGCACAAAAATAGATTTTGTAGGGAAAAAGAAAGCGTTCTTCGCGGCTTCCCTGATAATTGTGGCTATATGCGCTTTTTTCATGCTGACGAAAGGGTTCAACCTCGGGATAGATTTCGCGGGCGGCACTGTGGTTCAGGTGCGCTTTGCGAACCCCGTCCATCTTGACGAAATCCGCGAAGGATTAAAACCGGCCATTAACGGTGATTTCGCTATACAGAACTTCGGCGAGCCGAACGAGGTGTTGATACGCATAGTCGAACACAGCGGTATCGGTCTTCAGGAGCTTTCTGACAGGATTAAAACGCAGCTTGAGACCAAATTCGCCGACGAAACCCCCACAATACAGCGTATAGAGCAGGTAGGGCCGCAGGTTGGCGAAGAGCTCAGGCAGAAGGCCTTCCTGGCGATACTGTATTCCTCGATCGGGATTCTCCTTTACGTGGCGTTCCGGTTTGAAATAATATTCGCTCTGGGCGCGATCCTTTCGCTGATCCACGATATAGTGGTGACGATGGGTCTTTACAGCATCATCGGCAAGGAGTTCAACCTGACCGTTATGGCAGCGGTGCTCACTGTGGCGGGCTACTCTCTGAACGACACCATTGTTATATTCGACCGTATCCGGGAGAAGGTGAAGTCGGGGAAACTCAACGAGCACACCTGGAAAGAAGTGATCAATATGAGCGTCAACGAAACGCTCTCCCGCACTATACTTACGTCGGCTCTGACCTTTATAGCGGTGCTTTGTCTGTATATTTTCGGCGGAGAGGTCATCAACGGCTTCGCTTTTGTGATGATGGTGGGGATTATTATAGGCACATACTCATCCATAGGGGTTGCCGCAATGTTCGTATATATCATACGTTCACGGCAAAAGGCCCCGGCTAAATCAATGGCTCCGAAAAGAGTCCGAAGCTAAGTAACAGCCTGCAACTGACAAATACATGCCCCCGCCGGTATCTGCCGTGCGGGGGTTTGTTTTTTTATCCGGATTACCCGCGGAAACAGCGGCGGGATGGTGCGCAGGGCCTTTGAGCAGGCTAAAGATACAATCTATGTTGACCAGGGGGGCCACGAAAGACGCGTGCAGCGGAGCCGAAATGCTGAAATCTTGCCTGTG
>JAVBTI010000141.1:0-5523 GCA_031556255.1 Deferribacterales bacterium | reverse complement strand
GCATCCCGCCGCGAAAAGCGCCGCGCATAAAAATAACATGGATAAAAGAAACTTCTTTGAAAAAAGACCGGAAAGAGTATTCATCATAAAACACTCCTAAAAAAAGAACTTCAGTGTGGTGTTAATGTAACATTTGTTAAGCACTTATGCAATAAAAAGTGTTTACTGACGCCCCTTTAAGCCCGGAAACGATTGCGGCGGAGCGGGAAAAATTGCCGGCGGCGATCAATTGCGGGTGTATTAACGGATACGGAGAAAAATACTGTTGCCGGCAGCGACGGGCAGTGATTCACAACTAATTTTTTGTATGATATCAATAAAATGTCCGTGACCGGAATCGAACCGGTAAAGGATTGCTCCCGGGGGATTTTAAATCAGGGCAAACAGCCTTTTGTGATGTTGCGTTGTTTCCACACTTTGTAACACTATGTTACTTTACCGCGGGCTTAAGCTGCGGTATGTAATTGAGACACAGGAGGTCTCTATGGCTGGGGCACCGCACATATTTATTATAGACGACGACGCGGAAATATGTGAACTTTCGGTGGAAAGACCCGGCTAACATGGGTTCAGTGCGGCGGCAGCGGCTGACGGCACAGCCGTGATGGAGGCACTGCGGGAGAAGGTGTATGACCTGAGTGTCTTGGATGTGATGATGCCTGGAGAAGACGGACTGGCGCTCTGCCGCCGTCTGTGCTCGTAACTGTCCGCCCGTTGGGACGGGCGGACAGTTTGTTGAGGAAGGATTTTTACCTGTAAAAATCCAAATTGCTTACAACCCGACCCCGGACAGCGGACCGGAGGACTTATAGTTCGGATACGGGTTTGTGAGGGTATCCTGAGCATGGCAGAAGTTAGCACAGGTTACCGCGCGTTTCACAGTCTGATCGGCACAGTTTGTCTCTTCTCCGTTGGTATTTTCTTCGTGGCAGGTGCGGCACGGAATGTTTGTTCCGTGGGCTGACCGGTGCGGGTTAAGCCAGTTGTCCTCGCCTCGCAGAGCCACGGTGGAGTCGGCAAACGCCTGATAAGTACTGTTATGGCATCCCAGGCAATACCTTGTCGTGACCTCGCGGCTGGTATCCGATCCGTAGCCCTCTATTGAATATCCGCCGTAACCTTCGGTGGAATCATCCTTTGCACAGCCCGTGTGAACCAAGGCCCCAATTGCCAACAAAAATAATATTTTTGCAATTAATCTTTTACTCATCTTTATGCTCCCTATCCCTATGATCTCTTGCATGCGTGTTCGGCGGCGACGTAGCCAAACGTGATTCCGCGCCCCACTGACGATCCGGATACGTGACGCGGATAGTTCCCGTGGAAGAAGCATCCGGAAGCGTTTCCGCCGGCATATAATCCCGGAATCGGCTCGTCATTGGTGTCCAGAACATTACAGTTTTCATCAATCTGCAGGCCGCTCACCGTGGAAAGCACATACCCCGCACGGGGCCTGAAAGCGTAAAACGGTCCGCTCAGATTCAGCTTGTTTGCAGTAGTCAACGGATTGCTGAATTTAGGGCCTATGCCGTCGTTAAGAGGGCCTGAAAGGCCATTGCCGAATTCAAAGTCCTGGCCTCTGCCGAATTCCAGATCCACGCCGGTGTCGCAGTAAGAGTTGAAGTCTTCAGCGGTTTGGCGCAGATTTGCGGCGTTGATGCCGCATGCGGCGGCAAGTTCTTCCAGTGAATTATAAGGTCCCCTGAATGCGCCGGCGCTTTTGAACTCTTCAATGGCTTCAGCCGTGCCGGTAGCCGCGTTGCCGATCTGCCAGACGTTTTTCCCATAGTTTTCCTGGGCAGAGGTGGCATTGATCATAAACGTGGTTTTTGCCAGTGAAAGACCCTCATCCATAAACCGTTTGCCGTGGCTGTTCACACGGAATCCACCGCTCACGTTGACGTCGCGTCTGATATACTTCCACGGGCCTCCGCCGTTAAAGCTCATGACCGCATGGGGCACGGAGTCCATTATCGCGCCTACCCGCATACCCATCATGTGGCCGTCGCCTGTTGTCCCGAAACAGCCGTTCCACCAGGTAAAGTTTGCATAATCTTCCGACCGGCAGTATGCTTCCATCATTTCAGGGTTGGCGTCGTAGCCGCCGGTTGCCAGGATAACGCCTTTTGCCGCATTGATCCGGATATAACCCCGGCCGTCCCTGGCTATTACCCCCGTGACGGGCCCCCCGCCATCTCTGATAAGCTGGACGGCGGGAGTATTGAATCTGATGGAGTAGTTGCTCGGGAACTCCTGCCTGCCGACGGTAGCCAGTTCCCTTACCACATATGCCGCGGGAAGCCCGGTGGGTGCCTTGGTGAGCCCGCCCACCAGAGTCGCGGGAACAACAAAGTTGCACTCATACGTTGATGAGTTTGACTGACCGCGCGACGGAGAGGAGTATATACCTCCGGCCCCCTTTTTGAACATATCTTCCATAAAGTCGGCCGCTTCACCGGAGCGCTTGATAAAGGTGTGCACCGGGCCGCGGCGGAGACGCCAATGTGCGGCAGTGTAAATTTCCCGTATCAACTCAGCCTGCTGTGCGCCGGTCATCCCATAACCCTCATCCTTCAAAATCTTGGAATTGACTGCGCCGTAGCACTCAAAAATGCCGCGGCCGGCGTTCATCTTCTCAATCACAAGTACACTTTTGCCCATAGAGGCCGCTTTCAGCGAGGCGATCATGCCGGTTATGCCTGCGCCTACAACAACCACGTCACAGTTTACCGTTTCAATGATTTCACCGCTGGATATTTCCCGGTCCTCAAAAGCTATGGGGCCGGCCGGCCCTTCACATTTTGCCGCACGGCTGTACATACGGCCGCTTTCTTTCATGACGGACTCATACACTGAGACGTATCTCACGTTAGCCGCCGCTTCCGCCTTGTTACTGGGTATGTTGCCCAGAACGGCGGCCGCGCCGGTCACAGCGCCGGCCAAACCGGCATTTTTCAAGAAATTTCGCCTTGATAAATCAGTCTTCTTTCTGTCCATAATTCCTCCTCAATATTGTTACGCTGGTTAATCAATTAATTGGCATGTCATGGCGTAGGTTACCCTTATAGTAAAAAATTATTTCAGGACATGCCAAAAACGATTTTCTTTGCATGCCATTTTATGTTAATATTCAAGCATGCATAAAAATATCGCGAATTACATCAGAATAGCTGATGACATACAGAAAAAAATATTAAGCGGATTTTACTATGAAGGGACGCCCCTGCCGTCACAGCGGGTGTTGGCAAAAGAATATAAAATAAGCCGTTTTACCATATCTCAGGCCGTGGAGATATTATATTCATATGGTTTTTTAACATCGTCCGGCGGTAAAAAGCCGATAATAATTAAAAATAACGACTCCGCCCCCGATTGGCAGGCTTTGGTGGAGCGGAGCGCGCTGCCGAGCAAAGGATGGCTGACAAGGAAAAAACTGAATGCACACCGCTTGTGGCCAAGGATCATGCCCGGCGTCGCGCTGGAGTTCGGTGTCGGCAAACTGGTGCGCCCCGCGCTGGAAAAAGCCGCAGGGCGGCTTTTTGAGCCGGATAATTACGAGCTGCTATATACCGACGGGCTGCCCAGCCTAAAGAGTGCATACCTTTCATACCTGAGTAAAAGAGGGGTAAATGCTGACTGCAATGAATTGCTGATCACCTCCGGTGTGGAATCGGCTATGTCAATACTTGCGCAGGGGCTTTGCTCCCGCAGGCTGAATCTGATTATGGCGACCCCGACGGTTTATATCGGTGTCACCGTATTCAAAAATACCGGTATTAATATAATAGAAGTACCCATGGACGATGAAGGGATGCTCCCGCAGGAACTGCTCAAACACTCCAAACTTTTTAACGATTCCATTCTTTATCTTGAACCCTCCGCTATTGAACCTAACGGAGTATGCACATCACTGCGGCGGCGTCAGGAGCTGGTTCAGATAATCGGGAACAGCAAAATGCCCGTAATTGAAAATGATCAGCGCCACGAACTGTGGGAGGGAGCAGCAGACTGCCCCACCTTTAAGGAGCTGATGCCGGATAAAGTATTATATGTCGACGGCAGCCTTGCAATGTTTTTTCCTAACATACAGGTTGCATGTATTGTTGCATCGGATTTTCTTATATCCCGCTTAAATGATATAAAACTGCAGCAGTGCCGCTTTACGTCCAGTATAAATCAACTGTTGGCCGAGGAGTTGCTTTTATCCGGCAGGCTGGACGATTTTTTCGTGCAGATCCGCGCCGAACTGGCATGTAGAAAAAAGCTGACCGACGCCCTCCTCCTCCGCTATCTTAATAACCTGGCCGAATGGGTTAAGCCCGCCGCGGGGTTTTATTTTTGGCTTAAATTCAAGAATGTGAACACACATCAATTATGCAGACGTATTGCAAATAATACTGAGTTCCGGTCGCGCATTGTCTCAAGCCTGATGTACATGGACGATGATATCAGACATTTGCAGTTTTGTTATACCAATGTAAATATGGAGCAGGTCGAAAAGTCGATTCAGATCATAGCGCATGAAGCGGAACAATTTAAATAATATCTATTTTTTGACTAATTTTGCCGCGCTTGCGCTTTTTTTCTTTGCCGAAAATACTGTAAAGATTTTATTGCCGCTGTTCATAACGGAACATCTGAATTTTGACAGGCACTTTTCCGGCTACTTCCTGGCGATCTTTTCTTTCGGCGAGATAGTGGCGAAATTCTTTACCGGGGCGATGGCGGATAAATTCGGCAGGCTTAAAATATATACCCTGTCACTGCTTTTAATAGCTGTTCTTGCCTATATCTACGGAGCCGCCTCCATAATATATGCCCTGCTGCTGGTACGTCTTGCCCACGGCTTCTGCGGGGGAATGGTAAACACCATCTACAAGCCGGTCACCGCCAGCCTTTCAGACAAAAAACATATGGGCAGAGCAATGGGTGTAATCGGGGTTACAAGCGTCACCGGGATGATGCTCGGCGCCCCGCTTGTGGTCAATATGTCGGACAGATTTTCTTATAGCTCTATTTTCACCCTGATTGCTTTTCTGTATCTCTGCGCGTCGCTCCTGACAAGCCTTATAAGGGCGGATGAAAGCGGAACAGCGCCGATGAAACGCGGCCTGGGCACCTTTATCGAAAAGAAAGCTCTGCTCCCCTTTGCAGCCTTAAGGTTCATTCATGCAATGAACTACGGCATATTTATTGCGTACGGCATCATTTTTGCCCGCGCGGTATCGCCGGTTAACAGCGGACTTTACCTGACGGCATTTGCCTGCGGCAATATGATTATGCGCCCTCTGACAGGGCTTATAGCCGATAAAATGCAGAAATGGTATCCCACCGCAGTATCAGCTTATCTGTTATTGATATGCGGTTACGGCGCTTTTTCAATGCAGTATTTGATAGCAGGCGCCTTTATCATAGGCATCGGCACCGGTATCGAATTCACTGCAGTCAATTCGCTGGTGTTCAGGAATACGGCAGAGCCTGCCTTTAACCGCATCTCCGCCACAATGGAGATCGTCCGTTCGA
>JAVBTI010000107.1:0-16514 GCA_031556255.1 Deferribacterales bacterium | reverse complement strand
ATATTCTATATAATCGGAATAGGTGGTGACTATGCGCCGGACAGCCCATTCATTGAGCAGGCTTTTATCCTCTTCACGCAGATGAAGCGTCACGTCTGTGCCGCCTGTCACTTTGCCGGTCTCTTCAACCGAATAGCTGTTTTTTGCATCGGATTTCCAGAGGGTGGCGGTGTTCGGCTCATCCCCGCGTCTGCGGGTTACTACGGTTACACTGTCCGCCACCATAAAAGCGCTGTAAAAGCCGACCCCGAACTGGCCGATGAGGTTGTTTATATCCGTGGCCTTGCCGCTTTCGGTGACTTTCTTAAGGAACTCTTTTGTGCCGGAATGAGCTATCGTGCCCAGCGATTTGACCGCCTCGTCGCGGTTCATCCCTATTCCGTTGTCGCTGACGGTGATTGTGCCCGCCGCCGGGTCTATCGCAATCTTTATCTTCCAGTCCGAACCGCCGTCTTCCTGCACCGCCGTATTGGTGAGCCCCTCATACCTTGCTTTGTCAATGGCGTCGGACGCGTTGGATATAAGCTCCCGCAGAAAGATCTCCTTGTTGGAGTACAGCGAGTGAATCACAATATCCAACAGTTGTGATACCTCGGTTTGAAACTGCCTTTGTTCTACAGCCATAGCGATCTCCTAAGTTTTAATATAATTTTACTAGCACTCATCTCTATTGAGTGCTAAAATATAACTAAAGAAAAAAAATGTCAAGCGGATCGGATATTATCCGGGTAAACGGCCGGGCGGGTAGTTCCAGCAGGCACAGCGGCATTTCAAGCTGAACATGTACGCTCTTTATAAAAATGTGGAAAAGTTGTGTATAAAAAAGTCATATTTAATAGTCCGCTTCAGCCGAACCTGATAAACGCGCCGGGAAAACATAGAACCGGGGCCTATTTCAGGCACAGATCGCATTTTCCTGAAAAACCGTGTCAAGCACTTTTTTTCTACCAAAAATGTGAAAACCCTGTGGAAATTTTTCTATATTCCCCTGCCGGATTCATCAGTTACGATAAAAAGTACGGAACGGTTATTTTTTAAGCACCGGAGTCGTTTGATTTTTCCTGTTTTTCCGTCATAATTACTGTATTGAATGCTTACTTACCGGCCGCCGTTGCCTTAGAGCATTTCGGCATTGAAATGCCCTAAGACGCTTTTGCGCCGCTTCAGCACAGGCGCGCCGTCTTTCTGTCCGGCCGGGATGGCGTCCGCGCCTACATCATCAGGCAGAGTGAATGTTCTATGGAAAGATGATGCCTGAAACTCCCCGTGTATAACCTTTTCATCTTTCTTCCCTTCAGAAGGTTTTTTTTGGCAAGAGAAAAGAAATTAAAAGATTCTATTTGCCCTTGAAGTCGTTTTGGGCGTCCGTATTGCCCGGAGCGATAAAAGTCTTCTTCTGGCGCTGTCTGCGCAAACCGGCGGGCGACGCGTCATTCACAGGGCCTGAGTGGCGCAGTTCATTATTTTGAGATGTCTCCGCAGTTGTCCGGGCATCACCGGCGGCAACGGCACAGGTACTCATAACCTCCTCCACCCTCCCGTCCTCACCGAACGTAAGGGTCTGCATACCGCAGGAATCGGCATCCCGGCGCAGTTTGGCTTCAAGCGCCTCATCGTCATACCACCAGGCGTCTTCAGCCGGCCTGTGGACGCGAAAATCATCCGCGACTGAAGCCTCTTCCGCGCCGTCATCAAAGACAAACTCCGGCATATACCAGTCAGGCGGGCACAGATCCCGCACTGATATTATATTTGCTTCCTCGTCGAAACATACGACCAGCGCCTCACACTTAATCGCCGTTTTGTAATCGTCAAGGGTGACTTTCATATCGTCCATTACTCTGTCGCCCAGGGTTTTGTGGGCCGCCTGCGCGCGCCTGTCCTTGAAGCCGCTGAAACGCCTCTTGTTGTACATCATCCATATAGGGAAAATGACCAGCATGAACGCGATAATAATCGAATACGGCAGCACCGGTTCGATAAAGGTGTAGTAAAAGTTATCGATGTTGACCAGGTTCTTTTTAAGTATATATGCGGTAAAGAGCCAGCCGAAGAACATCACGAACGGTCTCAGCAGAAACAGGAAAATAGCCCAGAACAGCAGGAAGGTGAAGAACGACCCCACTTTCTGGTTGGTACGCAAAAATTCAGGTTTCGAAATAATTAATTCATCCGGATCAAATATCACTTGCTGTCTCCGATATTTTGCGTATCAACGGCCACTGCGGCGCCTTCAGTCAGCGCTTTCTGATGAATCCCCCTGTCGGGGCTGACCCAGCGGCCGCGTTTCTTCTGGGTTTTAGAGAACATCACCTGCGGGAAAACCACTATTGTCAGCATACAGTTCATCATCCAGTATACAAGCGGATACCATATTATGGCGATGTAGTTCCGCATCAGCCTGTAATCGTACATTGTGTCTATCTTCATGCTTACAAAAAACTGAAGCAGACAGGTGGCTCCCAGTATGATGGCAGGCCCCCGGTAAAAGGTGCTCACATAGTTTGGGTCCCACCCTGTGGCGGCGAACCTGATCGCCCACAGAACCGATATTACGAGAATGGTGTAAGCCCAAACCACACTGGTGAGAAATTCAAAATAAACGCTCCACATCCGGCGGGATCTCCACTGGAATATTTTTTTCGTGTAGCGTTTGAAGGTCTGCGCGCCGCCGACCGCCCATCTGTACCGCTGCCGGACAAGGCCTTTCAGCGTTTCAGGCATCAGCACCCAGCATATGCTGCGGGGTTCGAAGCGCACGTCCCAGTACTTCAACTGAAGGTTCCAGCTTATCTCTATATCTTCCGTCTGTACATCATCGTGCCAATACCCGACTTCACTGAGAGCGGCTTTCCTGTAAGCGGATATAACGCCCGAAATGGTGAACACCCGGCCGTAAATTCGCTGCGCCCTTTTGAGGAGCCCGATAATGGCGGAAAATTCCCCCACCTGAATCTTACCTATCAGGGTAGAACGCGTGCGAACACGGGGGTTCCCGGTCACGGCACCCACACGCGGCGAACTCAGAAAGTGCGTCATAAACCAGTGCAATGCGTGGGGGTCGAGTATGGCGTCGCCGTCGATGCAAACGACGAACTCGCCTTTGGCCGCCAGTGTGCCTGTTTTAAGAGCCACAGCCTTTCCCTGATTGGTGGCGAGATTTATCACCCGAAGCCGGGGATGCGCCTTCCTCATCTCCATGAGTATTTCAAGCGTGTTGTCCTTGCTGCCGTCGTTGATGGCGATAATCTCATAGTTGGGATATTTATTCATGCTCAGGGCATCAATAGTATCCATGATATTGTACCCTTCGTTGTAGCAGGGTACCAGCACGGACACCATGGGATACTCCTTCAGCTCGGGCAGGTCGAAGTAGCGCGGCTTTTTAAACTCATACCTGTAGAAGTACAGAAGCGCTCCCTCCATGAACACATAGGCCATGAGCAAGGGGTAACAAAAAGCAAAGGCTGCCAGAAAACCGATTATCGCGTTCAGTGTATCCACGGCATCTTACCTCTTAAACTGATACGGATAACTTGAAAATGCGGGTTTAATCACCTTCAGATCCGGATGCGACATGATAAAATCGTCCGGATAGTACCCGTAGTTCATCACACCGTTTTTACGGAGGATTAGCATCTGTTCCGCCAGTTTTTTACTGCTTATTTTGCTTTGATCGCGCCAGTCAATCGTCTGAAGCTCAAATACGGCTTTGTATCTGGCTAAAGGGTGCCGCAGCGCGGTTTTAACCATATTTTTCAGCCATTTATCAGGGTCTTTGGCATTTTCCATATAAGGCATGGCCATAATAGCCGTATAGTCATAGTGATAGAGGAAATCTATATAGTTTTGAGCGTACCAGGCTTCACTGTCCGCATCCAGAACCGGTTTGGCATATATATTGCGCGCAGTGCGCATCATATCGTCCCACTGCCTTACGACACCGGTGAGCTCCTCGGTAAAATCGATCAGCGCTTTCGTTTTGGCTTTGGAAAACTTCTCCAGCAACTCTTTATCCGCATGTATCTTTTCTATGTCAGGCGGCAGCCCCTGCTCTTCCATCCATCTCAGGCCGGATTCGCTTATATCTTCATAATCGCCCAGAATGGCGTCGTCATGATAAAGGATCCCCTTGAAAGATGTGTACATGGCGAGATCCTCATATATTTCCTTTATAATTCTCCTCGCCTCGGGGTTAAATATGGAAAGCCGCCGGTATTCGCTCCCCTCATGCCCCGGGGACGATTTCACAATCATGCTGTCATCTCCGATGTCAAAGCCCATGACCGGCATCCATGCGTACACGCGGGTGCCGATGCGGGTGGCTATCTGCCATGCCGCCCGGTCAAACAGATCCGACTTCATCGGCAGGTGCCTGTTGGGAAAGTAAAGGGCATCCGCGGTTCCGTTGCCGTCGGCGTCCGCATAAGCCTGGAGGTAAACCGCCGAAGGCTTGAGCTCCGCCAGGCGATCCATAAGAAGACCAAGATTTTTTTCCTGTTCAGCCGGGTCAGGGGAGTATACATAGTCCAGATCGGCATGCACCACCCTCTGGGGCATATCCTCCATCCTTCTGATTTCCAGCATGCTGTCGTAAGCATTGGTATTGATGGCCATTAGAGTGCGCCTTATGGTACGGATATTGTCCGGGGTGTTCCACAGGTCGCGCAGTTCTCCGGAATATGACAGAGTGAGCGACATCTTGAAACCGACTTTAAAAGCTATGTCCACAGCGGGCTGAGTGCACTCCCCGTATGGCCAAACCATTGCTACGGGAGCCTTACCGCTTTTAAGCATTATTGTCTGGTAATTTACGCGCAGGTCGTCCTCCACCCGTTTTTTATAATCCTCCACAGTTTCATATGTTTTTGTTTTATTGTCGTACAAAAGGGTCACTGCGGCGGGCTGTGCGTTTCCCTGCGGGTTGGCGGGTATTCCCCTGTGAAGGTTGTCGGAGTGGCCGGCAAAATCAATAAGTTTCGATTTTGCCATCTCCTGAATCTGCTCCCAGGTGAGGAATATCGAGCGGGTTACATTGTCACCGCCGTAGTCCACCAGATCCGAGTGGGGCGTGTCCAGCCACCGCGTTTCAATGGCCAGAAGCACCGGGTAGTTATAAGCTTTCGCAAGCGGGTAAACATAGGTATAAAAACTTTTATACCCGTCATCAAAGGTTATGAGAACTGACTTGGGCGGCAGCTTCTTCTCCCCGCGGTTAGCGGCAAGGATGTCGTGTACGCTTATCACGGTATAACCGTTAGCCTTCAGCCAGTCAAAGTCGTTGACCAGTTGTCTCAGAAGGACGGGCACCGTGCTGTCGTTAACCTGCTCATCAAGGGTTTCAACAACATCGTGATAACAAAAGGCTATATAGCCGTTTCCTTTCTCCGGCAGGGAGAAATCGGTTATATTTCCGGAAAAAGGCAAGGCCCGCCCCGCGACGAGGAAAACCAGCAGAAATACTATAATTGAAAAGCGTTTCTTCATCATATATCTCAAACTCTCCGTGTCAAAACCTAAGCGTCAGATTGACGAATAAGTTATGGTTAAGCTCCCTGACGCCGTCGTAAACCGGGCTGACGAACTCATACCCGTAATCCAGAATCAGACGGTCCACATAGTTCCAGTTCTGATAATACCCGGCTCCATATGTCCCATATGTGCCGTAATTTTTCTGATCCACAACGCCTGCTGCAACATTGGCACGGTGTGCAAAGGCCAGCCAGTAGTTCGCCCATATAAGGCCGTTGTATTCCAGCCTGGCGTCGAGGGAAAGCATCTGTTCAGGGGCGAAATACGGGCTTGTCTCGTTGCTGGTATTCCAGCCCGCGTACCCGTCCAGATACGCCGTCAACGTCTGTGTATGCCATGTGAAAAACTTTTCGGAATAGCCGCCGGACAGCTCATAACGGTTATTGGGGTCCGAAAAATGGGTGTAACTGGTGTTAAAATATGCCTGCCGGGAATCGTCATGGTAATACTGCATCCCCCAGTAGGCGTTAGTTGCGTTGACCTCGTTGAAGATCGCACGCAGCGTCATATCCGAAGCGTTATACGAAACGCCGAACGGCATATGCCAGTGATCGTCGAAATGCACGGTGGCGTTCAACTCGCCGCCGCCCCTGGTGTCCCATGTGGTATCCACGTTCCCGGACAGATCCGCCTCAAAATTGGCCGCGCGGTAGTCCACGCCAAGTGTGTAATTGTACTGCCTGGCAGTCCCCTCCGGGAAATCGCCCGAGGCGTATCGGAACCCTACGAACGCCCGCCAGTTATATAAGAACGGTCTGGTGTAAAAATAGGCGTTGAACGATGGGTCCTGCGTATACACCGAATCCACCCCGGAGGTGGTGTCCGAAAAAACCGTATTGGCAAACAACTGGAGTTCGTATGAATCATGTACATTCCATCTGTGGCGGACAGGTATCAGCGCGGGATAGCCCGGCAGCTTTTCCTCCAGATCTTTGAGGAGGGTTTCAGCCCTTTCCCACTGTCTGGAACTCATATAGAAGTCTATTTTTCTCACACCGTTATACCGGTCATATTCGTCGGCTGTCAGCGCCAGATTGACAGTGTCCAGCGCCGTGAACGGCAGCCCTTCCATATCCTGCAGAGCTGCAAGGTTGCCCAGCGCGTTCGCGTTGCCGGGTGCTTTTTCAATAATATTCCTGAAATAAGTGTCGGCACACTTCAGTTCGCCGGCATTAAGGTAGCCCTGACCGACCAGAATATCGGCGGTTCCCGCCTCATCGTAGCTGAAACCCTGCGGCAGCATGGTACTTATAAGCGATGACCGGCAGTCGTGCACGTCAATATAGTAGCGCTGTTTGAAATATTCAGCTTCATCCAGCGCTTTGTCATAATCATAGTTATCCAGGTAAGCCCAGAAAAGACCTTCATGTGCGTTCAGAAGCACATCCTGCTCGGTGGCCGGGTCTTTTATTATCAACAGGTATATTTCCTGTGCCTGTGCGGGCTTATGGGCGTTTGAGTATGCCTGCGCAACAGAAAAAAGAACCTCACGGGGCATCTGAGTCAGTCCGGTCTGCAATACGGGAGCCTGGGCCGCCACAGCCTCTTCCGGCCGCGTCTGCGCAACGTTATTTTCCGAAGGCTGTTCCTTATCCGTATCTATTTTCGCTTCCGATGCGGCCACGGCTTCTATCGTCACATAATTCTTGGAAATCCAGCCTTCCAGGCCGCTGTCTGTTTCAACACGCGCCCAGAACTCGCTGTCCTCTTTAACTGTCAGGCGGTCGCCCTGTCTCAGGCCGGTGACAACCGCTGTCTGCAGAGAGGGGCCGGCTCGCAGGTTCAGGGTTGCTGAGGTCACCGTGGCAATAAATACCGGCACCACAGGCTCTGCGGCGGATGCGGGGAGTTCAGATTTCTGCATTTGGCCGGCCGGAGAAACATTATCCGCAGTACCACGCTCATTTACCTCAAACGCTTGCTTACTATTCGCAGAAGAATTGTCCGCCGCCGCGTTCTCCGAAGGTTTCCCGGGTGTTGCATTATCGCCGGACAGCGTGGCGTTATCGTCCGCAATGCGGCGCTGCTCAAATCTGGTTTTCAGGTCTTCGTACTCCGCAATGGCCTCGTCGTTTCTCCGCAGTTCCGCAAGCGCCACAATGCGAAAAGCCCGCACCTTTTCAACGCACTGCTCGGAGATGCCGCAGGAAGGATCAGTCAGAAGTGAATCAAATCCTTTTATCGACTCATCCAGATAAGCGCGCCGCTGCGGGTCGCCGTACTCCGCCTGCTGTGCCCAGCCAACTAATTTATGATAATATCTGACTGCGATCTCGTCTTTTTCTTCCTCAGTCAGCACGCGGGGAATCCCGGCGGAAATACTCCGCCCCATCAAAGGGCCATCCAGCGACGTAAGCGCCAGCGCGATGTTTTTTTCAGCTTCCTCGTTGCCCGGGTACGCTTCCAGTACTTTCTGGTTTTCAAATATAATCTGTATATTCGGGTCGCCGTAGGAGCGTACCGTGGTGTTTCCTCTGGCGCCCAGAATAATTATATACTGATCGGCGGCGGCCACCTCTTTTCCGGACGCGCGAGGATTCCTTTTTACAAACTCGCGGAGTATGTCCTGCCCATCATTGGGGTGCTTCACTTCCGCCGTGTTCATGGCATACCCTATGGCTATGGACGGATTATCAGGGTATTTTGAATATCCCAGTTTATATACTTCGTAGGCGTCATTAAGACGTCCGCTTTTTCTGAGGCTTTCAGCGGACGCGGCCACAACATAATCCGGCGCCGAGTTCAAATCAATGCCCTGGGACGCATCCGCGGCCTTTTTATATTCACCCGCCCAGGTGCTCACCACGATATAATCGTATAAAAGAGCCTGGTTGGCCGGATACCGGCCCAGCATATCGTCGAATATCTGCATAGCCTGATTGTATTTGCCTTCTCTGGCCAAAATAACCGCATTTTCTCTTTCAGTCCTGGTTCTTCTTGCGTTCAGGTAGTCACGGGCCGACACTATATCCCGTTCAGTGCTGCCCGGGAATTTACCCAGAACGGCGGCGCTCTGGTTGAGTCGGTCAAGATCCGTCAGCGCCATTGAATAAGCGGCGTTGATCGTGATACTTTCCGGATAATGCTTCAATGCGCTTTCAGCAAAAAATACAGTATCGTATGGCTGTCCGCTTTTACGGATCGCATTTACCGCCGCCGACAGGACATATTCCGGCTGCACGGTAACGTCCAGTTTTTCCGCCACTTTCTCCGCCATGTTGAAATCGCCTTTCCATGTCAATACCGTGACATAGTCTCCCAGAATGGCCTGGTTATCAGGGTATTTTTTCAGCAGATCGTTGAAAATATTCAAAGACGTCACAAAATCACCGTTGCGGGCGGCGATAACCGCACGGTCCCGCTCTTCCCGTGAAGGCATATTATCTTGAGCCTGAACCGTCAATGTAAAGCAAAAAAACAGAAGTGTTAAAAACCCGGTCAAAGCAGCTAATGTATATTTCAAGTGGATCACATCCGTAATTGTTTTAATTAAGTGTTTAATGTTGTAGCGAAGTGTTCTTTTTGTCAACGACTAGTTGCGGTCTATAATTTTTAAAGAATCGCATCGCCCGAAACCGCTGTGGCAGGCGCTTTCGCAGCAGGGAAAATTTTATGGATTAACGCACGGATATTTTTTTAGGAATATTTAACAGGCAGGTCAGTATAACAATCAGGTTCGGAACTCATTAAACTTATAACATTTTCAAATGGATCTCCGCGCATGTACGCGGGGGCTTTCTGTGTACACTCCCCCGGCTGCCGTAAAAATAAATAAAGTATGAAAGGCACTTGAGAATCACCGCTCCTGCATGTATATTAGTTTGATAATGGAGGTGAACCCTATGCCTATGTCAGATTACATTAAAACCGCCGATTTCAAAACCGAAAAACATGTCCCGGTTATCGAAGCGCCCGCCAAAGCCGCGGCGGGGCAGCCATTCTCAGTTACCGTCACTGTGGGGAAAGATATTCCGCATCCGAATACCACGGAGCATTTTATTATGTGGATATCGCTCTTTTACAAATCGGACGACGGAAAATTCGTTTATCAGCTTGGCAAAGCGGATTTCACCGCCCACGGGGAATCGGCTGAAGGTCCCAACAAAGGCCCGGCATACACCGATCCTCATGTCACATTCACCGCAAAAATCACAAAGCCCGGCACACTCACAGCCATGAGCTATTGTAATATACATGGGCTGTGGGAGTCCAGCGTTAAGATAGATATGTAAAACGTAAGCGGCGCAGGCCGTCTAAAAAGTCCCTTTTTAGACGGGAGTTAACTTCGGCGGATGAAATCCGCCTCCAGTTATTTGGATGTCACTGAGTAAAAGCGTGGTTTTTTCTTCGTGACACCGGCGGAATTTATCAAAAAATATCCAACCTGCGCAAGTAAAAAAATTAGGCCTGTATTTTTTGGACAGTATGCGGCGGATTAATAAAATCCGCCATAAAAAAAACCCGCAGTTTTCGCTGCGGGTTTCCTTTCAGGAAGGGAGGAACATATTACTTTTTAATGAAGTACCAGTTGGGAGAGGTGCCTTTATCTTCAAAGCCCACCACGCCCGCCTGCGTGGCCGCCGGGTACCGGGCTTTTATTTCTTCCACCGTGCCGAAATCCAGTGCCCTTGTAAGGCACGATGATACGCAGGTGGGTTTTTTGTTCTGCGCCAAACGCTCGCTGCACATATCGCATTTCTGCGCCGGATGGGCGATTGCCCATGCAGGATCCTTTACAGTTTCCTGATCGGAGCCGTCTTCAACGTGGCTGATGTTATTGTACGGGCAGCCCGCGATAGTCTCGCAGCTCCTGAGTCCCTGACATTTCGATTTGTCGATCCTGACAATCCCCGTCTCAGCGTCTTTCGATATGGCGCCCATGCCGCATGCTTTTACACATTTCGGATCGGTGCAGTGATAGCAGGAGTGAAGCATGTTGTATATCTTGAAGACGGAGCTTTGCCCCGCCCCGAGCGCGCCGAAATTAGGCAGAGTTCCTGATTCTATCGCCTCATGCCAGCGAAGCCTTACTTTGCCGGGGTTTATGCTGTTCCAGTCTTTGCAGGCCACCACACAGGTATTGCAGCCCACACACCGGGTTTGATCAAATAAGAATGCATATTGTACGTTCATGGTTTACCTACCTTACTTGTATTGTGACTCATCAAACGGTTCGATCTTGATCTGGCAGATCATCATGCAGTTGCCGCGGTCGTTCCTTGTTGGCATCTCGGAGATCAGCGTGCTGGAACAGCCGCCCCTGTCAACCATTGTGCCGTCCTTGAGTTCGACCGGGTCGAACCATGCGCCCTGCTCAAGCACCATCACGCCGGGCAGGCAGCGCCCCGTCTCATAGACGGAAGCAATAAGCGACTTCCGCGTCTGAGCGCTGGTCACCTTCACAAGCTGGCCGTTTTTCAGCCCCAGAGCAGATACGTCCGTCGGACTCATCCAGATGGGCTCATATCCTTTGCCCAATTCCTTGAAAATCCCTGTGCTGCCCGTTTTTTTCCAGTCGGACTTGACGTAGGTATTGCCGTCGTAAAGAGGATTGCCGTCTTTATCTTTTTTATATAACTCCCTTATGAGCCCCACGGGGTTGTGGATACTGTGTATGCGCCAGATGCTGTGCTGGCCGAGAACCGTATAGGGATAGTCACTGATGTTCAGGGCGGAGGTGTTGTCGTACTTCCCGGCGTACAGATCCGCGTAGGTACTCTGGTAGTCCACCCAGAACGGGAATGGCAGCACTTCCTTGTCCCCTTCGTCATCGGCGTTCGTGTGTATGTGCGTCGCGCCGGTCATAGCTCTGTTTTCATACTTATCCACCACCGCGTTGGAGTAAAGCTCAAAATAACCGGTAGCAGTGTTATTCACTTTCAGCGTATCGGTCATGGCGCCTGCAGCGCGGACTTCGGAATGTTCCTGAGCTACACCCACGTTCTTTTCCTGGTAGACACCCACCTTCTTGAACTCTTCAAGGGTCATCTTGCGGCCTTTGCTCTCCCCCCACGATTCAGCTATACGCTGTGCATAGGTTTTCTCGTCGGCGTTAATCTCCCACTTCTCCATACCGAAAGCCTTGCCTATGGTATAGGCTATCTCGTCGTTGGCTTTAATCTCACCCATCGGTTCGATCGCTTTCCCCTGGTAGAGTACATAGTTTTGGTCTGTAACAAGGTCTTCCCGCTCGTACGGGGCGTCACCCGGCAGCACCACGTCCGACCAGCGGGCGGTGGGAGTCATCACGTTGTCCACCGTAATGATCAGTTCAACTTTTGAGCGGTCCTTGAACAGTTCCATATTGGCAAAAGTATCCTGGTGCTGGTTCATCATGCTGTTGCCGGCATAGTTGTAGAGTACTTTGACGGGGCGGTCTATCGCCATAATATCGGCATCAAACTTCCACTTGGCGTTGGCGGATGGGTTCCCCTGCGCGCGGACTGCGTCCGCCCACAGCGTGACGGGTATGAGCGCTGCACTGCCGGTGGCAGTGCTCTCAGGGTTAGTGCCGGCTGATGCAGCCGTAGCTAGGCCGGTTATGCTGTTTGTGGCTTTTGCGAAATAGTGCAGGTTAAGTCCGGCGCCATCCACACCCCAGTTACCGGTCACAAGGCACATGGCCAGGAGCAGCCAGCAGTTCTGCACGCCGTTCGGCTGGCGCTGCATCCCCAGAGAGGAGCGGATAGCGGCCGGCTTGCCGGTGCTGGCGAATATGCGCGCCAGTTCCTTTATCTTGTCCGCGGATATACCGCATATAGGTGCAGCCCACTCCGGGGTTTTAGCGGACGCAAAGGTCTGCTTGAACGGATATTTTGCGGAGCTGCTGTTCATCGTGAGGGAGAATTTGCCGTCGTTATATTGCCCCAGTTCCTGGTCGCCCAGTATATACGCGGACAGCGACTGTCCGGCGGGAACAACGGTGGATGCCTTGCCGGTGAGTTGCGGGGTTTTCGTGCCGGCGGGGTCGTCGTAAAAGCCCACGGTAAACTTGCGGATGAAATCTTCCGGCATGACGAGGTTTTCTTTTATCATCACATGCAGCATGGCAAGCAGTAGCGCGGTGTCCGTCCCCGGTTTAAGGGGGATGAACTCGTCGGCAATTTCAGCCGTTCTGTTAAACACCGGGCCGACATATATTACCCTTGCGCCGGCTTCCCGCGCCCTCGTAAGCCACCATGAAAAGCCGGTGGAGCCGGTGGAGTGCACGCAGTTGGAGCCCCAGAGCAGAATGGTTTTCGATTTCAGCAGGTTGTCAGGCGTGTAATGAAGACCGCTGGCATAAATGGTGCTGACAATGCCGTAAATATAAGACCCTGCATGGACGCTTGGTCCGCCGCCCCATGTGCCTTTGAATCCACCCATTTTTGTGTTCACTACGCGCTCGAACATGGTCCGGCCCTGGTAACGACCTTCCATACCGCTCTGCGTGGGTTTCAGAACCATCATATTAGGGGTGCCGGCTTTGATGGCGTCGTATCTGGTTTTGATATACTTGGCCGCATCTTCCCATGAGACGCGCTTGAACTTGCTGAGGTCGCCGCGGGGGGCGTTCGGCTCATCCGGGGCATAGATCAGAGGATAAAGCAGGCGCCCGCTGTTGTAGATCCTGTTTTTGTAAGAGCGGCAGCGCAGGCAGGAGCGCAGCTGCGGGTTTGCGTCGCTATCGGGCCGTTCGTCGGTGGATGTGCGTTTGATGACGCCGTTTTTGACGTGCACCTTGGTAACGCAGCGGCCCTTGCAATTGTGGAAGCCGGACCCCGCGACAACAACCTCTTCGGCCTCCATGGCGGAAGTACCACCACTGCCGCTGTCGATAAGATAAGTTTCACCGTCATCGCCCGAACATCCGCTCAATACGGACGCAGTGGCGACGCTGGCTGTTGCGGCGGCTAAAAAGCCGCGCCTTGTGAATTTGTCTCCTAAGATCATAACTCTCCTCCTCTTCGTTCGAGAAGCCATGCCTATAGCTTACACAAACTATAGCCGAACTTATTATGACAAAAGATTAACGTTTTTTTATTATTTGATCTATATTTTTGCCAATTTAATTTATTGATTTTTTGATCAAAATTTTGACCAAAAAATCAATAATCAGTGTGAATCTTATTTGATCAATAATTACAATGATAAAAAATATATAAATATATTATACTAATGGCCTTGCTCTTCTGTGAATTTATAGCCTACACCCCAGATAGTTTGGAGATAGGCTGGCGAAGACGGTTCCCTCTCTATCTTTCCGCGAATTTTGCGTATGAAAACGGCCACGCTTGTAAGGTCGCCTATATGGTCTTTTCCCCAGATATATTCCTGAATCTGTTCACGGGAGAATATCTCCCCCCGGTGATTGGCCAGAAACGCCAATATTTTATACTCTTTCGGCGTCAGTTCCACCGCTTTGCCGCCCAGATAGACTTCCTGCTTTGAAAAGTTGATCTCAAGATCCCCGGTTACAAGCGTCTGACTGCTATCAACATTGTCCGCCAGTTCATTCTGCCTGACACGTCTCCGCATCAGCGCTTCAATCCTGAGTAAAAGCTCCTGAGCGTTGAACGGCTTGACGAGATAATCGTCGGCTCCGGCCCGGAAACCGACGCTTTTATCCACAATATCGCCTTTGGCTGACAGTATAATGATCGGGACGTTGCTGCCGGATTCACGCAGAAGCCGGCAAAGGTCAAAACCGTTGATATTGGGCATCATCACATCTATTATCATGAGATCGGGCTTCTCTTTGTCATGTTCGGCCAGGGCATGCTCACCGTCCACGGCATAACAGAAATCATAGCCCTCCCGTTTGAGCGCCATCTCTATCAACACACGTATACTCTGTTCATCGTCAACCAGCATGATCTTCATTTTCACCCTCCCCGCCATCTTCTTTCGCGTGAGCAGGTATCGCCACAGTGAAAAGGCTTCCCTCGCCGAGCCTGCTTGCAACCGTTACTTTCCCTCCGTGAAGCTCCGCATATTTCCATACAAGTGACAGCCCGAGGCCGCTTCCATTGTACGGCCTGTGGATTGAGCCATCCCCCTGCACAAACTTTTCAAATATTGTTTTCAGCTCGTTTGTACCAATACCTATTCCGTTATCCATAACGTTTATCAGAACCATATCCGCATCTTTATCGTAATCAATCGACAGACTTATTTTACCATTGTTGTTGCTGAATTTTATGGCGTTGGACAGGAGGTTCTCAACAATTGAGCGTATTTTCTCCCTGTCCGCGATGATTACCGGGACCGAGTCGTCCACCTTCTTTGTAAAGTTCAGCTCCTTTTTTTGTATAAGCGAAGCCATGGCCGCGCACACCGCCCCCACAACATCCACAAAATCAACAGATTCGGGAGCAAAGTCCGCCCTCCCCGCCTCAAGGCGCGCCATTTCAAGGGTGTTATTGATCAGGCGCAGAAGCACTTTGCCGTTGTTCTTGATCTCTCCCACGGCAGTCATGTCGTCGGCCTTTGTTATCCCGCCGCTCTCAAGCAGTTCAGTGAACGCTATAATCGACGTCAGCGGAGTTCTCAGCTCGTGGCTCATGATCGCCAGGAAGTCGGATTTATACTTATTGTCCTCCAGAAGGCTTATATTGACCGCCTCAAGCTGGGTCTGCTGCCGCTCCAGAATATCATTCGCGCGGGCCAGATCCTGTGTCCTCAATTTGACTTTATCTTCCAGATCGTTATAAAGCGTACGCAGCTCTTTCGTCATATCGTCAAATTCGCAGGCCAGCTCATTTATCTCCCCCTGGGCTTCTATAGCGGCAAGATTTACGTTGAAGTTGCCTGTTTTGACCTGCTCTATCTCCAGTTTCAGCTTGTCCAGCGGGTTTGTCACGAGATGGGCGGTGGCGTAATATGTTATAAGGATGAACACAAGCATGCATCCGCTGAAAAAGGCTATCTCCTGGTAAGTATTCACCTTGTTGCCCACCATATAGCTGTCCGCGGGCATTATAATGCTGAGGGCGCCGCCGAGATCCCCCACCTTCCAGCCTTCCTTCGGAAACCCCACCACATCAATCTCTCCGGCGGGCTCTCCGTGGCAGTCGAGGCAGCTTTTCTCCATATACATAGGCGTCACATAGCGAAACACTTCCGCGCCTTTATATTCGGTGAGTTCATACACTTCCCGGAGCGACTTCTTTTCTTTAAAAAGCGCTATCGCAACGCTCTCAAACTCATCGGGGATATCATCTCTGTTGCGCGGGTTGTGGTTGACGTATCTGGTCACATAACCCGTTTTCAGGCCGAACAGCTTCCCTATGCTCTTGCCCACAAGGGAACAGTGCAGCCCTTTAAAGTTGAAGGTCCCGTTGGCGTCGTAATTTATGCGATCCTGGTGGATGGACATAAAGTCCCACACCGATGCCATCTGTTGCGACAGGGCGTATGCCTTCTCCCGCATCTCGTTAACCATCTGCCTGTGCTGGAAATAGTTGCTGCGAAAGGTGGAAAGCAACAACGACAGCATCATAATCCCGGCAAATAATATAATAAATCTGGTTCTTAAGCGTATTTTCTGCATACACCCTTCCATGGCGCGCAACAGCGCAAACCGGCGCACATAACAAGCAAGTACCTAACTGATAAGCGCTTTTTATCACAAATAAAATCACAGGTCGAGATTTTTTAATTCTAAACCGGCATATTAAAACTGTTATATGTTTTAAAATATGAAAAAAAAACCGTGCCACCGACTACAACAGCACGTGAGAGGAGATTTCTAATGTGACTTCGGCATTACAGCCGTTCAGCTTTTCTTCTTGAATCTTATACCCTGCTTTATGCTAAAACCCAGGCAGGGTGCCGATAAAGTACCTTTATACCGAAACCGGGTGCTCAGACTGTCAAAAAGGCAGCTTTTCAACAGCCTGAGCACTTCCGAAGTTGTCCTTTTTCTAAGCTGGCAAGAGGACTTGAACCCCCAACCTGCTGATTACAAGTCAGCTGCTCTACCGATTGAGCTATGCCAGCAC
>JAVBTI010000014.1:0-7510 GCA_031556255.1 Deferribacterales bacterium | reverse complement strand
CCATATAGCTTTTCAGCGCCCAGTGGATCGTGTTGTGCTCGGCCAGCCCCCGGCGATACTCCCCTCCGTCGTCCGCAAAGTCGAAAGCCCAGTCGTGAGCTTTCAGCAGCTCCTCGAACTCCGCCAGCGCGGGCAGGCCCGGCCGCTCCGTCAGAGCCAGCCAGGCGCACCCGTCGCAGACCGGGTCAGGCCGCCACCAGTTGGCGTCAATCTCATCCGCCTTCAGCGGCGCGCCGCATACCGAACAAAATCTCATACGGCAGCCTCCCTTAAAAAATCCCTGTTTTTATACTTTACATGCATGGCCGCACCCTCTATAATCAATATCCGGGCACCGGCGGTGAGCCCGGCCGGACGGTTAACATCCGAATTAAATTTACTCCTAAAAATTAGGAGTGTCAAGTAAAAAATAGCAATTCTACTTATTTTAGGTATTTTTATGCAACTAACTGATATCATTAAAGAAGTCAGGCATCTGCTGAAATGCAGCCAGAAAGAGCTGGCTCTGAAGATTGGCACCAATGAAAAGAGGATCGCCAATATTGAGGGCGGCAGTGTGAAAAAGCTGACCCCGCAGGAGGTCGAGCGGCTTGTGGCTCTCGGTTTCGACCGGCAGTGGCTTTTAACCGGCAAAGCAGGCCGGGATAAGGGCGGGTTCCGCTTCCCCGCCAAAGAGTCTTTTTACACCCCGCCCCCTGCGGGGGATGCGCTGCCGGAGCCCGGCTCGGGAGTCCTGCGGGAGCGCGCCGCCGGCGGGTTTAAACAGGTGCCGTACTTTAAAAACGTCCGCGTCGCCGCGGGCTACGGCGTGGAAGTGTTCAGCGAAGAACCCGACGGGGTCTACGAAATCCCCGAAACGCTGCTGCCCAACGGCAGGCAGATTCAGTGCATAAAGGTGTCCGGCTACTCGATGGCCCCGCGTTTTGATGACGGCGATTTCATTTTTATCGATATCGCGGAGCAGAGTGTCCGGGCGGAAGGGATATACGTCATCCGCGTGAACGACGCCCTGCTGGTGAAAATGGTGCAGTGGATGCCCGGCGGGCTGCGCCTGATATCGGAAAACAAAAATTTCGAGCCGGTGTTCATCTCCGCCGAGGAGTGCGAATCCATGCAGGTACAGATTATCGGCCGGGTCGTGGCGGCCTTCACATACTGCTGAAAGGGCCGCGTATTTCATTCTTGACATTTTTCCGTTCCGGGTGTATTCAATAAATATCGCGCACCACGTGATGAACCCGCATGGTATGACTGCCTTGCGGAAAAGCCGGATACTTTTCTGACGCCCGCAAAGGTTGTACCTTCGCGGTATTTTTTTTATACCCTCCCGCGCTCTTGTAATTCACTGCTAAATTACAGGAGTTTTTTTATGCCCACAGGAAAAAAACGAAGGCGGAAAAAGCGCCCCTCCCCGCCGGAAAGAGGAGGGCGTGAATGCGCAGCACAATAACCATCCATCTTGACAGGTTCGAGCTGATAAGCCTGCTCCCCCCCGAAGAGTACAAAGAGGTCATGGCCGCCCTTGTCCGCTTTCAGAAGACGGGAGAACCGGCCGTGTTCGGCAGTGTCGCCGCGCAGATAGGTTTCAACGCTCTCCTGCAAAGCGTTGAGCACAACAACGCGCAGTACGACGAGGCCGTCCGGAAACGCAGCGAAGCGGGCAAAAAATCCGCCGAAATCCGCCAGCGGCAAGCAAAAAACCACAGCCCCGAACACCCTTCAACACCGTTCAACACCGCTCAACAACACTCAGCGGACGGCGGCAATGTCAACCATACTGATTCTGATCCTGATCCTGATCCTGTTGCTGACGCCATCGATCTTTACACCCGGAACCCGGAGCTGAGGGAGTCCCTCAGGCAGTGGGCGGAAGACCGCAAGGCGAAAAAAAAGCCGCTGACCCTGAACGCCGCGAAGCTCGCCTTCAAAGTGCTGGACAGCGCCGCGAACGACACCGACCGGGTGAAAATAGTGCGGAAGTCGGTTTTAGGCGGGTATCAGGGGCTTTTCCCCATACGGGATAATCAGACGCGCGTGCCAAAGCCGCTCCCGGCGGACACTGGAGCCGGGCAGGCGGGGGAAATTGCCAGAGTGCTGGCAAACGGAGGGTTCGATCATGACTAAAAACGAATTCATGGAGCGGGATTTACGAACGCGTGAAACCGGCGCATCGCGTTGTTGTTTTCTCGCGGCCAATCCTCACATACCAGTAAGTATGCTGCGGTTGTCCGCTCGAAAGCCGCCTGGCGCTGCATCCGGTTTGACGCATCCGTACCCGCGCTTTACCGTGCGACCGGTGTATAATACGACTTTTCAGGGGTTCGATCATGACTAAAAACGAATTCATGGCTGGAATGGGGCTGCTTTCCGGCGCCGGGCTGAAAGGCGCGATCCCGAGATTCATCGAAAACGGCGGCCTGGCTCCCGCGGGCAGGATATGGCACAAGCTGCTGGCGGAGGTGCCGGCACCGGTTTTTATGGCGGTGATCGAACAGGTTTTGCTGGAAGAGACCTTCTTCCCCACCGTTTCCGCACTGTACGAACGGGCGCGGAAACTCATCCTCCCGCCGGAGCTGTCGGGGGAGGAGGTCTGGGGGCTTGTGCTCGCGGAGATGAGCCGCGTGGGGGGCAGTTACGGCACGCCGGAGTTCCCCGGCAACCACGCGCTGCTCGAGGCTGTGCGGGCCATCGGCTGGCGGGATATCTGTTTCACGGCGGAGCCTGACATCACCCGCGCCCAGTTGCGGGAGGCATACAACCGTATCCGCGCCAGGCATAAACTGGAGGACGCCCGCGAGGCCCTGCTGAACAACGCCGCCCTGGAGACGGACACAAAAGAAAGGCTCGCCGGGCAGCGCCCAATAGCGCTCCTGACGCCGCATCAAAACAGGGAGGGTACGGATGACTTCGCCGGATAAACTGCTGCCGGTACATATAGTGGCGCTGAGGCTGGCTGTCAGCAAACACACGGTCTACCGCCTTATCAACGGGGGTTACCTGGAGGCCGCCAACCTCGGCTCCCGGCAATAAGCCTGCTGGCGCGTATATGCAAACTCGCTGGACAGATATCTGGAAAAAAACACGGAAAGATTCTGAGAACGGCAGCGGATAAAAAAACCACTGAACTGAAGAAGCTGTCTCAGGTGTATCCGGTGTCGCGCAAAGTTTTTAAAAATATGCGATATTACTCTCGAAGGGAAAGCCGCGCACAACATAAGCTCCTTAATATATAAACAAAAGCGGCGCGGCAACCCCCTTTACTCTCCGATATTGAAAACAAAAGAGTGAAAAATATGACAAAAGAAAATCTTACAGCCAAACAGGAATGTTTCGTCCGGGAATATCTTGTCGACCGGAACGCCGCCCAGGCCGCGATAAGGGCGGGATACAGCGTCAAAAACGCCGAAAAAACAGGCCGTGCCCTCCTGCGGAAAAGCAGGGTCATGGCCCTTATTGACAGGGCGATGGACAAACGCGCGGCACAGGCCGGGCCGGACCAGGACTCCGTGATCAGCAAGCTGCTCAAGGTCGCGGAGCTTTCCATCGACGCCGGGCAATACTCCCCCGCGAACAGAGCCCTTGAGCTCCTCGGCAAACACATAGGCATGTTCCGGGAGAAAGTCGACGCGACCGTCACCGCGAACATCGAGCACTCCGCCGGCCCCGAAGTTATCGCCCTGATACGCAAAATCGCCGGGGGCGGACGGGTATGACGGAAAAAAAAAGAATGCCGCGCAGCGTGGCCCCCGGCCACATACAAGTGACGGGATGACGGGAAAGGAGGCGAAATGACCAGAACGGAAGCCCACGAAGCCTACAAAGCCGTCCTCGAAACCCCCGCGGATGTGAAAGCCCTCGCCGAAAACGACCTCTTTTTCTTCATCCTGCACATCCTCGGCCGGGCGGATATCGACAAAGACTGGCTCTACGACCGCTGCCGGGAAGTACAGGCCGCCCCGGACGGCTTCATCGACCTCTGGGGGCGCGAACACTACAAGTCCACCATCATCACCTTCGCGCTGACGCTCCAGGACATCTGCCGCAACCCCGAAACCACAGCCGGGATCTTCTCCCACTCCCGCCCCATCGCAAAAGGGTTTTTGCGTCAGATTAAGCGTGAGTGCGAACAGAACAGCCTGCTGCGGGAGCTGTGGCCACACCTCCGCCCGCCGTCCAAAGGCGACGGACGCACATGGAGCGAAGACGCCGGGCTTGTGGTTAAACGTTCATCCAACCCCAAAGAGGCCACCATCGAGGCCTGGGGACTCGTAGACGGCCAGCCCACGAGCAAACACTTCGACCTCCTCATCTATGACGACGTGGTTACCCTCGAGTCGGTCTTCACACCCGAACAGATACGCAAAACCACCGACGCCTGGAAGATCTCCCTCAACCTCGGCGCCGACGGCGGCCGCCGCCGCATCATCGGCACACGCTACCACACGAACGACACCTACGCCGAAATCCTCGCCAACGGCAGCGCAAAACCCCGCGTCCACCCCGCCACAGACAACGGACAGTATGACGGCAGCCCCGTGCTGCTCTCATCCGGAAAGCTCGCGGAGAAGCGCCGCGACATGGGCCCCTATGTCTTCGCCTGCCAGATGCTCCAGAACCCGCTTATCGACGCCGCGATGGGGTTCCGGGACGAGTGGATTTCATATTACGAGCCCGACCCGGCCAAGTGGCGGCGGATGAACCGCTACATCCTCGTCGACCCCGCCGGGGAAAAGAAGCGGGGCAGCGATTACACAGTGATGTGGGTAATAGGGCTCAACCACGACGGCGCGTATTACATCATCGACGGGCTGCGCGACCGGCTCAACCTCACCCAGCGGGCGTCAAACCTCATCAGGCTCCACCGCGAATACAAACCCCTGAGCGTCGGCTATGAAAAATACGGCATGCAGGCGGACATCGAACATATCAAATACGTGCAGGACGCGGAAAATTACCGCTTCCCCATCACCCCCCTCGGCGGACAGATACCCAAGAACGACAGGATACGCAAACTGGTGCCCATTTACGAACAGCGCCGCATCTACCTGCCCCGCCGCCTGCAATACGTCGACACCGAAGGGCGGGCGCGTAATCTGACGGACGAGTTCCTCACGGACGAGTACCGGGCCTTCCCAGTCTCCGCCCACGACGATATGCTCGACTGCCAGGCGCGGATCGCCGACCCGGAGCTGGGCGCGGTGTTCCCCGTGATACAGACCCGTGAAGAGTTTATTCCGATGCCCCCGGACGCGTGGTAAAATGAGGAGAATAAACAAGGAGCTGATAAAATGCCTGATAACAATGAATACGATCCGGGTTATGCGCGGGAACGGCTGTCTGAGATGATCGACCACGGCGCGGATATCCGCACGCCGCGAAAAAAAGCGCTGGACAGGTATAATCATGACCGCACCGACTGGATGATAAATCTGTTCAACAGCGACGACGCCGGGGCGATGCCTAAACTGGAAGACTATGAGGCCGAAGAGATGAAGAAGGCTGAGGCGGAGCAGAGCGCCGCGGACATGGCGGGAGGAGGGGCTGACGGATTAATTAACTCTCCTGGATTGCGGCTCAGGGCCGCAATGACGGAAAACGGCGGCGACCGGCGGGAGCGGGATTTCGGTACCGATGTCCCGGCAGAAAGCCCCTTTAGGGGCCGGGAGCTGGGCACAGGTATCAATAGCACTGAGGGGAAAAAGCACGGCGTATCTTTTCTGTCCAAAGGTAACAATGTATATGCCGCTAATACAGAACCGTCCGGTACCGGCAGCGACTTTTCAGGGTACACACAGGAGATGGGCTATCCCGCTCATGCCGACACACAAAAAGACTGGCGGACAGCGGAGAAACAGAGCATGATGCCATACGATCCGATTGCCCCGCTGACCAAAGACCTGACAGTGTATGAAGATTTGAAGAAGAAGTATCCGCTTGAAAACCCGATGATCTACTCTAAAGCCGCCATAGAATTGGCAAAGAGTTTGAGTCTGGATATCAATAACGCCGGACAGGAATCCGGAGTGCCGCCGGAGGCTATTGTCGGCGCTATGGCGGATGAGAAGACAAGATATGATTACAAACATCTTAAAGGTTGGAATATATTTCAGGATATGTCTTCCCCGTCGAGAATATCTTATTCAGGGATAAAAAAGTATGTGGACGGAAATCCCGATGAGTCAACACGTGAACGCTCCATGTTCAGTTCCAATACCTGGGATATAGGTTCCTACAACATCAACGCCGCCACAGGGTATGAAGTATTCCGGAAAAATGTGCTGGCGCCGGGTGCGGATGGGATGATCAAAAAAATAACGATGCAGGGCCTGCCGGAAAACGCCACGGATGAACAGAAGTGGGACAGTTTCCGGGATAACTGCCTGCTGAGTGATAAAGGCGGCGTTTACGTTGTGGCGTCGGTGCTGAAAGAGTATGATCAGATGCTCCGACCTTATATGCAGGGCCTAAGCGGGGAAGAGCAGGCGGCGCTGGTTGTGACCGCTTTCAAACAGGGGCCGTATAGCATGCTTTCCAACTATAATAAACGAATACAGGGCGAGCTGGAAAGAGGCGGTGATATCAACTGGGGTATGTTGCCCGGCGAAGGGCGCGCAATCTATTATAATGCGCCGGAGATTCGAGAGGCGCTCGAATGGGGGTTTGGTCAAGTAAGGCGCAAATATAGCGATTTTTTGCTCAATAATCAAGAGCCCGTGTGGGATAATATATTCCGGCGATGATTATGAACCGGGCACAATTCTATCAAATAACATTACCGATATTGGCAACCAAAAGGACGCCACCAGCAGGGTTGGGTATGCACACTGTATTTTTCTGATACGGAAAAACAGCCACAATGCAAGAAAAGTGAATGCCGCGGGAACTGACAATAAAATATGTGTTGCTTTATTCGGTATTTCAAGGGACAAGCCAGTCGGGGTGAAGAGATTCAGCAAGTCACCGGCCAGCCAAATGAAGGGTACAGACAAGCCTATAGACACACAGAACAGTAGGACAATGTGTTGATGTTCGATTTCTCTGCGCATAAACATGGCAAAGGCCGGCAGGTACAGTGATATGAAAATACATATGTAAATAAACATTTTTGATTTGCTCATACCGCCGGCAATCAGAAGCAGCAGCACGGCGTATGTACAAAGGGACAATATTCTGTACAAGTGTCCATCCTCCAGAGCGGGAATAAGACAGAGTGCGCAAATGCAGGCAAGGAGCCATATTACAAGCGATATAAACGGCACGAAGTCATTAGACTCCATTGTTACACCGACAAAAGGCATCATGCCTATGGCGATCAGTGCAAGAGACAGTACAACTTTCCGGCTTTTAGTCATACAGAATACCTCAAAATGCGTTTGACTATTTGTTGATTATTGTATCGCAAAAGCAGTGCCTGGTCAAGATAAACAGAGCCGCGGCTTCGAACAGACAGAAGCCGGGGCGGATATGCCGGGCAGAAAGGAGCTGATAAAATGTTTGATAACAATGAATA
>JAVBTI010000061.1:0-13847 GCA_031556255.1 Deferribacterales bacterium | reverse complement strand
CCATATAGGTCGCGTCCCATGCATCCATAGATTCTCCGGGAGGAGTAATGACAGCAGGCCTGATAAAGGAACGCACAGGTGCTGCTGAACCGCCGGTGTAGGAAGTCTCTCCGAAGCTTTTGGAGTCGTAACCCTCGAGTGAGTTTGCCAAAGGAAATACATAATCGGCAAACATTGCCTGGGTGGAGAGGTGGAAATCAAAGGTCGCCATACAGAAAGTGTCGGGGTCTTCAACAACGTATTCCACAGTTTGGCCGGAACCTTCCGACGGCCAGCCGGCAAGGGGCAGCAGACGCATAATTTCAGCCGCCCAGTTAGGGTTGCCGACGCCGTTCATATTGGTGCCTGCTCCGCCGATATACATACGCTTGCCGGTGAAAACCGGATTGCCGTTCGCATCGGTCACCCAATCACGGTATGTTCTTGTAGAGCCGTCGCTTAATGTCATGGGCTTATCTACATAGGCTGTGCCGGTGCTGGCCCTTTTATAAAGAACCTGTGCTTTTGAGCTGGCCGCATTAAACATGTAACGGGAGCTGCCGTCCCATTCCGGGTTGGACGCGCCTGTGAAACCTTTGGCGTCCAGCACTTCTTTGAAAGCAAAGTACAGTCCCTGATGATGCTCAGTGCATGACATTGCCGGCACGTTACTGCCGCCAAGAGCAGTGGAACTTCCGGCATCGGCGCTGACCAGGTCGGATGTGTTCACTTTGGGCACTCCAGGCAGTGTGACCGGTGACGCTGCGGCTACACCCATATTGATATCTTTAATATTCGTGGCCCATGTAGTGAACATGCCGCCGGTGGAGCCGTAGCTCAGACCCCAGGTTCTGGTGAGCGCGAAGAGGGTCTGAATGGCATACAGCGTAATGACACCGTTCTCGGATTTCTGCAAACCGCCTGTCCATTCAGTCATAATGGGGCTGTTTGTTTTGTATGCGTTTGCGTAGAGTTTGGCGAGCTCTTCAATAGTAGCCGCAGGAACGCCCGTGATCTTTTCAGCCCACGCCGGAGATTTTGGGGTCATGTAGTCTTTCTTGGTGTAATAGGCTGTATTGCCCATATTTGCGCTGTGCGCCGGCTGACCGTTCACAAGCAGGGAACATTTCCCTGCGCGGGGAACAGTCTGGGAACCATTGGCAAACTTCTGGGCGGTGTAGTTCTTCCCTAATGTACCTGTATTGCGGCTGTCATTATACATAGCTTTTGTCAGACGGTCGTCCGAGCCCATAATCCATGAAGCATAAGACCTGCCGGAGGGCACTGCATTTATCTTGTGCCAGTTTGTAGTGTCTGATGGGTCGGTCAGCGTGATGGCGCCGGCAACGTCACCTGTTCCCGTCGTATTGACCCAGTACTGGGGCGAATCGAAGAAGCCGTAAAGAACGGTGTCGATATAGTCGACATCCAGCAATGGAGTTGCGCTGATTGTACCGTCAGCGTTGAATGTCTTGTCGATCATGTGGTAGATCATGGCTGCGATCATGGCCGGGTCGGTCTGGTTACGTATCTGCACCCAGTCTGTGGCGCAAAGTACGCCTGTGTCGGTCAGTTCAGGGGAAATGACGTAATGCTTGAAGGCTGGATCGAGTTTTTTGGCTTCCTGGTTGGCTTTCAGATAAACATAGGACATGGCGTTGTTTGTTGTCATAGAGTTGGTGCCGAAGGAGACCCAGTTTTTTATCCTCCCAAGTGCCACAGCGCGAAGCTGTGCCCCCATGTTCACATTTTCTTCATAATAGGCGCCTGAATTCGGTAGACCCGCGATTTGGCGTCCGTAGTTATACTGGTGGAAGCTGTGGTCAGAGTATGTTTGCCTGGTACCGCCACCGGAGGTTATCACTCCCGCGACCGTACCCGCAGCCACACCTTCTCCTCCGTAGCTCGCGCCGGCAGGGCCGCCGCCGGAGTGTATCGCTGCCGCGCCGTATTTGGAGTATATAGCCCAGTATTTCTTCAGAACTTCGTCATAGGCCTGCTCCCAACTGATGCGTACAAAACCGGTCAGATCGCCGCGCGCCTTGGTCTGCTTCATAGGATACTTCAGACGGCCGTTGTGATAGGCGCGGTATTTATAAGCATGCCCCTTGGCACAGCTCAGTCTTCTTGGGTCGTTTATATCATCCGGCCTGACCCGGTTCCCGGCGTTGTCAACCTCGAAGTCGTCAGTGGTGACCCGCTTTATCTTGCCGTTTTTTACCCACAGCGTATTGACGCAGCGGCCGGATGTTCCGCAGTTATGCGGACAGCTTGCCCAAAATTTGTCGAATGACGAAAGATCGGTAAGATCTTCCGGTTCAACCGAGTTCGGAAGGGTACTTGGCCCTCCGATGATCGTTTCACCGTCGTCTTTACCGCAGCCGGCAACGGCGCCCATGGCGCCCACGGCAGCCATTCCCTTAAGAAATGATCTGCGCGAAACTGAATCTTTCAATAAATCCATTTCCGTTCCTCCTCAAGAACTTCAGTCAAATATCAGTTATTTGACAATAAACTGTTTCATGCAATGCATAAAAAACGTCCAACCGCACCTTGCCGGCCGAACGCATTTGTTTTGCACTCTTTTTATCATATTCAGACTGTTAATGTCCTATATAATTAAGTTACTTTACAACTATTAATCCAAAAAGATCAGCCCTGTCAATCGAAAAAATCACCGTCTATAAATCATATACGGATTTCAAAAAGAGGTGCTGTTTTCCCCGGCATTGAGGGTGAGTTAACAAAACGAACATTTAATTTGGTTTTTATTTTTCGGCGTATTTTTCGTCAGGGTTTTTGATCGCTTCCTGCGACTGTTTATGCTCTAACAATGAGGTTATTGCTGTGTTTACGCAGGTGTTTAAAAATATACGCCGGTTCGAGGAATTAAAAAAGAGGCTACTAAAGAATTAAACACTATCTGTTCTTTACCGTATTTTGAAATTGAAAATATCAAGATTTTTACAGTCAGTTATGAAGTTGTATAAAACTCATAAATTAAAGTTCCAATCATCGCGGCTACGGTTGTTGGCGGGCATTTTACCGAAATAAAAGGTCTTAAGTGCGCTGGAGTATTTCAAAATTGAAACCCCTTAAGAACCTACTTTTTCGGCATATTTTCCGTCAGCGTTCCGATCGCGTCCTGTGCCTGTTTGTAGTGGGGGGACGAGGAGCTGACCTGCCTGAACCAGTAAATCGCGTCGTTATAATATGACAAAGGGTAGCCGGACGGGTTTATCATGATTTCCTGATGGCGCTTCATCCCCAGGTCGTAGGCTATGTTGCTCCGTAACTCTATAACCTGAGCCGTTTCTTTGGGCGCCTGCCGCAGATATTCGTATGCCCGGGCGTAATCCTCAGTTCCGTATGCTCTGAGGGCGTTGTTGTAATAGTATTCTGTGAGTTTGCTGTCCAGCAGGTTATACTGGGCAACCACTTCTTTATGGAGCTCCTGCGCCTGTGCGTACGGCCGTGCGTTTTCGCTTATATTGTCTATATGGTCGAGGGCTTTGTAAAGGCGGATGGCGGCCTCCTGAAAGTTTTGCCTGTTCATCTCATTTACGCCCGCGCGGTACTCTTCCACGGCCTTTTTGTAGTTGATATCGTCCTGCACCTCTTTATAGTATTTGGCTTTCAGGTCGATTGCCTTGCGGTTTGTGGGGTCATCCTGCAGCGCCTCGCCGGCCTTGTCGTTGGCGCCGTAAATGTCGCCCTCGGCGTAAAGTCTTTCAGCCTCTTTAAGCAGCGAGTAGCTGTCGCCGGACATGTAAAAGTACATGGAGACGGCGACTATCACACCAAGAACTATTACCACAAGAGCTATTTTAATATTGGAAGACATATAGCACCGCCTTGTTGCCCGCCACTGCGGGCTTGCTCCGGAATAGAACTCTGTCACACCGGCCTTCGAGCCGGGATTGATGAAATAAGGATTTCCCTTATTACTTTATTCTGGATTGCGGGTCAAGCCCGCAATGACGAAAAAGGATATTTATCAGCGATCTCCCCCTCTACGCAGGGGAGAGAAGTTACATATTATGTGCTTATTGCATCGCAGCGAGCGACGCCGCTGACTGAGGCAACCGTAGTGTACACAGATGTACATGAGGATTGTCGGAGGAGGCGGCAACAAAATGATGCGGGCTCATCACGGTTCATTGGGTCAATATCTTGTCAATCACCTCCACCGGGTGCAGCACTGGCTTATCGCTCAGATGCTTTAGCTGCATTTCGCAGGTGGGGCAGTCGGTGACGCATATATTGCAGTCGCTTTCCAGCAGGCTCATCACCATGGGCGCGCCTATCCTGACCGATTCCTCGTAATTTTTCGCGGATATTCCCCAGCTTCCGGCCATGCCGCAGCAACTGCTTTTCAGGGAAACGGCTTTCATACCGCCCACCTTTGAAAGCACGCGCCAGCTTGCCGTGCTGTCCGGCAGGAGTTTCATGTGGCAGGGGCTGTGATAGGCCACCGAAAGCCCTTTCAACTGAGGGTCCAGCTCCGCTATCTTACCATCCATCAGCGTGGATATATGCACGGTCATCTTTCTGATCCTCTCGATCAGTTCGCCGCCGATATAGTAGCCCCACTCTTTGACAAGGGAAAGCGCGCAGGACGAACAACTGACGACGATAATGTCCGCCTCGTCCAGCAGCCTGCCCCAATTGTTCAGGTTATCCTCAATCTTTTGCCGGGCACCCTCAGCCATCCCTTTGGAGACGTGCGGTATGCCGCAGCAGTGCTGGTCTGGCAGAAGCACCTTATACCCCAGCCGGTTCAGCATCCGTATGGTGCTTTCACCTATTTCCGGGCGCATGTAGGATGCGTAACAGCCGGCAAAATAGAGCGCTTTCTTATCGCCGGCGCCGATCACCGGTGCGAATCTGTCAAACAGCGAGCGGGGGGTGAACTTAACGAATTCGCGTTCGGAGGCTATACCGACAGCTTTTTCCGCCAGCTTCCGCATGGCTTTGAAGCGCATAACAGGCGTTATTACGGGGAAAAGTTTGCGGGTGTATCTGGCAAACAGTTCGAACCCGGTTACTATTTTATATTCCAGTGGCGTGCCGAATTTCAGCGCGTATTGGCTGCGGGCCTCCAGTGCCAGTTTGGGGATATTTACCTGTGAGGGGCACTCTTTTGAACAGCTTCCGCAGTTAAAACATCTGTCCATGACCGATTGGAATGTTTTCTGATAAAGCTGCGAATCTTCGATCCTGCCGCTGATAAGCGCACGCAGGATATTGGCCTTTGCTTTGGGCGCGCTGGCCTCATCCCGCGTCGATTTGTACGCCGGGCACATGCGGGTGGCCACAGTCACCGTGGTACACTTGGAACAGCCGTGGCAGCGCTCTATCTCGTCGGCCGCCCCGTTTTCCCATATCAGCAGTTTGTTGGAAAGATCCATGGCGTTGTAGGCCGCGCCGTAACGGAGGTTGCTGACAATCTGCTGCGGGTCGGCGTGGGTTTTAATATCGGGATTGAGTATATTTTTGGGGTCGAGCAGATGCTTGACCTGCAGAAAAATTTCATAGATATCACGGTATTGGAGAGGGATGTAGGAGCTGCGTATCCTGCCGTCGCCGTGTTCTCCTGATATTGTGCCCCCGAGTCCGCGTACCAGATCAAATACCGCGTCGGCAATAGGTTTCAACTGCCCGATGTCGTGTTTGTCTTTCATATCCAGAAGCGGTCGCGAGTGCAAAAGCCCTTTCGCTATATGGCCGTAAAGCACAAAGCCAACGCCGCGCTCTTCGAATATTTTATACAGCCCGTGGAAATAGGCCACAAGTCTGTCTGATGGAATGGCGGCATCTTCTATCAGCGGGATGATGCGCTTTTTTCCTTTCAAAAGATAGAGGATGGGCACGGCGGCTTTCCGTACGGCCCAGAACTGTTCCTGCTCCCCGGCGGTCAGCGCCAGGGATATCTCCGGGGAGAGTTTTTGCGCTGTTATCTCACCCATACAGGCTTTGGCGGTGTTTTCCGCTTCAGCCCGGTCGTCCGACTCAAACTCTATCAGGAGCACGTTGTCGTACCCCTCCGGGATCCTGTTTTTCAGTGAGGGTTCGTGTTCCGTGGCTATTTTGAGGAGTGATTTGTCCATTATCTCAATGCCCGCCGGCTTTTTTACCAACGCGAGCTGCGCGGCCCTGGCGGAAGAGACAATATCGGTGAAGTATGCCACAATAAGATTATTATATAATAGCTTGCGTTGGAGGCGGAACGTCAGCCCCGTTACTATGCCGAGGGTGCCTTCGGAACCGCCGAGCAGTTTGTGGAGGTGCAGCCTGCCGTTTTCCGCGAGTTGCCTCAGTTCATAACCGCAGACGTTGCAGGGCACATCGGGGTAGGCGGATGAAATCAGTTTTTGATTGGCGTTTACTTCATTAAACAGTTCATAAAATGCAGGCGGGAGTTGATCCGGGGCTACGGATGCCACATCGTTCAGCGTTCTTACGGAGCCGTCGGCAAACACCACTTCGGCGTCAATAAGGTAATCGGCCACGTTGCCATACTTCACCGAATAGGCGCCGCCCGCGTTTGTGCCATACATCCCGCCGAAGGTGGCATATTCGCCGCTGGACGGGGCGGGGGGGAAGAAAAGTCCTGTGCCTGTCAGAAGCTGTTCCAGTTCCCCATAGCGGTATCCCGGCTCACAACTGAAGGTAAGCTGGTCCGGATTGAAGGCGCGCAGTGAGTTCATGAATTTTGTGAAGTCTATAATGATCCCGCGCCCTATGGCGCTGCCGCAGAGGCCGCTTCCCGCACCTCTCGGATGGACGGGCAGACTGTATTTCTTCGCAAACTTTACCGCGGAGACCACATCCTGAGTGTTTTTTGGATACAGGAGGGCCTCAGGTTCAACCTGGTAAAGCCCAGCGTCGGTGGACAGCATGACTGTCCGCAGCCTGTCCGTATAAAGCTCGCCCTGAATATCGGATGCCAGCTCATTAAACGGGATCGGTTCGCCGTGAATCTGATTGGACATTTTAGTGTTTACTCCTTCGCCAATATATTACCTTTTATGATAATTTGGCAAGGGTAGCTTTGTGTGCCGTGCAACTTGTCAAAAAGCGTTTCTTTGCCTTCATTGCGGGCTTGACCCGCAATCAGGAATAAAATATATGAAATTTAATTATTATTAAATCCGGATTCCGGCCCGGGGGCCTGAATGGCGGAGCAGAACGGGGCCGCTTAATAGAATACCTCTTCCAGATACAGCCCCTGCGGCGGTGCCGTCACCCGTGCCGTGCGCCGGTCTCTGGCTTCGAGGATTGCCTTCATATCCGCTGGCGTTCCGCCTTCAAGTGTGAGCTGCACCGCGCTGCCGACAATTATCCGTACCATGTTATGCAGGAAGCCGTTGGCGTTGATTCTGATCTTTATGTAATCACCATTTTTATCCGCGGTAATAAAGTTAACCGTGCGGACAGTATTCTTTTTCAGGCTTTTTTTCACGCAAAAAGAGGCGAAATCGTGAGTTCCCGCGAGCGGTTCCAGAACGGAGCGTAAGAGATCCACGTCTATAGGCATCCGTCGAAACCACATCCGTTCATGTTCCAGCGCTGCCCGCGCCTCTCTGTTCAGTATAAGATAATGGTATGTCTTGTTGATTGCGGAAAACTGGGCGTGGAACCCCGGCAGGGCATCTTCCACACGTGTTACGGCAATGTCCCTGGGGAGCATGCTGTTCAGGGCGCACATAATGGCGTGGTTGGGTCTGTCAATTTCCGTATTGTAGCTGAAAACCTGGCCGTAAGCGTGGACTCCGGCGTCGGTGCGCCCGGCTCCGGCGATGCGAATATTATTATTATAAAGCTTTTCAAGTGCCGTTTCAATCTGCTGCTGTATGGTGTCCAGCCCGTCCTGAAACTGCCAGCCGGCATATCCGGCGCCGTTGTATTCGCACAAACATTTTTTATTAAACATTTCCCGCAACCGTTAGAGCGACCCCGGTGATCACAAAAAGAACGCCAATGGCGAAATCCACCGCAGTCGGGCGGCACAGGCGCAGAAATCCTCCGTCATGCCGCCTGTAGTGCAGCGTGATCCCTATCTGCGCGGCGTAATGGAAAGTTCGTACGAACAGGGGCACAACGAGCGATACTGAGCCCATGATTATCTTTAACCGTCCTCTTTTTTCACCTTTGGCCGGAAGCAGCCCTTTCAGGCGCTGTGAGTCCATAATCTTTTCCCCTTCCGTAAAAAGCAAAGGGATGAATCGCAGCGCTATCAGCATGGAGAGGGCCGCGTCAGCGGGGGATATGCGAAAAATCCGCAACGGTTGGAAGAGAAGATAAAATATTCTTACAATATCCACAGGCTGGGTGATAAAGGCAAACAGTGCGGAAAAGCCTATCATTAATGCCATCCGCAGGGTGAAAAAACCGGCGATGCGGAGTGTATAAAGATCAGGCAATACCCAGTGGCCGTCAGCCGTCAGAAAAAGCTGGATTATAAAAGTGAATAAAAGCAGAAACCTAAACGGGCGGAGCGTTTTCAAAAATGCGGGCGGCGTAATGCCCGCCGCGTGCCCGCCTGAAAATAATATTGCGGCCAATAACGCCATAACGCCGGTACTGGTTGTCAGCCCGGCGGTTACGACAAACGTGAGCGAAAAGAGAAGCTTTACGCAGGGGTGCAGGCGGTAAACAGCTCTGCCACTGTCTTTATAGGCACCCAGAAACTTTTTATACATGCATCCCCGGCGCCTGCCTTATTACTCTTCTTCGTCTTTCTTTTCTTCTTTTTTTGGGGAGATTTTTTTCGGAGGGGTTATGTCCTCCACTTCTTCATCGGCTTCTTTAACCGATTTTTTGAAGTTGCGTATCGCTTTCCCCATACCGTCCCCAATCTGCGGGAGTTTGGAAGCCCCGAATATCAGAACCACCACCAATAAAACCAGCAGTAAATGCTGCATGCTAAATCCCATAGTGCACCACTCTCCATATAACCGGCACGGCAAATGCCGCCGGGTGTTATTAACTGTTTTCTTCTTCTTTTTCTTCTTTTTTGGCCGCGATCTTTTTGGTCGGTGTGACGTCGTCAATATTTAAGTCAGCCTCATTCACGGTTTTCTTGAAATTACGGATTGCTTTTCCCATTCCCTCGCCAATCTGCGGAAGTTTGGACGCTCCGAATATCAAAACCACAACCAATAAAACCAGCAGAATCTGATTAGTACCTATTCCCATTCCACTTCCTCCGAAAGCACTATATAACTGTTATCTTATTAATATTCAAGTTAAAAAACTATTTGCCGCCGGCGCGCCTGTGTTTGCGTTCCCGCAGCAGATATACGGCGTATGCGAATATGACGGTTACATACCATACATATCCGAACCGCGCGAAAAACGTAATCCCTTTTTCTGTGGCAAATTGTACATCATTAAAATAGTACCTCTTTTCTGGAAAGACAATAGCTTTCTTCCCGGTGGGCTCTATAAGAGCGGAAATCCCGTCCTGGGTAACGCGGATCATGTACCGGCCGTACTCCACGGCGTGTATGGCATCAATGGCCATGTGCTGTGTGCGCCCGAACGATTTACCGAACCATGCGTCGTTTGATATTAATACAAATACGTTCGCGCCCAGCATAACCCGCTGTCGCCATATTTCGGAGAAAACTCCTTCAAAACATATCAGCGGTGCTATTTTCAGATCCCCGTATTCAAAGACCGCCGGCACTGTGCCGGGGGAGAAGAGGGGGCCGGTGCCGAAAAAGAACTTGCGTATCGGATAGAGCTGTTTTTCGAGGGGGAAGTATTCGCCGAACGGGGCCAGGCGCATTTTGTCGTAATTCTGTAAAATCGTGCCGTTTTGTACCAGCGCCATGCTGTTGTACAATTTGGTCTCGTCCCCCAGTTTCACCCGGCGATCGTAACCCAGAAGTAATGGTTTTTCCGCACTGATTTCGCGCACTATCTCGTTGACGGCTTCGTTCGTAAAAGGGTTTGCAGTGAATGAGGTTTCCGGGAGGATCATGATGTCGTAATCCCCCGGCGCCCGCCCCGCCTCAAGCGTTCTGCGCATGAGATCGCCCAGCACCTCTCCGCGCTTGCCTTTATCCCATTTGTCTTCCTGCATAATCCCGGTCTGCACCATGCGGGCGGTATGGGTGGTATCGGTGGGCTTATGTACGCCCAGATAAACCAGCCCGTAGCCGAATGTGACGGTCAGCAAGGCAGCGGTTATATAAATATCTTTACGGGAACGGCTTTTTAGCGCCCGGTACAGGTATGAGCCGAAAAGGATGATAAGCAGCGACAGGCCGTGCTCCCCGACAACCGCGACAGACTGTAATGCCGGGAGATTGTTATGCTGGGTCAGCCCCACGTTCAGCCAGGGCAGTCCGCCGAAAAGATATTTCCCCTTCAGCATTTCCAGCGTTATGAACACCAGACCGCCCAGCAGGGGGCTGTTTGTACGCCCCATGATATATCCGTAGGGGGCCCAGCAGAGAAAAGCGCCGCAAATACCCGCGAATATCACAAGAATGGCGCCGGCCCAGCCCGGAGCGCCGCCGAAAACCGTCATGGGGACGGATATCCATGTCAGCCCGACCACATAGTAAATGAATCCTGTTATGGCGGCGGCTTTCCAGGGCTTCAGCCGCCCGCGGTCAAAGACCCACATAATGAGGGTGAAGGCAAAAAAGGCGGTGAACCAGAGATCCGGCCCGGGCGTGGCCAGCAGAAGCAGCACAGCCGCGGCGGCTGAAATGCACATATCCGGCAGTGCCTTCTTGAAGAGCTCAGACCGCGACGGTTTCACCGTTTTTTGATCCATTAACGCCTCTTTGCCGGCAGCCTTCTTTTACCGGCGCTGTTGCCGCCGCTCTTTCCGCGTTTTGCGGGTGCGGAGCGTTTGCGTTTCATCTCTTTGATCTTGGCCTCATACTCTTCCGGCAGCGGCGCCAGCAGCTCGTCATCAGGGGTTATATATTTGAGCGGTTCTTTAATGTGTGCTTCTATATTGGGCAGAACGTATGAATCTTCTTCCGAGGCGAACGAGATGGAGCGCCCTTTGGCTCCGGCTCTGCCGGTGCGGCCTATGCGGTGCACATAATCGTCGGGGTCGTCCGGCAGCGTGTAGTTGAACACCGCTTCCACCCCTTCCACATGAATGCCGCGGCCGGCGACATCGGTCGCAATTAATATGTTTATCTTGCCGTTTCTGAGGCTTTCAAGGGTTTTTATGCGTTTGGCCTGGTTAACGTCGCCCGTGAGCATGCCGCAGGAGAAGTCACAGGCCTCAAGGCGTTCCGTTAGTTTACGCACCTGATCCCGGCGGTTGGCGAAGATTATGGCCCGGCGGATATTCAAATTTTTCAGAAGGTTGTAAAGCAGTAGAAATTTCTCGTCTTTGGTGACTATGTATGCCACCTGTTCCACATCCGCCGAAGTGATCTGTTCAGGCTCAATCTCCACCTTGATGGGGCTGTTTGTCCACATGGAGGCGAGGCGGGCGATTTCCGGCGTAAGCGTGGCGCTGAAAAGCATTGTCTGCCGCTCGCTTTTCGGAGGAGTGGCGTCTATGATTCGGCGCATGTCCGGCAGGAAACCCATGTCCAGCATGCGGTCGGCTTCGTCCAGCACCAGTATCTCCACCCTGTCAAGGCGTATGATTTTCTGTTTGTAATAGTCAAGCATCCTGCCCGGGGTGGCGATCATGATGTCGACATAGTCGTCCTCCAGCGCATCCCGCTGTTTTTCATAATCTATACCGCCGAATATGGCCAGGATACGTGCTCCGCAATATTTTGACAATTCCCGGGCGTCTTTTTCTATCTGCATGACAAGCTCGCGGGTGGGGGCCATTATCAGTGCCCTCGGCGCGCCGTGTTTGCGTTGTTTCTCAGGTTTTTTGCCGAGCAGGTGTTCAAGGATGGTAAGCAGAAATGCGGCGGTTTTGCCTGTCCCGGTCTGTGCTCTGCCGGTGACATCCAGCCCTTTGAGGGAGTGGGGAAGTATCTCCGCCTGTATGTCCGTGCAGTAAGAGAATCCTATATCATGTACTCCCCTGAGTATGCACGTCGATAGGTTCAGATCGTTGAAACGGGTTTTGTTTTCCGTTTCCGGAGGCATGTGGGGCGTATAATCCCACTCCTCCGGCACAAAATCCTCTATCAGAGGGCCGGTGTTTTTCGGTGCATTACCGGCTTTTTTCTCCGGCGTGCTTTTTTTTCGGCTTCTTTGTCCGCTCTTTTTTCCTGTGGTTTGAGTTGCGGCGGCGTCCGCCGGCAGGACTTCTTTAGGGGCTTTGACGGCGGCGGGTTTTGGTGCGCGCGTGCTTTCGTCACCCTCTGTTTTCGGAGTGAATTCTTTACCCCCCCGGGGAGCGGATTTTATATTCTTCTGTTTCACGGCCGTTTTGTCTTTGCCGCTTTCCGGGCGCGAGCCCTGTTTGTAGGCGGGACGGGAACTTTTTGGATTATTTTTTGCGTCAATTTCCCGGATGACGATTTTGGGCTTCTTTTCGCTGCCCGTCAGAGATTTGAGAAAATTTTTAATCGAACTGATAAAACCCATATGATAACCTTAATAGCACTATAATAGTTTATAGTTTAATGTGTAACCGTACCAAATTGCAATGATTTTTAAACGGTTCAAAGAAACTGCAATCAAATTGAGGAATGCCCCTGTAGATAATAAACAGCATGCTCAATTTAAATGTGTTGCATATTATAGACAAAAAATCAAGACTATTTTCTACTTTATTTTTGCAATTAGTTGATATATAAGTTTTTTTTTATCTTCTTGCAGATGGCATTTAATTTGCTATTTTTAAGAAGAATTTCAAGGGCCGTGCGGCGGCACCGTTAAAGCAGGTGATATTTGTACCAGACTACATTACAGAGGGAGTTTACATTCTCCGGAGTTGGACTGCACAGCGGAAAAAATATGCCTGTGCGTGTCCTGCCCGCGCCGTCCGGCACCGGTGTGCAGTTTTGTCGTACCGATGTTGTAAACTGCCCGTTTGTGCGCATATCTCCTTTCAACGTCACATCCACCCAGCTTGCCACCACCATAAGCTGCGGCGACTTTCCCATAAGTACGATAGAGCATCTCACATCCGCTCTTTACGGGCTCGGTGTGGATAACGTTTTTATTGAGGTAGGAGGGCCGGAAATACCTATCCTTGACGGCAGTGCCGACCCCATCGTTTCCCTGATAGCGGAGGCGGGTATATTGCCTCAGGATGAAAAGCGAAAATACCTTGCTGTTGTGCGGCCTGTTGAGGTGGATGTGGACAACAAAGAGGTGCGCGGTTATGCCTGCGGCGGCTTTGAGATTACGTTTGAGATAGAATACCCGCATGAAGCCATACGTTATCAGAAGCGCCACCTTGCGCTCACACCTGCCGTATACTGCCGCACAGTGGCCAACTCCAGGACATTCGGATTTCAGAAAGAGGTGGAGATGCTGTGGAAGATGGGACTTGCCAAAGGCGGTTCCATGGATAACGCTATCGTGTTGGATGACAAGGATGGAATACTCAACCCGGGCGGGCTGAGGCACTCGAGCGAATTTGTCAGCCATAAAATACTGGATCTTATCGGCGATGTATCTCTGATCGGCCACCGTATGCTGGGGCACATACACGCCGTTAGATCGGGACACCATGTGAACAATATTTTCGCCCGCCGTCTGGTTGAATCGATGAACAACTACAAAATAATCGAACTTGATGACCCGGGCATGGGCTACGGCTACCTTTATCCGCAGGACTGCGCGGCAGGCGCCGCCAATTAACGTATCTTATTTTTTGCGAAGATAAAGACCAGCGCGAACGCGGGAATTATGAACCCTGCTCCGGTTAGCGCCAAATAAGGCAGACCCCCGTGATCGACAATCCGGCC
>JAVBTI010000028.1:0-13458 GCA_031556255.1 Deferribacterales bacterium | reverse complement strand
CTGAAATGATCCATAAAGAAAAGTGGTAAACGTTTTCTTTGGCATAAATATTGCTTAACAATTATTTGCAGACAGTGGAACAACCACATCTGTGGAAGGGATTCAAATCAGTTGGCAGGATGCCGACACCTTGTTGCCGCTGCACTGCATCTGGGCCGGATGCGGTTGCAGCGGCTTCCCTTTTTTACAGGTGGGAAAAAATATCCACATCCATGCAAAGCCGCCCATAATTGTTAAATGTTGACTTGATTTTTCAATATATATTCATTACTATCTGTGTAAAATAGGAGATACGAATGGCCAAAGAAGCTGAAGAGAAAGATTCGGAAAAGCCGCAGAAGAAAGGTGGCGGGAAAGGACTGCTTCTGATCGTGATTATATTGCTGTTAATTGTAATTATAGGCGGAGGCATTTTCTATTTCCTTGTTCTTAATAAACCAGCCGCCGCACCACAGCCGGCGCCGGCGACCTCAATGGATCAAAACGGGGCGGCCGCTCAACCGACGGCACGCGCGCCCACGGCGGAACCTGGCCCGATCCAGGCTTATCCTCCTTTCCTGGTGAATCTTGCAGACCCCGGCGGCAATCGGTACCTTAAGATTACACTTTCCTTAGAGCTGAGCAAGGAAAAAAACTTCCCGGCTGAAGTCACCGCCAAGGAACCCAAGATCAAAGACATAATAATATCGGTACTTTCATCTAAAACGTATGACGAAATAAGCACAACGCAAGGCAAAGTGGCTATGAAACAGGAAATTCTCCGCAGACTCAACACTATTATGAGCGGGGGAAGGATTGCCGATATATATATTACCGAGTTCGTCGTACAATAGCGATTATAAGGAACCGCAAAGGCATAAACCGTTATATGGGCGCATTGCTCGTCGTCCTCACGGAAGGCATGGGCGTCTCATTGCGGCCCTGAGCCGCAACCCGGAATGAAATAATAGGGATTTTCCCCATTAATCAATTCCGGATCCCGGGTCAGGCCCGGAATGACAAAAACATGCCGACTCAAAGCGCTCAAGCGCCCGTCTTCGAGGGCATTGCATGAGGAAAACGTATGGATCGTGAAGAAATCAAGGACATGTATGGTGAGGTGTTGTTCAACATCTGCGTTGAACTGGGACGAAAAAAGGTCACCATCGGCGAGATGCTCCGCTGGGAGAACGGCACAATTATCAGGCTGAATAAAACCTCTGGCGAGCCCGTAGATTTTCTGGTCAGCGGCAAACCGCTGGCCTACGGCGAAGTAATGGTGCTGGACGAACGTTTCGCTCTGCGCATCACAGAGATCCTCACCAAAGAAATGCTGGTGGAAAAATATAAAGACGGGTTGTACGACTGATATGCGCCGGTTGTTTTTCGTACCGTTTTTTATTTTCATCTTCGCTATAGCCCCTTACGCAGCAACTATTTCCGACAACACATCGCCAACCGGTTTCACATTCACCCTGACCTTTGACAAAGGATATTCCAACGTCGACGCTCTCAAAAACGATAAAGAAATTATTGTAACCTTTGAAACCACAGAGGATATTGCTTACGACAAACAGGAATTTTTTGACCGGCCCGTTAAAAGCGCCTGGCTCACGTCGGAGGGCACGCGAAAAAAGCTGTTCTTCAACTTTGAAGGGCATCCGGTCGAACCTATGGTGACAAAAGAGCCCAGAGCGCTCGTCATAGAATTCCCCATGCCGCCCGCCGCGGCGCAGTCCTCCTCCGTTCCAGCGCCGTCCCTGCCGGGTGCCGGCGCATATATACGCATGTTTTTCGGGCTGGCGGTGATCATCGCAATCATCCTTGTAGCGTATGCAGTGATGAAGATGTTCTTCAAAAACAGCGTGGTGACGGATATCCCGGGCGCGGGCAGAATGCTCGGCAAAGTAGATCTGGAGCTGAAAAAGTCACTGGTTTTTTATGAACTGGGCGAGGTTATATATATCATGGGTGTCACGGACGGCGGCATCAGCCTGGTGGACAAAATCACCGATCCTGTCGATGTAAACCTCATAAAATCCGGCTTCTCACGCCGCAAAGATTTCAGCAGCTACCTGAAATTTTTCCGCAAAAAAAACGAGATCGCAGCCGACATGAACGATTCGTCTGAGCTGATCGGGGAGAAACTCACATCAGTGCGAAAAAAATAGCTCTCCGGGCACTGCCCCTGGGACTGCTCGCCGCAATTACTGTTTTTTCCATGACCGGTGACGCATTCGCACAGCAGTCACCCATGCTGCCCATACCCACGGTGACTTTCGGCGTGGAGGCGGCCAACACCCCTCGGGACGTCGCAATCACGCTCCAGATAATAGCACTGTTCACCATCCTTACCCTGGCCCCGTCGATCCTGATGGTACTGACCTCATTCACCCGCATTATTATAGTGTTTCACTTCCTGCGCACGGCTATGGGTACTGCGCAGATGCCGCCGAACCAGATACTCGTCGGAATGGCACTGCTTTTGACCTTTTTCATAATGACTCCTGTAGCCAATCAGGTGCACCAACAGGCGCTCGCCCCCTATTTCAACAACGAAATGACCTTCACTGATATGGTGGCAAACGCCAAACAGCCCATACGCAAATTCCTGCTGGCTAATACACAGAAAAAAGATTTGATGCTGTTCCTGGATCTCTCCCGCACGGAGCGCCCACGCACGGTAGACGATATTCCGGATCATGTGCTGGTGGCATCGTTTGTGTTAAGCGAGGTGCAGCTTGCTTTCCAGATAGGCTTCCTGCTGTTTCTGCCCTTTCTGATAATAGACTTTGTCGTGGCGAGTGTGCTCCTTTCTATGGGTATGATGATGCTGCCGCCGGTGATGATCTCGGTGCCGTTCAAGATCCTGCTGTTTATAATGGTCGACGGCTGGGGGCTGCTGATTACGTCGCTGGTGAAAAGCTATTTTTACTGATGAAGCCGTACAGTATTTTTCCTTATTTGAATTGACCTTAATGCGATAATGAATTACTATTCATCAGCCAATATTATAGTAAATATAAGGAGCATGCTTATGGGTGACAGTTCTGTAATGCTGAAAGAGTATGGTATTGTTAACGTCAAGAACGCGTATATGAATCTGGGCGTGCCGGAGCTATATGAACACGCTGTAAGACAGGGCGAAGGCAAGATCGTGGACGGCGGTCCCCTCGTGGCATACACGGGTGTGCACACAGGCCGCAGCCCGAACGACAAATTTGTGGTAAAAGAACCGTCCTCCGAGAAGGACGTCGACTGGGGCAAGCATAACAGGCCCATCTCCGAGGAGAATTTCAACCGCATGTATGCAAAAGTCACTGCTTATATGCAGGGACGCAACATATTCGTGCAGGAGTGCTACGCCGGCGCGAACCCCGACTGCCGCATAAAGGTGCGAATCATCACCGAATACGCATGGCACAGCATTTTCGCCAAAAACATGTTCATCGCGGAGCCGGACAAAAGCAAGCTGGAAGGCTTCAAAGCTGACTTCACCGTTATAGACGTTTCCGGCCTGTCCGCCGTGCCCGAACTGGACGGCACAAACTCCGGCACCTTCATACTGGTGCATTTCGGCAAAAAACTCGTTATCATCGGCGGCACAAGCTACGCGGGCGAGATCAAAAAGTCTATCTTCACCGTCATGAACTACGTTCTGCCCAAAAAGGGTATTATGAGCATGCACTGCTCCGCCAATATCGGTAAAAAAGGCGACACAGCGCTCTTCTTCGGCCTGTCAGGCACGGGGAAAACAACGCTGTCCACCGACCCCGAGCGCTACCTCATCGGCGACGACGAGCACGGCTGGGACGATAAAGGGATCTTCAACGTGGAAGGTGGCTGCTACGCTAAAGCCATCAATCTGTCCGCAGAGGCTGAGCCGGAAGTTTATGCCACAACAAAGCGTTTCGGCACTATACTTGAGAACATCCCCATGTTCGAAGGCACGCGTTCGCTGGATCTTTTTAATGACAAGATCACAGAAAATACCCGCGTATCCTACCCGCTGACATTCCTGCCCATGATCTCCGAGCTCAACATGGGCGACCATCCGAAAAATGTGATATTCCTGACATATGACGCGTTCGGCGTTCTGCCCCCCGTGTCCAAGCTGAATCTTGAACAGGCCATGTTTCACTTCGTATCCGGCTACACCGCAAGGGTAGCGGGCACGGAGAAAGGGGTCAAAGAGCCGCAGGCAACTTTCTCCACATGCTTCGGCGGGCCGTTCATGGTTCATTCGCCCTTCGTTTACGCAAAACTTCTGGGCGACAAGATCAAGAAACACGGCGCCACCGCTTATCTCGTAAACACCGGCCTCACCGGCGGCCCGTACGGAGTGGGCAAACGCTACTCCATCAAACATACCCGCGCCATTATCAAAGCGATACTGGACGGCGCAGTGGAGGCGGGCGGCTACGATAAAGACCCTGTATTTGGCTTCGACATACCGAAGCAGATCCCCGGCGTGCCGTCAGAAATGCTCGACCCGGTCAAAGGGTGGGCAAGCAAGGCCGAATATGACGTGAAACTTAAAGAACTCGCCAAAAAATTCGTGGAAAACTTCAAACAGTACGGCGATTCCGCCGCAGCTCAGGAAGTTGCCAAGGGCGGGCCTAAGCTGTAAAATGTTTTATATACTCTTCCGTCATTCCGGCATCAGAGCTGGAATCCAGGATAGATAATGTTTTCCTGGATTACGGGTCTGCCACCCCGGACTAAGCCTGCCCCGGACACCGATCCGGGGAGCCGGGGCCGCAATGACGAAAAAGGTACTTTATCGGCAGTATGAGGGAGGCGCGGCCTCCCTTTTTTGATAATATACACAACCCTCCCGAAGGAGGGTTGCCGGAGATATACGGAAAGAGCACATCACCGCCGCCTGCCGAGACATAAAAGCCGGATTGCGGCCTTGATTCAAGAATACCGCTGTACTTCAAATCTTCAAGAGCTATATATATCGTGTAATTGCCGGTATTGAACTGTTTCGCAAGCTTTCGCGTGCCCGGCAGATTTGCGGCGGCAGGCACGGCATTGTCCTTGATATGCTCTTCAATCGCCTGAGCAATCTTATTAAATTGGGGGCATTCTTAACCATGCTCTAAACCACAGGATATTTTTGCGCACGGAACAAGCCCCCGGCTGCGCCATTTAAATTGCTTTGGTAAAGCTGATAACGGTTACTTTGTCTCTCCGGTAAATATCCTCTTCCAGTCCTTCTTCATGCTGACCACCCGGAAGCCGTATTTTGACGCCCACGGCAGGGACACGTTATCTGTATAGGCAAACTCCCGTTCAGCGTCATCATGGTCTACCATGATCTGCATGTTGGGGTATTTGCTTGACTGGCTGTAGCGCAGCATATAAATGTCGCCGCCGCTGCGAACGTTGCCCACGGCAAATACCGGCGGCCGCCCTATCTCCGCCTCTATATTCACAGCCTTTTCCGACTCGTCGTTACTGGTGAGAAACTGTGCCTTGCGCATAATCTTATTGGAAACAGGATCGAACTCCGTTTTCATCCTGGCCCCTATCACATGTTCCTCAGGGATGCCGTAATACTTAAGCGATATCACGCGCATAAAGTCCACATCGCCCCCGGAGCATATATAGACCTTAAATCCGTTCTTGTGGAGATAGGCCAGAAGCTCCATCTGCGGCTGGTAGCGTATGCCGTACAGCGCAAGGGCCGGTTTGGGATAGCGGGCGGTGTCGAAAAATGCTTTTACATCTTTTTCAAAGCTGTCCGCCGAAACACCGGCGAAAACCGCAGCAATCACCCGCATAACCCCTTCCCTGTCGGCCATGATGGCATTCAGGTCGCCGTCCGCGACGGCTTTGTACGCCGGGTCTTTCAGCAGAGAGACGTTGTCCTTTGCCATATTTTTCACGGCATATGACATATACATGAGCTGTACCACGGGCTGCTCCGCCCAGAGAGTACCATCGTTGTCGAAGGTGGCGATCCGCTCCTGCACTGGAATATAGTCGTCCCCGATTGTGTTGATCCGCTCCATATACTCTATGATGGCCTGTTTTACGGGCGTGTCGTTCCAGGAGGGAAGAGGATCGGCGGCAAAGGCGGAAGCGTAAATTAAAAGAAAAGTGAAAAAGGGGATAAATTTTTTAGCAAACATAGGCACCTCTATTTAAGTATAATTCCGGCAGGGCTGCAGGCGCAAGGGGAGATATGAAAAGCAAACCGCGCCCGGGTATCGCGTCAGACCGTCAAAAACCTTCTCACCACGCTTGACCGTATGCAGCACTCAGGGATATACTAACCCATGAAATCAGTGACAACATTCTGCAAAATAGTTTGACTACGCTTTCACGCTGGAGTAGGTTGAATCATCTGTTTCATTAAATAACTGAGCACGCGGCGCCAAAAAGCCGCAAGAGGGTTTATGGGGGCAAACTCAGGGGATAAGTATACTGTCACCTCCATGACGGGCTACGGCGGCAGAATCAGGCAATCGGCGCCCAAAATAATAATCGGGGTGCTCCTCATTGTTCTGTCGGCGGTTCTCCTTTTCAAAAACGAAGGCTGCGTCATAAATAACAAACGCACAATGGAGACCGGCAAAAAGCTGGTGGTATCCGTATCCGCCGGCAGCGTGAACCCAGCCAATGAAGACAAACTGATACATATAACAGGGCAGCTTTCAAGCCTGCCCATGCTCAAGGACAGTTATTTCGGCATATCCCGGGAAGCCGTTGCGTTGAACCGTATTGTGGAAGTTTACCAGTGGGCCGAGCATAAGGAAACAAAATCCAAAGTAAACATGGGTGGCTCCGAAGATACCACAGCCACCTATATATACACCAAAGAGTGGTCCAGCAGGCTTATCAATTCCGACAACTTCAACTAAAAACAGTATGTTAATCCCAAAAACGCAGAGGTTCAGTCGGAGCGGTGGCGGGCGGACAGTCTGACCGTAGGTGCATTCACGCTGTCGCAGGCATTTATCTCCCAGATATCCGGCTATCAGGACATCCCTGCGGAGCAGCCACCGCTGCACAAAGATTTCCAGCCTACCGGCGGATATTTATACAAAGGCAAAGATCCGGCCCAGCCGGAGGTGGGCGACATCCGTGTAAACTTCACATATATTCCCGGTCACGCTGTCAGCGCTATAGGCGGGCAGAGGGGCAGTGTTCTCGTTTCTTATCCGACCAAAAACGGAAATATATCCGTCCTGGCGAACGATGTTGCTGAACCCGAGGTAATGCTGAACGAGCAGATAGCCTTCGGCAATACACTGGGGTGGATCTTACGCGTTGTTGGCGTACTGCTCATGTTTCTCGGGTTTTCCACGAGCTTTTCCATACTCCCGGTTATCGCGTCCGTCATACCGTCGCTGGGCAGGGTTACCGGATTCATTCATAATGTGGTCCTTTTTATCGTTTCGCTTGCCCTTTCGCTTGTGATTATAGCGCTAGGCTGGCTGTTCTACAGACCTGTCGCGGCGTTTGCCATCATAGCGGCGGCAGTTTTACTGATCGTTTTACTTATGAAACGCGTTAAAACAAAACGGGTTGATTCCGGCATTGCGTGATGGATGCGAATTCGGAATGCTTTCAGTCAAACGCCCATACCGGTGTAAATTCAACCGCGGCCTGGTCATACAGGCGCAGAATGCTGAAATATAAACTGTTGATGTCATTATACAAATATGCTTCAGGTTAAAAAAAACCCTATATTATGATAAGAATGCACGCGAAGTCATTTACAAACTGCATCATATTGTTATAATATCATATATAATTTAAGTGAGGGGCATTTTATGAGCAACACCAATAATCAGATGGATCAAGTCAGAGAGCTGCTTTTTGGTGAGCAAATACAGCTTATCGAGGCCAGATTTAAAGAGCTTTCCGAAAAATTCCACAGTGAGCTCAGCGACGCTAAGGCTGCGCTCCAGGCAGATTACGACAGGAAACTCTCCGCAATGAAACAGGCATTTTCAGAGGCCGAGAGGACCATCAACAGCAATATGGTGGACCGCGGCGAACTGGCCAAATATTTTATCGAAATCGCAACTAAGCTGGAAAAGGAATGAGCCGATGCCCGGCGACGACTCCACAAATATACTAAAGCTTAAAAAGTTACTGCTGCAGGAAGAGATAGACCGTCTCGACAGAATCGAGGCACAGCTCGACGACCCCGGAGCGGAGGCCGAAAAAGTAAGCCGGGTTATCGCCGAAGCAGTGGCCATGCGCTCCGGCAAAGACAATATGCTCTCAAAAGCTTTGGAACCCATAGTGGAAAGCTCGCTGCGGCAAAATCTTCAAAAGAGGCCGCAGGATTATATAAATATACTGTTCCCAATCATCGGCTCCACCATCAGGAAATCAATTTCAGAAACTTTCACATCCATGCTTTCCAGTTTCAGCAAAGGGCTGGAGACTTCCTTTTCCCTGAAAGGGCTGAGGTGGCGCATGGAGGCTATGCGCTCAGGTAAAAGCTACTCCGAAGTGGCGATGCTGTATACGCTCGTATACAGCGTCGACCAGGCATTTCTGGTGCACAGCGAAACAGGGCTGCTGTTGGCCCACGCCGTACGGGAGGGCACCGAATCTAAAGACGCTGACATGGTGTCCGGAATGCTCACCGCCATACAAGATTTTGCAAAAGACTGTTTTAATAAAGAGGGGGACCAAAGCGCCCTGAACTCCCTCAAAATGGATGACTACACTGTTTTTATCGAGCAGAGTCCATCCGTATATATAGCCTGCGTGACCAGGGGAACACCGCCCCCGGAATTCCCCGCTAAACTCCGGGAATGCATTGAACTCATACTGGCGGAATACAGGGAACCGCTCCTTCATTTCACCGGCGATACCACGCCCTTCGCCGGGGCCGACAAGTATCTGCTCGATCTGCTCGGGGCAAAATTTATCGACGAAAATAAAAAACTTTCAAAAAAAATAAAAGCAATCCCTATTACTATGCTGGTTCTGCTCCTTCTGCTGTTCGCGTATAAAAGCTATTATAACTACAGAATGAACAAAGGGGTCGATTTGATATCGGAACAGCAGGGAGTTTTGCTGATAGATGTTAAAAAATACTGGCGCTTCAAACCCTGGCAGGTTGTGATCCTGCGCGATGCCCTCGCCCCGAGGGCTGAAGATATTCTGGAAAATAACGGCCTCAAAAAAAACCTGCTGACTATCAGAAGTATTCCTTTCATATCTTATCAGCCGGAGTTGATCGAGCGCAGGGTCATCAGCAAACTTGCCATACCGCCCACAGCCACTGCGGTTTTTGAAAACGGCGCTCTTAAACTGCAGGGCACTGCCGACATCAACTGGATACTGGATGCAAGGCAGGTTGCCCTCACAACACCGGGCGTTTTGCGCGTGGATACATCGGACATTTCGGATCCCCGCTTTGACGAACTCCAAGAAATGGTAACGGAAATAGAAAAGACACGTATACGCTTCCCCTTGGGCAGGGCGCTGCCTATTCCTGAAGATGCCGATAAACTTGAAACCGCCGTCAACCGGCTAAGCGAGCTGGAAAAATTGGCTAAACGGATGCGGATAAACGTCAGCCTTACCGTCTACGGGCACGCCGATATAGTAGGCAGCGACAAACAGAACTATGAGATCAGCCTGGAAAGGGCTAAAACTATTGCATATATGCTTTATGCCCGGGGCTCGCACATCCCAGTGTCCATCTTCGGCATGGGGGCAAGCTATGCGTCGGATTCAAGGGAAAGCCTTGAAAGCAGGAAAATTGAGCTTAAGGTTAACCTTGTACCGAGCGCGGAAGGGCTGTATTTTAAATAAATGTAGAACATACTGAGGCAGTTTGAATGATTAACAAAAAAATATGTATGTTGGGCGCTTTTTCAGTGGGAAAAACATCCCTTGTGGAGCGCTATGTCCACTCAATCTTTTCTGACGAATATATTTCCACCATCGGCGTAAAAATAAGCAAGAAACAGATCGTGGCGGAAAATACAGAGATCACTATGATTCTCTGGGATCTGGAAGGCAAAGACGATTTCATGGACGTGAATATTACATATCTCCGCGGGGCGATGGGGTTTTTCGTGGTAGCGGATCTCGCCCGCAAAGAAACTCTGGACGTGGCCCTGCGGATAAGAAGAGTCGCCATGGAACTTTTGGGCGAATCGGTTCCTAATATCCTCCTTTTAAACAAGGCGGATGTTGAAAACCGGGAGATTACCGAGCAGCAGATAGCTGAATTAACCGATGCCGGCATACCGGTCTTACTAACAAGCGCAAAAACAGGCGAGAATGTTGAGACGGCTTTTGTCTCCCTTGCAAGGCAGATGGTGTGATGAATGACGTAAATCTGATACGGTCGGTTATGGCTGAGTTTGACATTGCGCTCCTCCAAAGGATCGCCCCCAGGAAGTACACTATTATCGGCATTCCTCCAAAGTTTTACATTTCGCTGTATTCTAATTTTAATGCCCCGTGGGAGGTTTCAAGTTTCCTGGAATTTTTTCTGGATACCGCCGAAAAATTTTTCGAGGCGCACGAGGAAGAAGGGGCAATGATATCATCAGGCCTGTGGCAGGAGGAAGGGATCGATTCCAAATACGCCCTTATTGCATACGCCATGGTGAAAGATGGAAAACAGGCTATTATTGTGCGACAGCTCAAAGAAGAGTTCATTGAGAGGCAGACCATCCTGCAGAAAGCACGCGAAAACCTTCTGGAGCAAAGGCGCCTGCGTGTAGCTGCCAGCTATGACGCGCTCACCGGCCTTTATAATAAGAAAACTTTCATCGGCGCATTTCGGGAGGCAATGGAAAATGCCAAAATACTGATGACGCCGATTTCTGTGTTAATGATAGATATTGATGACTTCAAGGCCGTAAATGACACATACGGGCACCTTGCGGGGGACGCCATATTGTCGGAGTTCGGCAAGCTTTTGATCTCCTCTGTCAGAACAAGCGATATCCTGGCAAGATACGGAGGGGAAGAATTTATAATAGCCGTACCCAATAACCTTGAGCAGGCGGCAGTCATGGCGGAGAAAATCTGCAAAAAAACCGCAGCCTACAAATTCTCAGAACCGGGACATATAACCGCAAGCATAGGTTGTGCGACATTCAATAAAGGCGACAATGAAGAATCACTCATCGACAGGGCCGATCGGGCACTTTATGACGCTAAAAAAGCAGGTAAAAACACCTTCCGCACAAGGTAAAACAGATTAGAGGATTTAACATGCAATGTTTCGCGACGCTTCTGTACCCCCGCGGAACAACCAACGGGCGCGCTTAATAGTAAGATCTGAAAAGCAGCGTAGTTTCCCCGCGAAGTGCTGCACAGGCTCGTACCGCGGTATGGGTTTCCCGTACGAGGATTAAGAGCCGCACATTGTTTATTCATATTTACACAGCACCTCATTAAAATACTCATCCTCGAAGCTCTTCCTGCCTCTTCTTGGGAAGGCTGCCCAAAACCATTTCATAGGCATGGGCGATAAGTTCCTTTATCAGATTGTCCGATAATGAGTTTTCAACGGGTATTGTATTCCAATGCTTTTTATTTGAATAGTAGCCGGGGATGATCTCGGGATACGCGTCTCTCAACTCCTCCGCCCGCGCCGGACTGCATTTCATCGTCATAATCGCCGTTCCCGGCGGGTTTTCACCGATTAAAAGAAAGTATTTCCCGTCCAGCATATACAGGAAGGCGCCCCACTCCTCTTTGTAAGTACACCCCGCATGGGGCATTGTCAGCGCATAGTCGTGTATCTCGCCTCTGGTCATGGTTTACCATCCTATCATTCAATCAAACAGCCGGGATATTATCACCGGAATTCAGAACAAAAGCAACGGCAAAATCGTATACAGCCGGATGTTTTGCTCACGGCAATCGCCTGCAATGAGTTGAAATGCCGGCCAATAAGAATTGCCGGGCTCAGGACTCATTCTTCGCGAATCCGCCGGTGAGCCTGCATCCATCGGCGGCAAGAGTTCACGTCGTTAGCATTACAGAGCCGATGGTTAATTTACAGAGGGCCAAGACGATAAAGTGGAGTGCCCGGGATAATGCGAGAGTGGGTTAAACGGGCGAATGACGGACTGCGCCGGGATTTTATAAATGTATGGCGGACAGGCATCTTTGCCGACGACGTCACGGAATACCCGGTACTGAAATAAAGATTCATAAAAAAGAGGGCTGCAACGCCCCCCTTCCTTTGTCACCGCAGTTTTTTCCGTCATTGCGGACTCGATCCGCAATCCAGGATAAATAATAAGGACGTTTCTTATCAGTTTTATCCCTAATTGCCCCTATCCCCTGAACAGGATCTCCGCGTCAGGATATCGGGCCTTGATGTCGGCCTCCACCTTTTTGCCGTTCCCTTCGCCCCGGGAGCGGATAACGACCCGTCTTTTGTCTTTCAGGTCGATATGGCCGCTGAGTACGCTTTCAATGCCGAATCCGCCTGCCCGGATTATGTCAGCGGCCTCCTTTATGCTGCCGGAAATGTCGTTCAGTATGAAGGTTATGCGGTAGCCCTTATTTTTGCCGCCCGTGATATCCACTATGGCCTTAAAGATATCCTTGTCGGAGACGATCCCCGCCAGCCTGCCTTTATCAATAACGGGAAGGCAGCCGATTCCCTTTTCAAGCATGAGCTGTGCCGCCTCCTCTATAGGGAGCATGGGATCGGCCGTGATTACGCCATCCTTCAATATTTCATAAATCTTTGTGTTTTCCAGCAGGTAGTTGAGCTCATAAACGTCCAGAGACGTGCCCTTTGACGGCAGGAACTCCTTCAGCCGCCTGTCTGAGACGAGACCGGCGAGCATCCCCTCCCTGAGAACGGGCAGGTGTTTGATATTCTTATCACGCATGAGCCTGACGGCGGAAACCACACTGTCGTCATAGTCCACGGTGAAAACTTCTTTGGTCATCCAATCTTTGATATACATATATTTAATCCTCCGTAAACTTATACGCCGAGATAGGCGGCTTTGACATGCTCGTCGTTTGCGAGAGCCGCCGCGCCGCCTGACATTGTGATTTTCCCGTTCTCAAGGACGTATGCCCTGTCCGATATGGAAAAGGTCTGCTTGACGTTCTGTTCGACGATAAGGACGGTCATCCCCTCCGCGCGCACACGGCTTATGACACGAAAAACTTCTTTGACCAGTATAGGTGCCAGGCCGAGTGAGGGTTCGTCAAGCATCATAAGTTTGGGCATGGACATCAGCCCCCGGCCTATGGCAAGCATCTGCTGTTCACCGCCAGAGAGCGTCCCCGCCTGCTGCCGCCTGCGTTCCAGCAGCCTGGGGAACAGTTCGAAAACCATCTCTTTATTCCTGCTGCGGTGTTTTTTAGCCTCACCTTTCAGGGAACCGATATCAAGGTTTTCCTCCACCGTCATTTCGGTGAAAAGCCGCCTGGCCTCCGGCACCAGCACCAGCCCCCTTTCGATGAGGTTATAGGGGGTTACTTTGTTTATGTGTTCGCCGTTAA
>JAVBTI010000097.1:0-21073 GCA_031556255.1 Deferribacterales bacterium | reverse complement strand
AATCATCCCCACAAGCCCGAACGCGGCCCCGCCTATGAGGAGCACTATCATCGTGGCGACAGGATGCAGCCCCAGTGAGTCTCCCACTATTTTGGGAGTTATGACGAAGCTCTCCAGCGCCTGCACAATGGCGTACCCTATTATAACGTATACCGGGTGCCATATATCCTGAAACTGCACCACGGCCATTATTATGGACGCCACAATCCCCACGATAAAGCCCATATAAGGAATTATCGAAAGCAGGCCCGATACAACGCCCAGCAATATTGCCGTATCCAGCCCGGCGATGCTGAGCGCGACTGAATAAAGCACACACAAAATAGCCATGACCGTAAACTGGCCACGGAAATATTTCGACATTACTTCCGATGAAAGGGACAGATACTTCCTTACCCCCTTATCTTTTGATTTTCCCGCATATTTATCCAAAAAAGACTCCATTTTGGGGTAGTCCGCCAGCATAAACACCGCAATAACCGGCACCAGCACAATGTTCGCCGTCAGCCCGAAAGCATACTGCACGGAGCCCGCCACCCCTCCCATCCACTTTAAAATATAAGACCCCGATTCCCGGAGCCAGTTCATCGCGTGCGTGTAAAGGCTTGTGGATGAGAGATCTATGTCCAGTTTCTCTCCGACAACCGCGAGTTTCTGCATTATTATAGTGACGTAATCGGGCAGCTTGGTTATAAGCAGCTCTATATCGTGATAGATCACCGGCACAAGCCACACACCCACGCCCAAAAGCAGACCGCCCGCGAACAGAACCACGATCAGCGTGCCTAAAAGGCGCGGAATGCGGAAACGGGTCATCCTGTCGACAAGCGGCGTCAGCATATAGGCCAAAAGCGCGCCGAATATGGCGGCCAGCACCACCTGCCGCGAAAGATAAATAATATAAAGCGCGGCACATATCCCCGCGATGGTGAACAAATTTCTAATACTGAACCGGATAGTGGTTATATTCATACTTTACCCGCAATGCCTGATTTACAGCAGTATGCTCCCGCCGCCGTCCTTGCCGCCGGTCAGGCCGCTGAGGGATGAGGTTATTTTTATGCTGCTTTTCGCTTCAAGATATTTATTCTTCAGCTCTTCAGGGACTTTGACATACTGGTACATAATGTGACGCTCATCCAGTTTGGCGTTTATCTCTTCTTCATAGGGAAAACCGAATGGCAGCATGGCAAGCTGCACACTGCCCGTCGCCGTGGGCACCGCCTGAATTATCACAACGTCGTTCAGCGTCTTTTTCTCCGCGTCGTAGTTTCCCATGACGGTGTCTCCGCTCACAAGTTTAACAAGCCTGATATCATATTGCATAAATTGCACTCCTTACTTATTGAGCGCACATCCCTGTGCGCACCGCATCCCTGCGGTGGTTGCGGCCCATCCCTGAGCCGCTCTCCGCACCGCCGTCCCTGGGCGGCGACATACGGCGGGGAGACCGCCGGCTAAACCACCCTCCCAAGGAAGGACTCAAGGATTCGAAAAACCGGGTTCCCACTCCCTGTGGAAGGGAGAACTAAAAGCCCCGCACAACATGAACATGGGCGTGCCCCATCTACTTAATGAATATATTGATTTTTCCGGGATTGCAACCATTTTGTGGATGGGTAAAAATTGGTCTTGACAAATATTGCGCAAAGTATACTATTAGCCGCGTCTCGTTTTATTTTCATATTTAATACAGAGTAAGGAGTTAAATTCATGGCATATTTTATTGACGACAACTGCATCAACTGCGGCAGCTGCGAAGATACCTGCCCGGTCAGCGCCATTTCCGCCGGCGGCGACACATATGTGATTGATCCCGATACATGCACCGACTGCGGCTCGTGCGCCGACGTCTGCCCTGTAGACGCCATTCATCCCAAATAACAGCCGTGCCGCCTCACTGACAAACAGATGGGGCGGCAGTATCTTCAGGCCGTTTTAAAGCCTACTTTACCCCTTCCCTTTCGGGGATCCGTTTTTTCAGCTCGCCTATCTCTTTTTCAAGCTCCACTATACGGTCTATCATACAGCGTACCGCATATGCCACAGGGTCGGGCAACTGGTCGTGCTGGAGTTCCGAAGCCTCGTCACGCGCCCTGACTGCCGACGCCGGTATCCCCACAACCGTGGTTTCCGGCGGCACTTCTTTTACCACAACCGAGTTGGCGCCTATCCGGGCCTGCTTTCCGACGGTGAAAGGACCGAGAACCTTCGCCCCGGTACCGATAACCACGCCCTCTTCTATCGTGGGGTGGCGCTTCTCCTTTTTCAGGCTCACTCCGCCCAGGGTCACGCCGTGGTAAAGGGTGACATCGTCGTGTATCTCGGCGGTCTCCCCTATCACAACGCCCATGCCGTGGTCAATGAACACGCGTTTGCCTATCTTCGCGCCGGGGTGTATCTCAATGCCTGTAAGAAACCGCCCCATGTGGGAAACCACCCTGCCGAACAGGTAAAGCTTTTTAGTCCACAGCCAGTGGGCAAAGCGGTAAAGTACGATCGCATGCAGCCCCGGGTAGCACAATATCACTTCCAGCGTGCTTTTCGCCGCCGGGTCACGCCTTTTTATAGTGGTAATTTCCTCTTTTAAATAACTTATCATCCCCATCATAAACCTCAACATCCTAAATCGGAGTGATATTGTATAATTATTATTCACTGATGGCAAGGGCATATTTATACAATCTAACACTTGCTTACGAGTGATTAAGATGTTAAAATTTTGTCATGAGTATCGCAAACAACAAAAAAGCTTTTCACGATTATGATATAATGGAAGAGTATGAGACGGGGATCGTGCTGGCCGGAACGGAGGTTAAATCCGTGCGGGCGGGGCATGTGAACCTCAAAGAATCGCACATAAAGATAATCAACGGAGAGGCCTTCCTGATTAACTGCCACATAGCGCCCTATGAGCAGGGGAATATCAACAACCATGACCCTCTCCGCAGCCGCAAACTGCTTTTAAGCAGGCGGGAACTGAATTATCTGGCGGGAAAAGTGAAAGAGCAGGGGTTAACGCTGGTGCCTCTGAAAGTATATTTAAAAAACCGCAGAATAAAGGTCGGCATGGGGCTGGCCAAAGGGAAAAAACTGTACGACAAGAGGCGGGCACTGAAGGATAAAGATATGCAGCGGGATGTGGAGAGATCCTTCCGGGGTTCCAAAAAAGCTTTCTAGGGTAAATTTTCATGCAGATTAACTTTTCGAAGATGACCGGCAGCGGCAACGATTTTATCCTTGTGGACAATATGAACCGCGCCTATGACATTAAGGAAATATTGCCGTATATTCCCAAAATATGCGCCCACAGGCTTTCCGTCGGGGCGGACGGGTTTATTATGATCGAAGCGGCGGAAGGGGCGGATTTTATGTGGCACTTCCACAACTCCGACGGCTCCGTCTCCGAAATGTGCGGCAACGGGGCGCGCTGCGCCGCACGGTTCGCCTATCTGAACGGACATGCCGGTAAGGAAATGAGCTTTATGACTGTCGCCGGGCTGATACGGGCTGAAATAAAAGAGGGCGTCAACGTAAAAGTGCAGCTCACGCCGCCTTTCGGCATGGCTATTGACAAAGAGGCGCCCCTCAGCAGCGTTTACACAACCTACTCGTATCTCGTGGCGGGAAATCCGCATGTGGTTATTTTTACAGATGATGTGGAAAACGAGGACGTGAAAACGCTTGGGGCCCAAATACGCTATCATCAGGAATTCGCGCCGGACGGTGCCAACGTTAATTTTGTACAGGTTACAGGCAGAGATACACTGAGAGTCCGCACATATGAAAGAGGTGTGGAGGACGAAACGCTTGCCTGCGGGACGGGTTCCACGGCGTGCGCGCTGATAGCCATTGAAAAAGGGCTGGTGCGTTCGCCGGTCACCATCAAAACATCCGGGGGCATCGATCTCAGGATCCATAAAGATAAAAAAGACGTTTACCTCGAAGGGGAGGCGCGCATCGTATCCACCGGCGTCATAACCCGGGAAGCAATGGAATATTAAGCCGCATATGAAGTTTTTTTCGGATCCTTGAAGTCCCCCTCGGGGGGCTTTACAGAAACCAAGCGCCTTTAAGGATCACACCCGCAGGGATGCGGTGTGCTCAGGGATGGGCACTTAACATACAAGGAGCATAAAATGTTCAAAGGCAGTATTGTAGCACTGGTTACGCCGTTTTCAGACGGCAAAATCGACGAAGGAAAACTCGCGGAACTGATCGAGTTTCACATTGCAAACGGCACGGACGCCATCGTGTCATGCGGCACAACGGGCGAGTCCGCCACCATGAGCCACGAAGAGGACGTCAAGGTCACGGAGTTTGTGGTAAAACGCGTCAACAAACGTATCCCGGTCATCGCGGGAACCGGGTCGAACAATACCACCGAAGCGATATATCTCACCGAAGCGGCCAGACGAAACGGCGCCGACGCGGCGCTTATCGTTGTGCCCTATTACAACAAACCCACGCAGGAGGGCATGTACCGGCATTACAAAAAAATAGCCGAAACGGTGGATATACCCATAATCCTTTACAACGTGCCCGGGCGTACCGGCGTGGGGATGCAGCCCGAAACCGTCGTCCGCCTGTCGAAAGTACCCGGCATTGCGGCTATCAAAGAAGCTTCGGGAACCGTGGACAACGCCTCGCAGATCCTGAAAGAACTGCCGGGCTTCAACGTTCTCTCCGGCGATGACGGAATAACCCTGCCGATGATGGCCCTCGGTGCGCAGGGCGTAATCTCCGTGGCGGCCAACGTCGTGCCTAAAATGATTTCGGACATGTGCGGACTGATGCTGAAAGGCGACTACGCCGGAGCGCGGAAAATACATTTCGAGTGCCACGACCTTTTCAAAGCGCTCTTTTACGAATCCAACCCCATCCCGGTTAAGACAGCCATGAACCTTATGGGAATGATGTCCGGCGAGATGCGCCTGCCGCTGTCACCCATGGGTGAGGAGGCGAAAGCCCGGCTGGCTAAAGTGCTGAAAAACATGGGGCTGGTGAAATAATGCACAAACCTTTAAAAATATGCGTTGTGGGCGCGTCCGGCAGGATGGGGCAGGAGATTATCCGCGCGGTGGCGGATGACCCGGAGGCGGTGATCTCCGGAGCGGTGGAACGGACGGACAGCGAGGAGCTGGGCTCGTCCGCCCTTGAACTGGCCGGCTGCGGCCACGACGGCTGTGTTATCACAGCCGATATAGAATCCGCCGCGGAAGTCTCCGACATAATAATCGATTTTTCCGGGGCCGCCGGCACCTATGATAATATCAAGTCGTACTGGTCCGCGGATACGCCGCTTATAGTGGGCAGCACTGGGTTCAGCGACACGCAGAGGGAAGAATTGCTGAAACTTCAGGAATATATCCCCCTCCTCGTGGCCTCCAATATGAGCGTGGGCGTGAACGTCATGGCGAAACTCGCCGAGCTCGCGGCTAAAACCCTTGGGAGCGGCTTCGACATAGAGATTTTCGAAGCCCATCACAAACACAAGAAAGACGCGCCCAGCGGAACGGCAATCACCCTCGCGGAAGCGGCGGCCAAAGGGCGCGGCCTCAACCTGGCCGACGCGGCCGTCTACTCGAGACACGGCTTCACGGGGGATCGCGGGGCCGGCACCATAGGCTTCCAGGTCATGCGCGGCGGGGATATAGCGGGGGACCACACCTTATTCTTCTGCGGCGACGGGGAGCGGCTGGAAATTACCCACCGGGCGTCTTCCCGCCAGACCTTCGCCAAAGGAGCCGTGAGGGCGGCAAAATGGCTGGCCGGAAAACCGAACGGCCTGTACAGCATGAATGATGTATTAGATTTAAAATGAAAGAACTTGTGATAGCGGGCAGAAAATTCAACTCCCGCCTGTTTGTAGGCACCGGCAAGTATTCCGGGCACGGCGTGATGCAGAAAGCCCTTGAGGCAAGCGGTACAGAGATGGTCACGGTGGCGCTCCGCCGGGTGGATCTCAAAAACCCGGCGGATGACATTCTTGCATACATAGACAGGGAAAAATATCTTCTCCTGCCGAACACTTCGGGGGCGAAAGACGCGGAGCAGGCTGTACGCCTTGCGCGTATGGCGCGGGCGGCCGGATGCGAGCCCTGGATAAAACTGGAAGTGACGCCGGACCCGCGCTACCTTCTCCCAGACCCCGTAGAGACGCTCCGGGCGGCGGAAATACTGGTGAAAGAAGGGTTCACAGTCCTGCCGTATATAAACGCCGACCCAGTCCTCGCAAAAAGGCTCCAGGAGGCGGGCACGGCAACCGTCATGCCTCTGGGATCGCCAATAGGCACTAATCAGGGGATACGCACAAAAGACCAGATCGCCATTATCATCGAACAGGCGATTGTGCCGGTGGTGGTGGACGCGGGCATCGGCGCTCCCAGCCACGCCGCGGAGGCCGTGGAAATGGGGGCGGACGCGGTGCTTGTAAATACGGCAATAGCCGTTGCAAACGACCCCGTGATGATGGCCGCCGCATTCAAAACGGCGGTTGAAGCGGCCTGCATGGCGCGCAAAGCCGGGCTGGCCGGGAAAAAAAGCGTGGCGGAGGCGTCCAGCCCCCTGACAGGATTTTTGAAGTAAGATGTTTTCTGAGTTGTGGAAAAAATACGATTTTAACGCCGTGACGGCACGGATAAACAGCGCGGCGCGGGGTGAAGTACTCACGGCGCTGTCAAAAGATAATGTGGGTATAGACGACCTGCCGGTGCTTTTCTCGGAAGCGGCGGCGGAATTCCTTGAAGAAATGGCCGCGCGCGCCTCGCAAATCACAAAAGAGCGCTTCGGAAATGTGATACAGCTATACGCCCCTCTCTACCTCTCCAACGAATGCGCAAACGGCTGCCTCTACTGCGGATTTTCAAGAAACAACAAGGCCGTGACCCGCCGCACCCTCACACCGGGGGAAACGGAAGCGGAGCTGAAAGCGGTCGAGGCTATGGGTATACGCCATATCCTCCTTGTCTGCGGCGAAGCCCCCGCGAAAGTCAGCATGGAATATCTGGCGGACACCCTCAGGCTTGCCCGCGAATACGCATCATTCCGGGGGATCGAGATATACCCGCTGAGCGAAGACGGTTACAGGACACTTGTGGACGCCGGGGCTGACGGCCTGACGGTCTACCAGGAAACCTATAACCCGGCACGCTACGCGGAAGTGCACCCCTCAGGGCGTAAAAAGGATATAGCATGGAGGCTGGACGCGCCGGACAGGGGCGGACGCGCCGGGATGCGCACACTGGGCGTGGGGGCGCTGCTGGGGCTGGATGACCCCCGCACGGACGCTTATTTCGCGGCCATGCACGCGGCATATCTCACTAAAACCTATTGGCGGAGCCAGATTACAATATCTTTCCCCCGCATGCGCCCGGCGGAAGGCCGCGCTGTGACACCCAGGCCGGTCAGCGACGCACTTTTCGTGCAGTTCATAGTGGCCGCGCGCCTTGCCCTGCCGGACGCGGGTATTGTGGTATCCACAAGGGAGAACGCGGCCCTGCGGGATAATCTGGCCGGGCTGGGGGTAACGCAGATGAGCGCGGCCTCGGCCACGGAGCCGGGGGGCTATACTTCAAAAAATGTCAGCACGGCGCAGTTTCAGGTGGAAGACGGCCGGAGCGTGGCGGAGTTCGCCGCGATGCTGGAGCGGAAAGGGTTCACACCTGTAATGAAAGACTGGGACGGGGAGCTGTAAAATTACATGCCCCCGCAGGGAATGTATCCCACACCGCCCCTGGTTATAAATATGAAGCTTGCGTTCACCCCGAAACACATCACCCGCCATAAGCTGCCCAGAACCAGCTCTTCCACCGCCTCGTATGAGCCCGGGAAGCTGAAACCGAAATCAAAAAGCCCGGTTTTTTTCGCATTTATGTAATAATCGGGATCTACTTCGACGATATCGGCATCTACCGGCACCCTTATTAACCACCCGTCCTCGCCGACGGCGTTAAATACAGGAGTTTCCCCGCGCCCGTTCCGTATATCGGTGTCCAGCCCGGTGATCCTGAAAAGTTCTTCCGTCGTGGTCATGGTTATATTGCCGCGCCGGTCAGACTTGACCAGCAAAAACTCCCTGCCCGCCATGCTTTCCAGCCTCTCTTTTTCCACCTTCAGCAGGAAATCGCAATTGTTATAATCTGAGAAATCTTCGCACCCGTTCAGGCCGATCCGCCGGCCGTCGTTAAGTACTATGTGAACACCCCTCTCCGGAGTGTTTACGATCTTGCCGTCCAGCCCGGCAACGGATGAGAACGGCACCGGCGTCCGTTCAGGCATGAGTACGGCATCATAAGAACAATTATCGCAGGTTTTCATGACCACAGAGATCCCTTGCGCCGAAGCGTATTCGGAGGCAACAGGGGCTGACGGCGGAGTAAGGCCGGTCTTCGGCGCGGCAGCGCATCCGGACAATAATAAAATCGATAAAAAAGCGAAAAGCAGCCTTCCCATAACGCTTCTGCCTCTTCCGGTATTCGAAAACGCAAAATCATTATAGCATACAGCCCGGAACGGGTAAAGGGGATTATTGTGCAGACAGCCATCCCCGGAGCGGAAATGATGAAAAGAATCTGCGAGTGCCGCCCGGAATGAAATAACAGGAATGTCCTTATTATCCTTATCCGGATTGCGGAATAACAACAGGGCCGTCAATATACAAAAAATAAGGCGACAATTTGCATTGCCGCCCTATTCCTTCCTTCCTCTCTCAAAACCTATATTAACTCAATAAAGTTAATTAATCAACAAGAAAAATATCGTCTATACAAATTATTTAAGCGCTTGCCTGTTTGACAACCGACCGGAACTCTCCGAAATGGGAAATCGCCATCTCAGAAAGCACTTTGCGGTTCAGATCGATATTGTTCTTTTTCAGAGCGCCGATCAGTTTTGAATATGATGTGTCGCACATTTTAGCTGCCGCGGATATGCGGACGATCCAAAGCCTGCGCATATCGCGTTTCTTTGCTCTTCTGTCCCTGTAGGCATAGTGAAGGGCCCTTTCGGCCATGGGGCGCGCGATGTTGTAAACGTTCTTGCCGCGGCCGCGGAAACCTTTCGCCAATGCTAATATTTTGTTCCTTCTTCTGCGGGTTTTATATCCGCCTTTCGCTCTGGGCACTGTGATTCTCCTTAATCTGTTTCTCCCGCGCCATATCCGCCCTGCGGATGCTCACGGGTGTTTATTTATACTTATGCGTACGGAAGCAGTTCTTTGATATTCGCGGCCAGAACGCCCTCGGCCACGCCGGTATTTCTCAACTGACGCTTACGTTTGGCGGACTTCGATGTCAGTATGTGGCGTCTCCCTTTTTTTGAGAACAGCACTTTACCGCCGCTTGTAACCTTAAAACGTTTTTTGGCCCCTTTATGAGTTTTCACTTTAGGCATTACTTTGCTCCTTTTTATTATCCATGCCCGGTTTGGGAGCGATAACCATGATCTGCTGCCTCCCCATCATCTCGGGCTTTTTCTCCATAACGGCGATATCTTCCACGTCCTGCATGATTTTATTAAGCAGTTCAATGCCGTTGGCCTGAAAAACAATCTCCCTGCCGCGGTAGCGTATGACCAGCTTTACCTTGTCGCCGTCCATAAGGAAACGGCGGACGTGTTTTAACTTGACGTTGTAATCGTGCTCTTCAATTTTCGGGCGGAATTTCAGCTCTTTAATATCCACCTGGCTCTGACGCTGTTTTTTGCGCACTTCTTTGTCTTTCTTGGCGCGCTCAAACTTATATTTGCTGTAATCCACTATGCGACAGACCGGAGGTTTCGCCGTAGGCGAGATTTCAAGAAGGTCGAGACCCTTCTCCTGCGCCATAGCCAGTGCTTCCCGCGAAGACACTATACCAAACTGCGTGCCGTCATCCAGAATCAATCTGATTTCCGGATAATTGATCTCCTCGTTTACTCTCTCTTTGTCAGATATAGGCTGCGAGATAGCTTACCTCCACAAATCCAAACTTTTACTCCCGTCAAGAGACGACACTATATCAAGATATACCAAAAAATCAAGATTATTTTTATTGTCTCCCGTGCGTAAACGGACGGAAATTTTCTTTTCGTCTTTCTCCGTGTTGCCCAAAACCAGCATGTGAGGCACTTTCTGCATTTGCGCCTCGCGGATTTTAAAACCGATTTTTTCGTTGCGGAAATCCGTGTCGACCCTCAACCCGGCGGCTTTTAATTTCGCCGCGATCTCTTTCGCATACTCTTCCTGTTCGTCCGTAATATTCATCACGCGGATCTGCACCGGCGCCAGCCATAACGGGAAAGCGCCCGCGAAATGCTCGATCAGCACGCCCAGGAACCTGTCCACGGAGCCCAGAATAACCCGGTGGAGCATAACAGGGCGGTGTTTCGCGCCGTCCTCACCGATATAGGAAAGGTCAAACCGCTCCGGCAGGTTGAAATCGCACTGGATGGTCGCGCACTGCCAGTAGCGGCCGATGGCGTCTTTCAGCTTGATGTCTATTTTCGGGCCGTAAAATGCGCCGTCCCCGTCATTAACGGTATATTGAAGCCCTTTCCGCTCCATCGCGTTGCGAAGGGCGTCCGTGGCTATATCCCAGGTGGCGACGTCGCCTATGCACATGTTCGGACGGGTCGACAGGGTGTAAATAAATTCAAACCCGAACATGTTCATGACATCACTGACAAAATCTATAATATCAATGATCTCTTTCTCTAGCTGATCCGGCCGGCAGAAGATGTGCGCATCGTCCTGGGTGAAGGCCCTCACCCGCAGAAGGCCGTGCAGCGCGCCGGATTTTTCGTGCCTGTGGACGGTGCCCAGCTCGAAAAGTTTCAGCGGCAGATCCCTGTAGCTTCTCAGTTCAGACCTGTAGATCATGATGTGGCTGACGCAGTTCATCGGCTTGATGCCGAACTGCATATCGTCCACTTCCGTGAAATACATATTTTCAATATAGTTGGCGCAGTGGCCGGATTTATCCCAGACATCCTTTTTCAGGAGGGTCGGTCCGTAAACAATCTTATAATCCCGCTTCAGATGCTCTTTCCGCTCGAACTCCTCCAGAGTGGCCCTCAGCACGCCGCCGTTGGGCAGGTATATGGGAAAGCCGGCGCCGACTTCATCTTCGAACATAAAAAGGCCAAGCTGGCGCCCCAGTTTGCGGTGGTCGCGTTTCTTCGCCTCCTCCAGCATATTCAGGTAGGCGTCCAGATCTTCTTTCCTGAAAAAAGCGGTGCCGTATATGCGCTGGAGCATCTTGTTGTTCTCATCGCCGCGCCAGTAAGCACCCGCGACGGACAGCAGCTTGAAATGCTTTATTTTGCCGGTGGAGGGCAGGTGCGGCCCGCGGCAGAGGTCGGTAAACCCGCCCTGGGTGTAGAGCGACACGGTACCTTCGCCGAGGTCGCCAATAATCTCAGCTTTATAGGTCTCCCCCATGTCTGAAAACTTCTTCACCGCGTCGGCGCTGTTTAATTCGCTGCGGACAAGGGGTATATTCGCGGCGGAAAGGCGCGCCATCTCCTTCTCGATTTTTTCCAAATCTTCCGGGGTGAAGGTGCCGTTGTAATCGAAATCGTAATAAAATCCGTCTTCTATAACAGGCCCGATCGTCACTTTGACGCCGGGGAAAAGGTTCTGCACGGCGTGCGCCATAAGGTGGGCCGTCGAGTGGCGCAGCACTTCGAGCGCCTCGGGATCCGACTCCGTGATAAGGCGGACTTTGCTGCCGCTTTTAAGAGGTGTGTGGAGGTCTTTCAGCGCGCCGTCGACTTCCGCGACGACAGCCTTTTTGGCAAGCCCTTTGGAAATGGTCTCGGCAAGGGCAAAGGGGTCCGCGCCGTCCTGCAATTCAATATCTTTCCCGTCCGGGAGCGTAATATTCAACATAACTGTTTTACCTCTGAAATACGCAGTATAACACTCCGCGAACGTTTGTACAAGGGGAAAAATAACGGTACGGCGACGAAAAAAGCGGGGCGAACCCCGCTTTATATATTCAATCTGAGTAAGTCTTACTTGGCCACAGGTACCACATCCATGGCGACTACTTTTTCACTGCCCACGTTGGTGCGGAAATAGAAATCGGTAACCACGCCGGGGAAAGTGCGTTTTGCCACATCAGCGGCTTTGAAAGTCATAACCATATCGGCCATGCCGTCGCCGTTCATATCTTTAACCTGGTAGGAAACAGGGCGCGCGGGAGTCGGATCTTCCTCGCTGTCGCCGTTGCTGTAGCCCACGCTCAGACGGGTATTGTTGCGGTCCAGCTTGGTGGCGTCAAAGCCTTTGGCGGAGTAAAGAACCGCATCAACGTTCCCTTTGTCGTTAGCGTTGATTTGATCGGCGTTAATAGTAAACTGGTACTTATCAACAGCGCGCATCTCTTTAGCTATAACGGCCTGGGCAAGGTGCGCCTGTTCACCGGTGTAGCCGGCCAGGAATTCCAGACCGTTAGCGCGTTTTTCCTTCAGGCGGACGGCGGCTTCCGCTTCAACAGCGGCCTGGTTTTTCGCCCAGTCGCTCTCTATGGATTTTACAACATTCAGAGCGTTTTTTTCCAGATCGTAGTTATAGTTGAGCAGGGTCTGGAATTTGATGAAAGTCCACCATGCGCGGGCAGGGTTGTAATCAAACCAGTCGGCTGGCGCGGCGAAATGGTTTTTCATGGCTGTCAAAGGGTCTGCCCAGTTATAACCGGCCGGAATGACGCCGGAAGCCGGGTAAAACGGAATGTACGGGCTGCTGTCAGGACGGCCGGACGTTTTCCATGCCACGATAAGATCGGGGTTGGCCCTCATCTGGATAACCACGCTTTCCTGAGTATCTATATTGCACGGAGAATCCATGCTTATATGGAAACCGTCGACTTTCTTAGTGGTCAAGTCCTTGTTGCTGTGAGTGCGGAGGACATCTTTGACGTCTTCCACGGTAACTTTCCTGGAAACTTTAACGGAGAAAGGCAGATTCTGGCGATCCGTATAATCTTTGCCGGTAAGTGTTTTCAGGCCGGCCATGAGGCGGAGCGCGTTGAAATCCCAGTCGCGCACTTCGTCCGCCTGATATGCTTTCGCAAAATCGAAATCGCTGTAGTCGCCGGCTTTGGCAGGTTTGTACCAGCCGTTTTCTATAGCGTAAGTGATAAGATCAGGGGAAGCGATAACGTTTTTGCTGTCTTTAAGATCCACGCCGCGGATAGTGTAAGCGTTGGACATAACTACGATTTCGTCATCAGCCACGCGTTTCGCCACGAAGTGGTTTCCTTTCACGATCTGCATGATCCAGGCTTCGTTGGCGTCAGCTATCTGATAGGATCTGCCGCCGTGAAAATAACCGTAGGTTTTAAGCAGGTCGGATGCGATCATCACGGCTTCTTTTGCCGTTTTAGCGCGCTGCGCCATAGCGGTACGGATGCCGTAACCCACGCCGCCGTCTTTAATAGCGGGGTTTTTCTCGTTGGATGTGATCATGCTGTCGGATACAATCGACACACCCCATTCGTTGATGTAGCCGTCGGAGAACGAATAGCCGTCCGGTGAAAGGGTTTCAGTCCAATAGTATGCCCATGTCTCGGCCACCTGAGGAATTTTCGCGGCCTTGGGTTCCAGATACAGCATGGAACCGGGAGCCCATTTCATTCTGGGAACGTAGTACTGGGCCATAACTATACGACGGTCGTTGTCTTCGTTATGCCCGATTAAAACCTCTCCCGTCGCGGAAGCATTTTTGCCCACAACGACGGAAAAACAGGCGAACGCCTGCGCAGACATCAATACTGCGAACACGAACACCAAGAAACAAATGAACCTCTTGCCATTCAACATATTATACCCTCCTAAAGAGAAGTATATATTAAGCAGCATCGGTCATTTCTTGTCAACAAAAAGAACTATAACAAGTGTTATACAACAATATAAACTATTAATGCGGAATTCATTTTTAATTTTTATAAACCGGGGCCGGGCCTCGTCATGACAAAGTCGGCGAGTGTAATCCACGCCATCGCTTCAATAACGGGAACGATACGCGGCACTATACACACATCGTATCTGCCCGCGACATTTACCTCCGCGTTTTCGCCGTTTTTTGTGACTGTGCGCTGCATTTTGCTTATACTGGGGGTGGGTTTCACGGCCGCCCGCAGCACAACGGGCTGCCCGTTCGATATTCCGCCCTGAATACCTCCGGCATGATTTGATAGAAAACGGTTATCAGACATCTGATCATTGTTCTCGCTGCCGTAAGCCGAGGCCACGGCAAACCCCTCCCCTATATCAACGCCCTTCACCGCCGGTATCCCCATGATCGCGTAAGCCAGTCGGGCGTCAAGCCTGTCAAACACCGGTTCGCCCAATCCCACCGGCACGTTCAGGATTTGCAGCTCGACCATCCCCCCGATGCTGTCGCCGGAATCTTTACAGCCGTCAATCAGCCGGAGCATGCTTTCTTCCGCGGCCCTGTCGGCGCACTTCAACGGGGAACTTTCAATGGCGGTTCTTTCGAAAATAGTCGTCTTTATCGAGCCTATCTGCACCGTGTGCGCGAAAAGATCGAGTTTCAGGGGAGCAAGAAACGCACGCGCCACAGCTCCCGCGGCCACACGGCACGCCGTCTCCCGGCCGGATGAACGCCCGCCTCCGCGCGGATCGTTCAGACCTCCGTATTTGTGATGATATGTGAAATCCGCGTGGCCCGGCCTGAAATATTCCGATACCGTTTCGTAGTCCTCCGAACGGGCGTCCTCATTTTTGATGATGACCGTCACGGGGGCGCCGGTGGTTTTACCGTTGAATACGCCGGAAATCAGATATCCCCTGTCCGGCTCCCGCCGCGGCGTGGATGAAACCGACCCGTCAGGACGCCGTTTTTCAAGCGCGGCGTTTATATCATCCTCCGTGACGGACACTCCGGCCGGGCAGCCGTCGATAACCACGCCTATCGCCCCGCCGTGTGACTCCCCGAAAGTGGTGATCTTAAACTGTTTACCAATGCTGTTTGCACACATACGCGCCTCCCGGTTCCAGAGTCGGATCTCTTTAATGCGGCCCAATCCTAAGGATAGACAGTACAAATGCATAAGTCAAGCGTACAGCGGACAATTATATGCCGGGCGGGCTAAACCGCGCCGCCCCGGCCCGCAGACAGGCGGCTGAGGGTAAATATGGGGCGAGCGGTTTATAGGGGTATAAACCGCTCGCAGGAGGGGTAATTGAGAAGGGCAAAACCTTCTCTTCATGACAAATGAGATGCGGGCATCAACCAGAACAGCTGTGCCGTACACCTCTTATGTAGGGGGGAGTTAAAGATACGGATATCTTTAACCTGATTACTTATATCAAAGAATATACACCCTGTCAATCTCTCTATTTGCTTTTATTAAAAAAATCAAAAATATTTCCTGTCTGTTCCGAACCGGGACAGTTAAGCGCTCAATGTGCCACCAAATCAGGTTATATAGATAAAATGCAATAACAAAAAAGATCGTTCTATTCCTAATTTATATACTTTTCTGAATAAACTCTTTTCACGTTTTGTGCATTAGTTCGGCGGGAGAAGTAAACAGATCGATCATTAAATAAACCGGGCCGGAAAGTCGCGGTCAGCGCCCCGTCATCAAAATGAAGCCGGCCTGACCGCAGCCCACAATAAATCCTATAATAAACCCGAGAATATTGATCCACTTGAAATGGTTCTTCATAAACGAAAAAAGCATATCTTCAACTTCTTTCATATCGAGGGCGTTAATCTTCTGTTCCACCAGCGAGGTTATGTTAACAAGCTGCAGAAATTTGGGAAGCGCCGTATGAAGAATCCGCAGCACCCACCCGGAAAGGGCTCCCGCTATGGAATTTATCTGCCCACCGGACAGGCCGGAACCGCTGCTGACCGCTCCGTTCAAAAATTCTTTCAGTTTCATAACAATAACGCCGGCGTCCATTCCTCCGCTGATGCGAATATCCGGCTCCCACGCGGGGGAAACGCCCCCGCCCGCGTCCAGGAACTCTCCCAGCGTCCGCGCGGAATCATACCCGGAACCTTTGATGAATTCCAGAATCTTTGTCCCCGCATCCTCAGGCAGAAGCCGGCCGGCAATATACGACGAAGCTTTATGCAGCAGCCCGTAGTATCTGTCTGTGCCCGTCATATCGACAATACTGCCCAGAGGAGCGGTCAGGAAAGCATCTATTTTTTTCCCCACCGCAAGACGCATACCCGCCTGTATCTTTTCGTCCCCGGAAATTTTATCCCCCGCTTCCGGCAGTTTTTCGCGCACCAGTTCATAAATTTTATCGTCGTAGAAAAAAACGTTCACGGCACCCAGTTTCATACGGTCAACAACTCCATGGTCGAACTGTTCGTTTTTATAGTCCACTATCATCTTTCCGACAGCCTTTGCGAAAGTTTCATCCGCAAACAGCTCCCTGATGACGGGATTTATCTGCGTAACCAGGAGACCGGCAATTTTGCCGCTGTCCGGCTCTCCGCCCGCTATATCTTTTATGCTTTTACCGGAATAGATGAAGTTGTGGATCTGCTCCCGTATCGTTTTCTCCGCCAGAAGGGCCAGCCTGCCGCGCAGAGCGCTGTTGTCGAACCCGGAAAGGGGTTTCAGATAAGACGCGGCCTCCCCGCGGCTCATGCCGCGTATTTTGTTCCAGACTCCCTTTGCGATACCGTTAATACTCCCGTCTATCAGAGACCTCGCTTCCGGGTCGGCCAGGAGCGCCTCCAGCGCGGGCAGCAGGGCGGAGTCCAGCAGTACGTTTATCTTTTCCGCCGTTTTTGCGCGGTCTTCCCCGGCACGCCAGCATTCCATCGTCTGCGCGATTATATTCCGCAGGTTTTCCTGCAACTGGGGCTGAAAAAGGGTTTTATCGATCTCCTCGGCGGTGACGAGCTTCTCCCCGACCACCCTGGCCACATTATGGGCAAGCGCGTTTCTGGTGCGGGGAATTATCCCCTGCCAGCCGAGGGTATACCAGTGGGGTTTGAACGGGCGAAAAAGCATGCGAATTGCGAGCGCGTTGGTCAGATAGCCCACAAGGCCCGCCGTAACAGGAATAGTCAATAAATTAAGAAACTGCTGCAACTGTAAGTCCTTCCCTGAGGCCGCTGTCTGAAACCGCACTGCGGTCACAGCCCGTAATACCAAGTATTTCCATTATCATAACGATGCCGGGGATTAAAAGGTCTTCCCTCCCCTGCTCCACACCCTTCACCGCCAGCCGTTCCGGGGCGGAGACCGCTGAGAGCCTGCCGCTTATCAGCGCCAGGTTTTCGCAGGTCAATATATGACGATTCACCGCCTCAGGGTCGTATATTTCCATCTCCATATCCACGGCGGCGATGGCGGTCACGGTGCCCGCCGTGCCCACGGGCGGGCCTTCAAAACCGCCGGAAACCAGCCGCAGTTCTTCGAAAACAGGCCTCAGCAGCCCGTTCACATAAACAGAGCACTCGCTGATAACCGCCGGCGACACAACGCCGCTGAAATCAAACCTGTCGGCAAGCTTGACAACCCCAACCGGCACGCTTTTCGCAAAACGCACGCCGCCGCCGCCCGCATAAATCACTTCCGTGGAACCGCCCCCGATATCATAGATCAATATGGGTTTGCAGGCATCTTCAAGCCCGGACGCAACACCTTTATAAGTATACCGCGCCTCTTCCTCCCCGGAGATGGTGACAAGCGGTATCCCCACGGCTTTAGCGGCCGCCAGGAACTCCGCGGAGTCCGACGCCTCCCTCACCGCGCTCGTGGCCGCCGCGAATATATGTTTAACATTGTATTCATCTATCGCGTATTTGAAAGAGCGGAACAGCTCCAGCGTTTTCCCCGCGCCCGTAGGGGAAAGCCTGCCCGTCTGCGCCAGCCCCGCGCCAAGACGTGTTATGGCGCGGCCGGAATAAAGCGTTTTAACTATCCTGCCGTCCGATACTTCCGCAATCAGCATGCGCACGGTATTGGTGCCCACGTCGATGCCGCAGCCTATGGCCGCCTCCGCGCGTGAGGTCATCTTGACAGTCCGAGCTGGTAGATTCTCACGTTACGCCGGTGATCGTCGTAATCTTTGGAAAAAACGTGCCTGCCGTCTTTGGTGGCCACAAAATAATAATAATCCGAATCGGCGGGATTGATGACCGCGCTCAGAGCCATGACGGACGGGTTTGAAATAGGCGTGGGCGGTAAACCTTTATGCCGGTAGGTGTTGAACCTGTTGCTCCTGTCCGTGATGTCCGCCTTGCGTATGCTGCCGTCGTAGCGGTCGTACATCCCGTAGATTATAGTGGGATCGGCCTGTATGAACATTCTGCTCTTTATTCTGTTGAGGAAAACGGCGGCCACTACGGGCGACTCCGCCTCGTCATAGGTTTCTTTCTGCACTATGGACGCCAGGATAAGCGCGTCATAAAACGAAAGCCCCTGCTTTTTCGCCCCGGCCTCAAAATCGAGGGGGAGCGTTTTGTAGAATTCGTTCACCATCTTGGCCGCAATCTTTTCCGGCGGGTACCGTTTGGAAAAAAAGTATGTGCCGGGGGCAAGGAAGCCTTCCAGGCTTTCATAGCCGTTCCCGGTCAGCGTCAGAACGAAGGAACGGTCGGTAAAGACGGACAGCATGGTCGCTTTGCCGGCTATCCCCGCGTTTTCTATGGCCGTGGCCACGTCATACATATTGTACCCTTCGGGGAAAGTGACTTTGGTCAAAGTCTGCTTGCCGTTCGTAATATGATCTATAAGGGTTTCAAGGGAGATGGCGTTTGCTTCGTAGTAACCGTAGCGGATTTTCCTGTCGAAATCCCGGATTTTCGTCAGGTAGACGATGAATCCGGGGGGGGTATTTTGCCCGCGGAACACAGCGTCATATGTTTTACGGAACGGTTCGCCTTTTTCAATAATATATTCGCCGGTCACAAGGGTATCGGCAAGGAAAGTGTCGCAGGCGCGCTTCCATGCGAAGGCCACTCCCGCGCATACGACAAGCGCCGCCAGAAACACCGCAAAAACTATTCCCGCGCCGCCTTTCAGGCGCGCCGTGGTGATTTTGTTGCTGTTCATTATTCCTCTGTGACAAATATAATGCGTATAGACTTAAAAGTCTATAGATCTATTTGGAACTTATGAACATAGGGGCGGGGCGTTATTTCATTGTCCCGCCCCGCGTATTTTACTTCCGCACGGGGTATCTTGTGCCGTCCGCGGCAAAAGTTCCCATCCGCCATATATTTATGAAATCCCAGCCGAGCGCCTCGTAAAAATCCCGCGTCACCGCCTGCTGCGGCGTCATGTCGCCGCCGTGTTTTCCCGTTGCGGACGGACTGACCGCAACATCCCCGTCATCTGCCGTGACCATCATTGTGAACAGTGCGTGGTTGCCGGCCAGAACCGCGCCGGTGATGCGGCCCGCCACGCGGCCGGTAAATGTATTGCCGCCGCCATGTACGGAGGTGTTCAGCGCCGCGCTGTTGCTTATACCCCCGCTATTCACATCCCCCGTCAGACCGCCGGTGTTATTGCCGGTTCCCGTCACTTTCACTCTTGCGGAGGAGTTGGCTATCCGGGCGTTGTACATATATCCCGCCAGACCGCCGGTGTTATTGCCGGTTCCTGTTACTTTCCCGGCTGCGGAGGAGTTATCTATCCGGACACCTTCGCTCACAAACCCCACAAGCCCGCCGGTGGCGGTGGCTCCGGCCACATTCCCGGATACGGAGGCCCCGTCTATCCGGGCATCAGCACCCACAAACCCCGCCAGACCGCCGGTGTCGTTGCGGCCTGTCACGCCGGCGCGGGTTATATTGATATTCTTTATGCCGGTGCCCGTTCCATGGGCGAATCCGAACAGTCCCACTTTATCTTCAGTGCCCCGGTCTATACGCAGACCGCTTACCGTCTTATTGTCTCCATCTAAGCTGCCTGTGAAGGGCAGTGAATCACTCCCCACCGGCAGCCAGCCTTTGCCGTCCGCGCAGGCCGTGGCCGCGCGCCCGCAGGTGCCGCTTACCGCGCCGCCGTTCCACCCCGCCAGGCTGATGTTGTCCGCCAGCTTATAGTGGGCGCTGAGATCCGCCCGCATATTGTCGAGCTGCTCCGCCGTGCGGATGATGAACGGATCCCCCGGGATGCCCGCGCCAGCGTACCCCCACTGAGCGGTGAGAAGTTTGCTCCCGGTGACTTTATACAGCATCGGCACCGGGCCGTTCGCGTCGTTCCAGCCGCCGAAGACCTGCCCGGCCGCCGCCGCGGACGGCAGACGGATCACTGCCCCGGAGGGCACTATTATATGCCGGTATTCCGTGGGGGCTGCGGCGTCGTTCTTCAGCGTGAGCACGCTGTTCCATTTATGTATGGGGTAGGCGTAGACTTCGTTGATGGTTTCTATCTTCCATATATTACCGAAATCCGGCCAGCTCAGCAGGCCGTCCGTGCCGTCGTATGACTCCTGAACACCAGCCTGCACCGGGGTCATATTCGCCCCGCAGTTGCTGTCTTTGTCCGGCAGGCAGACGGAAGGGGCGCCGTTGATCTGCATGCTCTCCAGCGCGTAGTTGCCGGAGTATAGTGTCGCCAGGCTGAAGCTGCTGATGCGTCCGGGTGACATGCCTGTGAGGGAGTTGTTGAGTGCGGCGGAGTTGCTGATTGTGCCACCTGCAACCCCCGCCAGACCGCCGACGGCGATGTCGCCGCTTACATCCCCCGATGCGAAGGAGTTGTTTATACTGCCGCTTACATCCCCCGCCAGGCCGCCGGTGTAGTTACCTGTGCCGGTCACATTCCCCGACGCGGAGGAATTGTCTATGCTGCCGCCGGGGTTTACACTCCCCGCCAGACCGCCGGTGAAGTCGGTACCGGTCACATTCCCCGACGCGGTGGAGTTGCTGATTGTGCCCACTGTAGTCCCCGCCAGGCCGCCGGTGTAGCGACCTGTGCCGGTCACATTCCCCGACGCGGTGGAATTGCTGATTGTGCCCACTGTAGTCCCCGCCAGGCCGCCGGTGTAGCGACCTGTGCCGGTCACATTCCCCGACGCGGTGGAATTGTCTATGCTGCTGCCGGCGAACATATTCCCCGCCAGGCCGCCGGTGCTGTCATTG
>JAVBTI010000064.1:0-3176 GCA_031556255.1 Deferribacterales bacterium | reverse complement strand
TTCATGGCAAGCAGGCTTTCCATCAGGACTTTATCGCCGTCGATCCAGCCTTTCTCTGCCGCAGCCATGATCATGGAGTATTCACCTGACACATTGTAGGCTACAAGGGGCAGTTCCGTGACTTCCCTGACATCGCGAATGATGTCGAGGTAAGCGAGCGCAGGTTTAACCATCACCATATCCGCCCCCTCGCCTATATCCTGAAGCGTTTCTTTTATCGCCTCACGGCGGTTGGCGGGGTCCATCTGATAAGTTTTACGGTCGCCGAACGCAGGCGCGGATTCCGCCGCCTCCCGGAACGGGCCGTAGTAAGCGGACGCGTATTTCACGGAATAGCTCATAATGGGTACATGTTTAAAACCGTTTTCATCGAGTGTTTCCCGGATAGCCATTATGCGCCCGTCCATCATGTCACTGGGCGCCACTATATCCGCCCCCGCTTTGGCGTGGGAAAGGGCCTCTTTGCATAAAAGTTCCAGCGTGGCATCGTTATCCACGTCGTTGTCTTTTATTATGCCGCAGTGGCCGTGGTCGGTGTATTCGCACATGCAGACGTCGGTCACCACAAGCAGGTTCTTAGCGCTCTTTTTGATCTCACGGATGGCGCGCTGTACGGCGCCGTTGTCGTTGTACGCCTCGCTGCCCACCGGATCTTTATGGGACGGTATGCCGAAAAGGAGCACGGCGGGGATCCCCATTTTTTCTGCTTCCAGGCACTCTTTAACCGCCAGATCCACACTAAGCTGGCTTATGCCGGGCATGGAGCCGATGGGGTTTTCCACATTCACCCCTTCGCATACGAAGATCGGATATATGAGATCGTCCGCGGAAAGGCTGTTTTCGCGTACCATGCGCCTGATAACAGGGTTTGCACGTAATCTGCGGGAACGTGATATGGGAAACATAATGTACCTCTGCTGTTTTATTAAAAACTACGGCCTATACCGGCCACTCTTCAAGTCTATATGCGCTGTCCCAGAACATCCATTCCATCCGGGAGCAGTATAAAAAAGCGTCCAGCATACGTTTACGCTCACTTTCAGCCGTATTCTCCGCCAGCGCATTGTAGATGGAGAGCGCCCTGCCCACCGCGGCGGAATATTCCTCGCCGCCGTATGTGTCTATCCAGCTTTGATAGGGGTTTGCATTAGGGTTGTGCATGGATTTTATGTGATCGCCGACCTCCCGGTAAATCCAAAAACAGGGAAGCACTGCGGCAACAGCTGCCTCCACGGAGGATAACATCGCATGCTTCAATATGTATGAAGTATAAAACAGACAGGAGGGAGATTGCCTTGTCCTATGAGCCCCTTTAAGAAATGTTTCGTGCAATGCCTGTTCCACCGCTACCGTGTCTTTGGAAAACTCCATAAACGCCTTGATGTGCGAAGGCTCATGGAGCCTGCCGGCAATGATTGAGAGCGCCTTCCCGAAGTCGGAGAGGTATAGGGCATCCTGGTTAATATAGTATATAAACTTTTCTTCCGGCAATGTGGCGTCCGCAAGCTCTGTCACAAACGGATGCGTGAGTATGCCGCTGTATATCGGCTCTATTTTCGTCCAACTTATATCGCTGAATTTTGTCATCTCGATCCTGCTACTTTAAAATTGCTTCGTTATAACGTGGCCAGACTCTGTGCCAGCGATTCCGCCGTCTGCTCCCGGCCGCATACAGATTTATAGCCTCTGGTGGCGAGGCTCTCCGCCGTGGTTTTGCCTATAGCGGCGGTTATTATATCTTCCGGCAGCGCAGCCTGATCAAAAAACGCAGCCACCGCCGACGGGGAAAAAAAAGTCACCGCGCCTATAACATATCTGTCCACAGCCGTTTCAATCTCCCCTTTATTATACTGCACGGCCGCTGTTTCGTAAAGTGCCGGCGCGTCGAAATCCGCGCCTTTTGCAATGAAAAGATCGCTGATATCCTTTATCCGCTCCCGCGCGCCGGGGGCCAGAATCTTTTTGCCCTCCAGTGCCATGCCGCTGAAAAACTTTTCGATTTCATCAATATACGCGGAAGCGGGGACAGTTATCGCGCTGTCGGGCACCTTAAGCAGCTGTTTGACTGCCGCCGCAGTGGCGGCGCCGATTGCTGCATATTTTGCGGCAGGGATACCGTATGGGGCGAAAAACCTCACCGCCGTGGGGCTTGTAAGGATGCAGTAATCATAACCGGCATACTTAAACCTCGGTGCAGGCAGCGCGACGGACTGGACCATAGGCATGCAATAAGGCGTGAGGCCGCATGAGGAAAAGATATTTACCGTTTCTGCAAGCTGTTCAGCCGCGCGGGTGATGAGTACATTCATTCAGCTTTATATATTTCCTTTAGTATCTTGGCCCCGCCTGCGTCCAGAATCTTCCTCGCCAGCGCCTTGCCCAGTTTGGCGGCATCTTCCGCCTCTCCGGAAAGAGTATCTTTAAAGACGTCTTTTCCGTCGAGGCTGGACAGATAGCCCTGAATGCGCAGCGTGCCCATGGAAAGGGTTGCGTGGCAGGCTATCGGCGCCTGGCAGCCTCCCTCGAGGGTCTGGAGGAAGGCCCTTTCCGCAGCCACTTTCACCGCCGTATCATTATCTTTAAGAAAATCTATGAGTTTTTTGGTGCTTGCATCGTCTTTGCGCACCTCTATCCCCAACACACCCTGGCAGACGGCGGGGAGCATAATTTCCAGAGGAAGGGTTTCTTTGATGTATTCCGTCAGCCCCAGCCGTTTCAGCCCCGCTTTGGCCAGGATTATCGCATCGTATACTCCTTCGGTGAGCTTTCTGATGCGGGTGTTGACGTTGCCGCGCAGATCTTTTATCTCCAGATCCGGCCGGAGCTTCATGAACTGGAGTTTTCTCCGAAGCGACGATGTTCCAACAACCGCGCCCCCGGGCAGGTCGCTGATATTGTTGTATTTCACCGAAAGAAAAGCGTCGTTCGGCTCCTCTCCCTTCGGATTGACGTACAACTCCAGCTCCGGCGGCAGCACCACTGGCACATCTTTCATGCTGTGCACGGCGATATCCGCTTCCCCGGCGAGGAGCGCCTCTTCGATCTCTTTCACAAACAGTCCTTTCCCGCCGATCTTGGCCAGGGGGACGTCCAGTATCTTGTCTCCGGTGGTTTTGATTATGTTCAGGAGGACCTGTGTGCCCCGGTGTTCACATTCAATAAGCGCCTTGATATGG
>JAVBTI010000184.1:0-33777 GCA_031556255.1 Deferribacterales bacterium | reverse complement strand
GCTTGTCCGAGCCCTCCGTAACGCTGGCGATAAGGGTCGTCAACAATTTTGCCATGTCAAAACTCCCGAAGCGGATATAAATACTGCCTGTGGAGCTTATATGTGTGTAATGAAACAGATATTTCTTAGTCAGGTACTTTTTAACCTTTTCGAGCAGTTTCCGTTGTTTCGCATATGGTTGGTTTGTGTAAGGGATATCGGGTTTCATAGTGATCCCCCTTTCGTGTTCCCACATACCAGGTCAACCACTACTGAAACTTCGATCCAGTTTTTTATCTGCTTGTTTTGATCAATTTCGCCGTTTCTGTTAAAGAGGACAAATCTAGAAAAATGCTTAAAATTTAGAGTTTCTACGTACCGGTGCGGCGCATCGAAATAATCGTCTCGATATGATAGGTGTGCGGAAATAAATCGAATATCGCCGCGTCTGATATGGTGTACTTGTCAGAAAGCTTGTTCAGATCCCGCGCCAGAGTCATAGGATTGCACGAGACATATATGATTTGTGCCGGTGAAGCCTCCGATATAGCCGCAATGGTCTTTTTATCAACCCCTTCCCGCGGCGGATCGACAAAAACGGTGTCATATCCGCCCTTTTTTATATTTACTGAGGCTGCGTCACCTTGCCTGACCGGGTAGCTGTGTTCCATACCGAGGCTGGCCGCGGCCGCGTTTGCCTCTACTGCTGTAACGTCCGCGTTCTGCATCAGCGCCGAAGTAAAAAATCCGCTTCCGGCGTAAAGCTCCAGTACTTTATGCCCGGTAACCGCATCCGAGGCGTATTTTTGGAACATATCATTCAGAAATACGTTGGCCTGGAAAAAACCACCGTATCCTACCGGGATTGCTCCGAAAGGTGTTCCGTATAAAAGGCACTGTTTGCCGAACTGCTTCACACCGCATTTTACACCGCTGAACGGTTTTTCTGAATCTATCTGAGGCAGTGTCCCCTTCCCTTCTATCAGTGTGATCGTATCCCCCTCCGGATTTTCTATAGCCGAAAGGGAATAAAGCCCGCTGTCCGCATGCCCTTCAGCCCAGACCGCGCATTTAGCGAAAAGCCCGGGTTTCATAACAGGGCAGCATTCCACAGGGATGAACTCGTTGCTCCCCCCTTTGTAAAAACCCGCCCTGCCGCTTTGCGCCCGTACCGTGGCGCGGATACGGTATTCCGTCGTTTTATCAGTGAATATCGCAAATTCAGGCAGCTTTTCCGCCTGCGGGTGCTTTCTCAGTGCCTGTTTCAGGATATTCTTTTTGATCTCCACCTGTTTGTCGTAAGCAATATGCCCGAAATGGCAACCGCCGCATATGCCGTGATGCGGGCAGTGCGGCGGCCTGCGCCACGGCGAGGGTTCCATGACGTCCACAAGTTCTGCGGTGTCGTATGAGCCTTTATCCTCAACTATTTCAGCCAGCACGATATCGCCCGTGACTGTGAAGGGGACGAACACCGCCTTTCCTTCGGCGTTGCGCCCCACCCCGCTGCCGCCATAGGCAGTGTCGGTAATCTTTATAATTTCAGTTTTCATCTTTTGATAATGATGTTTACGAGATAAATTACCGCCAGAAGCGCCACTATCACAGCGCCCGGCGTAAGGTTGGCATAGGCGGCGAGAAAAAGCCCGCCGAAGATTGACACTGCCGCTATCAGCCCTGAGATGAACATCATACCGGAAAGCCGCTTTGTGTGTGTCTCCGCCACTGCGGCGGGAATCGACAGGAGCGCCATCACCATCACAAGACCCGCTACCCGCATCAGCAGAACCACGGATATACACAGAAGGATGAGCAGGATGAGGTTTAGCATTTTAACAGGGATGCCCAATGTGGCGGCATATTCCTGATCGGCGGAAACGGTGATTAGCACACGGTAATAGCGCAGCGCGAATATCAAAAGCACCACAGCGAAGACGCCTATAAAGATCATATCCTGTAAGGACACAAGCAGTATGCTCCCGAAAAGGTAGCTCAGGTAATCCACCGAGTATCCGGGGGTCAGATCGGTCAGGAGTATCCCTGCAGCCATTCCCGCGGCCCACAGCGCGCTCACCAGTGCATCTGCCTTTTCCGCATACCTCTGGCGCATCAGCCCCAGCAGGACACCCGCCAGCACAGCCACGCCCAGGGCGCCGAGGAGCGGTGAGAACCCCGCCCACAGAGCGAAACCTATGCCGCCATAGCTTGCGTGGGCCACACCGCCGGTGATGAACACATTGCGGTTTACCACCACAAGCGTGCCGGCCACCGCGCAGATAATCACTGTGAAGAAGCAGCTCACTACGGCGTTTTGCATGAAACTGTATTTTAACAGATCAATCATGCTGTACCTCGCATTTGCAGGAGTGTGACACTAATGTCATCGCATTTATCGGTCCATATGCGTTTGTAAGAAGCTGTTCCGTGATCTCGCCCGACGGATGATAGGTTAGCGTGCGGTTTACGCAGGCAACGGACGTCGCATTGCCGGGAATGACGGACAGGTCATGGCTCACGAATATAATGGTCGTGCCGTTCAGCTTATCCTTGAGCGTATCAAGCACCAGCTTCTGCCCCGCCGGATCTACTCCGGAGAGGGGCTCGTCCAGAACAAGCAAAGCCGGTTTACCCGCAACCGCCCTTGCCAGAAGCACCCGCTGGCGCTGGCCTGTGGACAGCTCGTTCAGCCTTGCTTCTTTGTAATCCGCCATCCCAAACAGTTCCAGGGCGCCGGATGCCTCGGCCTCAATCTCTTTTTTAGGCCTGCGCGGCAGGTTGGGGCGGTAAAAGCCCATCATGGCGGTATCCAGCACATTTACCGGGAAATTTCGTATTCTTTCCGTATCCTGCGGCACATAGCCCACGCTTTCGAGGGAATGGGGGATCGGTTTGCCGAATATCGTTATAACACCCGCCTGTAGCGGGAGCAGCCCCAGCATAAGCTTTAAAAGTGTGGATTTACCGCCCCCGTTCGGGCCTATCAGCACAAGGAAGCTGCCCTCAGGCAGATCCAGTGATACGTCGCGAAGTACAGTTTCCCCGCCATAGGCGAAACTGAGGCTGGCGGCGTGGACGGCGGTTTTCATCTGATCGACCCCGCGAACGCGCTATACATCTGTGTCATTGTGACCAGCCAGTCGTTCCCCAGGATATCAATGAAGGTTGTTTTTATCCCCAGATCTTTGGCCACAGTGTCCGCCGCGTCCGCCGAGTGCTGTGGCTGAACCAGAAATACGGTTATCTTTTCGGCTTTTGCCCTTTCTATTATATTTTTCAACTCTTTCGCCCTGGGAGCCTTGCCATCCACTTCAACCGCGTATTGCTCCAGACCGTAATCCCTTGCAAAATAGCCCCATGCGGGATGATAGACCAGAAACTTTCTGGAAACATGCGTGTTGTTGAACAGCGCGGTAAACTTGCTGTCCGCCGTGCGTATATCCGCCGTCAGTGCGTTATAGTTTGTTTCGTACGCGGTGCGGTTTGCAGGGTCGGCTTTTACAAGCGCGTTATAAGTGTTTTCCGCGATTTTCATCATCTCTTTGGGGCTTGTCCAGATATGCGGGTCAAGATGTGCTTCTTTTTCACTTTTGACATACATTTTTTTGGAGCTTTTTTCTCCTATATAAGAGGCGGGGAGGTACCCCTCCTCTTCACCGAACATTCTTACGCCTTCCTGTGTGTGGACTATTGTCAGGTTTTTATGCGATTTTGATATCTGCGGGATCATGCTCTCTTCAAATGGGAACCCCACTGCAAAATACAGTTTTGAATCCGTAAGTGCTTTTATCTGGGCTACTTTCGGGGAGAATGTGTGCGGGTCGCTCCCGCCGGGAACCATGATGTTAACTTTTATCTTCCCGTCCGATATCCGGTCGATGATATACTTCTGGGGAGGAATAGATACGGTTACCGTCATACCCTGTGCGTATGATGCGGCGGCGAATAACGCCATAACGGCAATTAACAGTAGTTTTTTCATATCAGCCTCTTGCGGTCAAGTGTCTGTTTATGGACACAGTGACTATCAAAATAGTCGCATTTCTATACTTATATCATTCCGGCCTCCGATCCGGAATCCAGAATAGATAATATTTTGGATTGCGGATCGGGGCCGCAATGACAAAAAAGTGTCTCTCACAAATCTCTTACTTCTGCCAAACGAACAGCCCGGTGAGTTGGTTCAGCACAAGCTCACCGTCCTTAGGGGATGGAGATAGCCTATCTGTTACATTTTCCGGAAACGACTTGAGCTGCGTTTCAATATTTTCCAGCGCCGGCCCTTCCGGCAGCCGAAAACGCCGCGTCACACTGAACCGCAAAAACTCCGTCAGTTCGAACGTTTCCGCGGCGGCGAAAACCACCTCTTCCACCCGCGGTGCGCGGACGTGGCTTGGGTCAAGTGTTGATAAAAGGGTGTTTGCCCACGCATCCTCCGAACCCACTATAGGTTCCGCCAGTGCGTAAATCCCGGTGCTTTTCAGTCGCCTGGATATTTTATCAAAGTGATCTTTAAGCCTGTATATGCCCTTTAGTTGCGTCTCACCCAGGATGAGATCATATTTTTTTTCCGGCAAGCTGTCGGTATTTGCTACGACGTCGATGTTTCCTATAACTTCCTCTGGTAGTTGCGTGCCTACGCAGAGGATGCTGTCGCCCTCTCCGGTGACGACTCTGGTTCTGAGATAACTCCATGAACTGAAAGTGTTCATTTGCCCACCTTGTTTAAAAACTTTTTTATCGCTTCCGTTTGTTCATCAAACTCTAACAGAAACGCGTCATGTCCGTAATCCGAATCTATTTGTGCCCAATCCGGTTGGTTTCCGGTTTTACCCATCAGTTTTACGAGTTCCTCTGTTTGGTAGGCCGGGAAGAGGAAGTCGGAAGAGAAGGTTATAAACAGTGTCTTTGCTTTTATACGGGATACCGCTTCTTCAAATGAGCTGTACTCATAAGTCAGATCAAATATATCCATTGCTTTCAACAGGTACAGATAGGTGTTCGCGTCAAACCGTTCCGTAAACTTGTACCCGTTATGGCGGAGATAGTTTTCCACCTCAAAAAATCCGTTGAAGTCGTATATTCCTTCAAAGGTAGCGTACCTCCTGCCGAACTTTCTGTTAAAAGCGGCGTCGGAAAGGTATGTAATATGCCCGGCCATACGCCCGATAGCCAGGCCGTCTTTCGGCGGAGTGCCTCCGTAATAGTCACCTCCATTATAGTTAGGGTCTTTCGTGATGGCAAACCTAGCTATGGTATTGAATGCGATAGCCATCGGGGTGATCCTTCCCGATGTGGATATCGGCACGGCGCTGCGGATTTTGTCCGGGTAGGTCACAGCCCACTCCAAGACCTGCATCCCACCGAGGGAGCCACCCGCCACACTGTATAAGATATCCACCCCGAGGTGATCAATCAACCTTTTTTGCACTTTTACCATATCTTTTACAGTGATCACAGGGAATTTTATGCCATACTGTTTTCCTGTGAACGGATCTATGGATATAGGCCCGGTGGTGCCGTAACAGCTTCCCAAGATATTGGAGCAGATCACAAAGTATTTGTCTGTGTCGAACGCTTTGCCGGGGCCGATCATGTCGTTCCACCAGCCGGGTGCGTCACCTGGCTTGTGGAAACCCGCCGCATGGGCGCTTCCTGTCAGTGCGTGGCAGATAAGGATGGCGTTATCTTTAGCGACGCTCAGCTTGCCATATGTCTCATACGCCACTGTGACAGGGGATATCAGCCGCCCGCTTTCGAGATAGAGTTCCTCTTTGAATGTCACAAACTGCGTTTTTACAAAATCACCCATTTTAAGCCTTTTTCAGTGCCTGTTCCATATCGGCTATAATATCAGCGGGGTCTTCGATACCGGCAGATACGCGTATAAGGTTTTTTGTGATCCCCGCCGTTGCCAGCTGCGACTCGGACATTTGCCTGTGCGTGGTGCTGGCTGGGTGGGTTATGATCGTGCGGGCGTCGCCGACGTTAGTGGCATGCACGCAAAGTTTCGTCCCCTCTATGAACCGTTTCGCGCTCTCGTATCCACCTTTTATATTAAAGGTAAGAAGCGAGCCGGCGCCATTGGGAAAATATTTTTTAGCCCATTTATGATCCGGGTGTGTCGGCAGTTCGGGGTAGCCAACCGATTCGACCATCGAATGTCTACTCAGAAATTCAGCCACCGCCCTGGCGTTTGCCACATGTTGCGGCATGCGCAGATGAAGGGTTTGTATACCCAGCAGGATCATAAAGCTGTTGAAAGGGGCTGGTGTGCCGCCGAAATCCCGTAGCCCCTGTACCCGTGCTTTCACCGCGAACGCCGCGCTGCCGAAAGTTTTGGCGAACTCCACTCCGTGGTAGCTTGTATCCGGCTCCACAAAGCCCGGGAACCTGCCGCTGGCAGCCCAGTCGAAGTTGCCGAGATCCACCAGCGCCCCCCCCATGACAGTGCCGTTGCCGCCGAGATATTTTGTGGAGGAGTGCAGTACGATATTGGCTCCCGCGTCCACGGGGCGGAAGAGCGCCGGGGTGGCCATGGTATTGTCGACCATTACGGGCAGGCTGTGCTTTTTCGCTATGGAGGAAAAAACCTCGAAATCGGGGATGCTGCTGTCCGGATTGGCGAGCGACTCCAGATAAAAGGCCTTGGTGCGATCGTTTATCAGTTTTCTCCATGCGGCGGGGTCGGTCTGGTCGGCAAAGCGGACGTTTATTCCCAGGCGCCTGAGAGAGCTGTTGAAAAGGTTGAATGTTCCGCCATAAAGTTTTGATGAAGCTATAATTTCATCTCCCTGACCGCACAGTGTGGCTATCGCCAAAAGCTCCGCGAACTGGCCTGAAGCTGTCGCGACAGAGGCAACTCCGCCTTCCAGCATGGCCAGTCGCTCCTCCAGTACCGATGTGGTGGGGTTATGCATGCGGGTATAAATATATCCCGGTTCCGTAAGGTCGAAAAGGTTGGCGGCGCTTTCAGCGCTTTTGAACTGATAGGCGTTGCTCAGGTAGAGCGGGACGTTGGTTGCCCCTGTGACGGGGTCGGACCGGAAGCCGCCGGTGACTGCGATGGTACCAAGTTTTTTGTCTATCATAAGTAAACTCCCTGCATGAAAAAAAAACCCTTTCATGTCATGCATGAAAGGGTTTGATAGTGGTTTTATTTTATCGTTTTGTATCATTCACGCTTCCTGAAAGTCATGCTCTTTCGGTCCTGTGCCGGCGTCGTGGGGTCATTCCCTCAGCCGTATATGATAACCACGCAGTTTGGATCGGAATAATACATTTGTCAACAAAAAATTACCTGAGTTTTAGTTTTTGTTTATAACCAACGCTTAATTTGGTTGACTTCGCGCCGGGCTGAAACTAGAGTATTGCACATTGTGAGGTGTGTATGAAACTGCTCATCAAGATCGGCTGTGTCCTTTTGCTTATTATTCTCCTGCAAATTCCGCTGTTTCTTACAAGCGACATCAGCGATGAACGCCAAAATTACCGGGAAACAGTCATTTCGGAAATATCCCAGAGTTTTGGAATGCCGCAGCAGGTGGTGACCCCCACGCTCGAAATTAATTACAAACAGTTGGTTATAGGCGCCTATAAAAACGACGCTCCCTACGTAAATGCACCGGTGTATAATTCCCGTGTTATGACCATTACGCCGGCCAATATTGAAATATCCGGAGATATGCATGTGGAGCGCAAGAACAGGCGCATATACGCCACATCGGTTTATTCCACGGCGATTGACATGATGGGTGTTTTTAAAGTGAACAGTGATGCGATCAAACAGCTTCTCAAGAAAGATGTGGTTGTGGAGAAGGTTTACCTGACGCTCTCCATATCCGACCCCAAGGGGATAAAGGGTTTGCCGGAGGGGAGCTTCAATGGGGCGCGGCTTGAATTTGCAGTTTCAAAAGGAAGCAGCGAATTTAATCTTAAAGCGGAAGTGCCCCTTGTTGATATAATCGACAAGACGGTTCCTTTCGATATACGTCTGCCGCTGAATGGGACAAAGTCGATATCGATAGTTCCCACCGGGCTTGAAAGCAAAACCGCGCTGACCGGTAACTGGCCGCATCCCAGTTTCTTCGGGGAGTTTTTGCCGGAAACAAGGGAAGTCACTGATACCGGCTTTTCCGCCATGTGGATGACCACATGGTTGTCGGGGCAGCTTTATAGTGATATGGTCGAAATACACGATGCGAATGAATACGCGTACAGGGATTATGACAGATACTTGTTCGGCGTGAGCTTCATTAACCTTGTGGATATATACTCCCTTGTGGACAGGTCTATAAAATACGGTTTTCTCATAATCGCACTCACATTTCTTGTAATATTTGTGCTGGAAATGCTCACCAAATGCCGTATTCACCCTGTGCAGTATGGGTTGATAGGAGTGGCGCTGGTGGTGTTCTTTCTGCTGCTGCTCTCCCTGTCGGAGCAGATTCCATTCGGCGCCGCTTATCTGATAGCGGCTGCCGCGTGTGTCGCACTGATAACGTTTTATATCTATTTCTCCCTTAAAAAGATCAGCAGCACTGCGCTGTTCAGCGGATTTCTAGTGTTGTTGTACCTTGTGCTGTATATGCTCCTGAATGTGAGCGACTATGCGCTTCTTCTGGGGAGCGGGCTGATATTTACAATTCTTGCGGCGGTGCTGATCGCCACGCGGACATTTAACTGGTACGAGGTGAATCAGTGATACGAAGGGCGGAAAAGGAGTGTAACGATCCGGCGATGCTTGCAGAGTTTCTGAATAAGGCGCAGGTGCTGCATTTGGCAATAACAGTGCCGGGTGATGCCCCCTATGTGCTTCCCCTTAACTTTGTCTATGATAATGGATATTTCTATATACACAGTGCCGTTGAGGGGCGGAAGATTCCGCTCCTTCAGGAAAATCCGGTTGTTGGCTTTGCTGTGTCGGAGCACCTCCGCATACACGTCTCCGAAGATAACCCCTGTGCGACAGGCACCAGATATAAAAGTGTCGTCGGCCGTGCGGAAGTATCTTTACTGGAGGACGGTGGCAGCAAATCAACTGCCCTCAACCTGCTTATGGCCAAATATACTAATCTCCCGTCCGTGGAGTATAAGGAGAAGGTTTTACGCAAATTGCTCATCATTAAGCTGAAGGTGATGGAGATGGCGTTTAAGGCGGATTTGCGATAATTCAGGCTTTTTTGCGCGGCGCCCTTGCGGGCCAGGCCGCCGGAGCGCTGTTCAAACCTGCTGAAGGCTGTGCGACATATTTGTTGCCGGCGGTGTTTCTGTTGATATGCCATCAACGCATTGTTATTAATATTTCTGTGATGATGGTGCGCGAGCGCAGGGGAACATTGAGCCGTTCGGGCGTGAAAAAGGGGAACCGGCGCCTCTCTTACCCGGCTTGGGGCGAAAATGTCGGCCTGTCCGTTTATTATGGCATTGCAATTGCTTTTCCTTTACGCGGTGGTATTTCCCTTTTCAAGACATCTTTCATGGGCCCGCTGTGGGATATACTGTTCATTTTGTGCCCTTTTTGCCTGTCGGTGTTTTCAGCCTCCCATGTCGGTGCCTTGGTCTATACGGAAACTGGGGCTTTTTTCCCCAGCACTCACGGGATAGAAGGTATTTACTCATCTACCGCGAGAGAGCGGTGCTTGGAGAGATCTTTCCTTCTGTGGCTGCGTTATGGGTAATGGCAGCGGTTTTCTTTGTGACCGCATTGGCCAGGCTGCGAAAATAAGCCGGCCCGCAGGATGGCTACCAGCCGTAGATGCGCGGCCATACTGATATATTCCCGCCCGCATCCGCCGCGTTGTATTCGGGAAATTGCGCGCCCGTGGCGCAGGCGTGGTTGGGAAGTATGCGCAGTATCGTGCCCAGAGGGAATCGATGCACGATATCGGGATCTATCGCTTCAATTGAAGATATGATGCCGTGCTCCTGATTGGCGCCGGTCATTATATATGGCAGCGATCGCCCGCCGGCATCGCACACCTGCCCGTATCCATAATCTTTTTGGGTACGGGGGCTGCGCTGATGCTGCGAAGCGGTGCCCCTGTCCCTGCTCATCGCCATCCACCCGGCGTCGACTATTGCCCAGCCCTTTTCAGGCTGGTGTCCTATAACCGTCGTGAGCACACTCAGAGCCAGTTCATTCATGCCGCACACGCCGGTGTTATGCATCACAAGGTCGAAAAACACATACACGCCCGCCCGTACCTCCGTTATCCCATCCAGCCTTTCGGCTGAAAGGGCTGTGGGTGTTGAGCCCACAGTGACATTGGGGCAGGTGATCCCTGCGGCCCTTATCCTTTCCGCAGCGCGGACACTGCCTGCCCGCTCCTGTTCGGCCATAGCCTTGAGGGCTTCAGGGGTATTGAGTTCATAGCTTGAACCTGCGTGGGTGAGTACCCCTTCCAATTGCACGCCTGCGTTGGCCAGCAGTACCGCCGTCTGTATGAGCTCTTCCCGTTCGGGTTTCAATCCGGAGCGGTGTCCGTCGGTGTCTATTTCTATATAAACTTTATACTTTTCATTGTTGGTCTTGCCGTGGGCGCAGATCATGGCCGCCGCGTCCGGCGAATCGGTAATAATCTTGAGATCGCACCCCATCCTGCGGAGTTTAAGCGCGTGTTCCAGCTTACCCGCGCCGATCCCCACGGCGTAGAGTATGTCCGTAATCCCCTGTTCGAAAAAATAATCGGCCTCTTTCAGCGTGGATACCGTGATTCCTCTGGCGCCGGCCTTTATTTGGGCCCGTACCACGGGGAGGCATTTGCTTGTTTTCACATGGGGGCGAAAGCTTACCCCGAGGGTGTCCATGCGTATCTGCATACGCCGGATATTGCGTTCCATTTTAACCGTGTCTATTATCGCCGCAGGCGTGCTGAGTTCTGATATTTTCATGGGGTAATTATTCCATATTTTAAAATTTTGGCAACATCTTTAAATGACCAAAGGCCGGTAATGGTTTAATCAGCGTTATGCAAACAACCGATAAATACAAAAAAGGAATTATAACTGCCGCCGTTGCCACTGTGGCGGTTAGCACCCTGCCGGTATTTATCAAATTGGGACGTGCTTATATTGCTCACCAATAACCGTTTCGCAATGGATTTCAATATGTATCAGTGGCTCGTTCTCACAGGTTTTGCCGTCATACCGACTCTCATCGCCCTTTACGCCGCGATACCCGAAGGGGTCCACGCTGCGCTACTACAACGGCGATATAGTGATAACAAGGGGAAGTTATAGACTCCAAAACCGGCATGCCCATACCTGGCCTTTATGCCTGCGGCGAGACTGTAGGCGGAATATATGGAGAAAACAGGCTTGGCACGGCATCTTCCACGGATTGCATCGTATTCGGGCGCATTGCGGGTATCAACGCAGCCAAAAGAGGTTAAGAAACATGAAAAATAAAGCACTTCTTATTGTGTTTATCTTAATATTCGCGTCTGCTGCCGCAGTCGTGTGGATTGTCAATTGAAGTGAGCGCTTAATCTGTAATAAAAGGCTGCGCAGCCTGAGCTGCGCAGCCGGAGGAAGGAAATTGTGAAGCAGGCCGGGGCGTAAGCACCGGCCTGCATTGCTTATGAGATTATTTGTGTTCTGCGCTTCCTTATCAGCAGCATGGGCTTGGTATCGATATACTCATGTCCGTCAGCATAGGCGCCGGGGAAGTCGTTCTTGTTAAGCTGTACCGCATCGGGGTATTTCAGCTTGAGGGCGTCATAATCGCCGCTGTCCAGTGCGTGGCATCCGCATGCGGATACGCAGACCGGCTGTTCATTATTAGCGGTGCGGCTGGACGCGCAGAAATCGCACTTCTGCATGGGGTGCATTATCTGCCACGACTGTTTTTTATTCGGTTCCTGCCTGTCGTTTGAGATTTTAGGTGTGGCGAACGGGCATTTCTGTATGCATGCCTGGAGACCCACGCACTTTTCGCGGTCCACTATAACCACTCCATCGTCACGTTTTGTAATTGCCGCTGCCGCGCAGGCGGGCATGCATGCCGGTTCCTCGCAATGGTTGCAGGACATGCTGAGGCTTCCAAATACAGGCGTGCCTGACACAACCTTCTCGTATGTATATTGTGTCCTCCAGCGCACGGGGCCGGGGTTCACCTGGTTCCAGTCTTTGCAGGCAACCGTGCAGGCGTTGCAGGCCATGCACCGGGATTGGTCAAAGAAAAAAGCTCTACGCATATTATCCCCCTTATCTGATTTTGGTTACGCTGACCATTGCCGATTGCTGGCCATTGCCGTGGTCCGCGCGGGAATGCTTCTGCGACATCAGCGTGTTGCAGTTGCCGCCGTCGTCCACCCATTCATCGGTAGATTTGTCAGGATCGTACCAGCATCCCTGATGTAAGGCGACAAAGCCTTTGACCGCGCGTTCCGTCACTCTCGCGGTAACTCTGACGGAGCCGAAGGGGTTTTTAACCAGCAGGAGGTTGCCGTCTTCGATTTCCCTTGCGATGGCATCTTCGGTATTTATCCACATTTCAGCGTAGGTGGCGTTCCCCTGTCCGCGCTGTACGGCCTTGTTGAGGCGCGGAATTTCACCGCCGCCGCCGACTTTCATATCGCCGGAATCCGGTGTCGAGAGCGCGTAGTCGCCCCAGTCGTCGCCGGAATACATAGCTCCGGGTTTGATGGTATGGACTCCGAGGTTATTATTCTGCGACCCTTTGACCGTACGGTGAGTAAGTTCCCTCAGATAGCCGGTTTCAGCAAAAGAGGAGTGTGAACGGTATCGGGAGTGTGTTGTTGTAAGCAGCAACGGCCCTTTGGGATCATCAGCAAACACGGTTGACGGCAGCTTACCGCCGTAAGCTTCCATATGGTAATCCTCATAGGAAAAATACATTGGGATCGGGAATATGCGTGGATCCTGCTCAAGGTCCTTGTTCATTTGCCCGCGCTGATCTTTTGCAAGCCAGCCGTGCCATTTGCTGAAACGCCACTCATACTGCCATACATAGGTAGGCACATACGCCTGCATGCGGCCGGAGGGGTTCGGCGCCATTTTGATATCGAGCGGGAAAGCTTTGGACGGCATATTGAAGTTGTAATATTCGTTGCCATAGCTGCCCACGGCGTTTGTTTCCATGTCGGGCGCGGCATGGTATGTGTTCACGAACGGCGCTTTGCCGAATTCCGGCTGGCCGGCGCTGGCAACGAGGAAAGGTGTGGTACCCCTTGCTGCGTCGTTGGCGGTGCTCAGGTAGGCATCCAGATCCGTCCTCATAGGTGAATCCTGAAGTTTCAGGGTTGTATCATTGGGCACGCCCGGAGCATAAGGCTTTTCAAGGAACTCTTCCCATGATTTTTTGTAGAACGGGCTGGTGGTGCTCTTCGCAACAGGGGCGTAACTTTCCTGAATCTTTTCCAGGATCGTTTTGTTCGTAACACCCCATGTTAATACATCCGCCCGGCTTCCGCTTGGAGATGGGTCTATTTCGTCGCGTTTTTTCATCAGGCCGACTATAAACTCTATCGTGCTTGACGCTTCTCCCGGAGGCGTGCTCACTTTCGGTATGTACAGAGTGGAGCCCATCATGATGGAGAGGATCTCGTCATGCTCCCACGTCGTAGTGCCGGGCAGCACATAATCGCTCCAGCGGGCCATGGGAGCCAGATAGTTGTCAAGGTTCACGATGCATAGCGCGTCGGCTTTATCAGACGCAACATGGTAGGCGGGAATCCTCTCCCACATATCAGCAAGATCGTTGCTGCACTCGTGCTGGTTGATCATAATGTTACCGGCAACGTTTATGAAGAAGCGCGGGCCGGCGTATGTGGCATTGCTGGCGGTGTCGGGTACTGCGGAAGGGGCGCCTTTCCACTGGTAGTATTGGTCGCCGTTGGCGTTGTCTATCAGCTTCACCTTGCCGCTGGCATTGCGATCCCATGTCACCAGAGCTTTGGTGCCGCCGTCGTCCATATAGAAGTTGCCGATCTCAGCCTCAGGCAGATCCGGCACCCATCTGGCAGTATATCCGTTGTTCTTGAGGTCGTTCTTGAAAGATGTTTTTATCGCGTTATGCCATGCCGTGCAGGAAGGGGTGGGGGTCTCCGGTTTGGCTGCCGTACCGCCCATCATCACGGCACCAGGGAGTGCGTCAGCCGCGGCTACTTTGTCGTAGGCGGCATCTATGCCGCGGCCGTAGCCCGCGCCTTTTTTACCCCAGCATTTCGCAATTATGAGGAATATCTGGAGCATAAAGAGATTGTTGACGCCGTCCGCCTGCTTCTGTTGGCCGCCGCACCATTCGGAGTAGATGGGATGGTTGCTTTCGTCCGCGTACAGTTTGGCCATGTCCTCTATCTTGGAGGCGGGAACCCCTGTGATGGCGGAAGCCCAAATGGGCGTTTTCGGAGTCTGATAGTCTTTCTTGGTCAGATATTTGGTATTGCTGGCACCGCTGGCAATGGGATAAGAACACTTGGCGCCGTTCCGGGTCATGTCCGCATCGTTCGCACTCAGCGCCTTGGCCACATAGTTGTTGGCTGTGATGTATTTTACTTTGGTCAGGCGGTCGTCCGAGCCCATGACATAGGCTGAGAGAGAACGCCCTGCGGGAACAGGGTCTACCCGGCGCACGCCCACCATATAGTCGAATATATAGTCGCCGCTGCCGTCGCCGTCCGTGACGTTGATATTCGGTCTGTTTGCCTGTGTGACCTTGCTTGCCCATTTCACGCGGATATTATTGAAGCCGCCGGTCGCGCTGGTCCGCACAATCGGTACCCAGTACTGCGCAAGGGTGCCGTCGGCCACCGGGTCTGACAGATAAATAAGGCCGGTTTCCTGATCAATCCAGTATTCGGGAGAATCGAAGAAGCCGTAAACCATGGTGTCGAGATAGTTTACATCCAGTCCGTAGGGGCTGGAGACAGGGTTGCCATCTTTATCCCATGTATTTGTTATCATATAGTACAGCATTGCCAGCATAAAAGCGGGGTCTGTGTATGGTTTGGAACGTATCCACTCGGTAGCCACGGTAACGCCCTGGTCAACGAATTCCGGTCCAATAAATACGGCCCGCGCCTGTGAATGGCGGCTCCTCATGTTCTCTATGGCCCGCATGGTGCTGTAAGCGTATTGGTGATATGTGGTCATGTAGTTGGAGCCCCACATTACCACGTTTTTGGTGTGCTGCCCTATGTCGTTGCAGTTACCGTGGTAGCTGTTGCCCTGGTAGGCGGTGGCATAACCCTGGCCGGTGCTGGACACGTTCATGGGGAAACCGCTGTAGCCGTTCTTTACATACTGCCACTGGTGGGAGCTGTAGCTTCCCCAGTAGCCCACATAGCCGCCCAGCGGGTTTAGATAAGGTGCCAGATAGTATGACGCCTGGATGCCGTTGCTCCCGCTTGCATACTGATTGTAAATGGCGTCCGGGCCGTATCTGTCAGCCGTAAGTTTGTGTTTTTCGGCTATTTCTTTCAGGGCGTCGTTCCAGTTCATGCGTATAAAGCCCGTAAGGTCGCCGCGCATCTTCGTCTGTTTCATGGGGTATTTCAGGCGCCCCGGATGGTACAGGCGGAACCTGTATGAACGGCATTTCGAGCAGGCCCTCGACTGCGTGCAGTTGGGGCTGGACATTTCAATAGCGGCAGGGCCTGATGAAGTATAGCCGAACGCGCTTTCATCCGTGAGAAAACGGAGTATTTTGCCGTTTTCCGCCTGTGCGCGTATAATGCAGCGGCCGCCGCAGTTGTGCGCGCTGGTGCCGTATATGAATTTGGCACCGTCGTAACCGATCTCATCTTCCTTGGTCGTCCCACCCCCGGCGTAGTATACAACATCTTCGCCGTCCGATCCGCAGCCATAAAGGGCGGAACTTGCTCCCAACGCTGCAAGGCCTTTTAAAAAAGACCTGCGTGTTGACCCTACAATACCGGCACGTTTTTCAACATACATTTCTTCCTCCACATAACACAATGTTGCCAAACATCTGCAATAGAGTGTATTGCTGTAATTATCTCATTTGTAAGAGATCATAAATTCTACCACAGTGCATTCGCAAATAATCAGACAATTTATACAATTCAGAGGGAGCAGTTCAAAATTATGGATCAAATTGATTGGAAAAAAAGGTACAGTTTAACGGAGTGATTTTCTGGCGAGTGCGGAAAGCTCTTGCGTTACTGACCTGAATTCAACCAGGCTGAATTTTACCGGAGTGATGAGTATGGAATTTGCTTCGGCAAATGTATAATGGGCGTAGTTTACGAAGGCAAGTACGGCGGCGGCGGCCATTTTTAAAACATCTATATGATCGTTAAAACGAATCCATAAAAAAACATCATTGTGATTGATATTCCACGTGGCAATGTCTCCGAGGTTTTCACGCAGGATTTCATCCAGCAATGGGCGCCTTTGTTCGAGCATCTTCCTGAGCTCCGATGTGTAATCGCGGTAGGCGCCGCTGCGGAGCAGTTCATAAACCACGTGCTGCTGAAGCATGTCGCTGCTCTGTCCTGTGAATAGGTTTACGTCCGCGAGGCGCTCCGTTAGCAAGGAGGGCGGTACTATCCATCCCACGCCCAATGAGCGCGAAATGGTTTTCATAAATGTTCCCGCATAAAATACGATTCCGTTCTTATCCAACCACTTGATGGGGGGCAGAGGCGCAGGATGAAAGTCCCTGTATTCGTCTATTTCCACTATGGGTACATTGTGACGGCAGCAAAAGTTGTACAGATCCCTGCGCCTTTGCATGCTCATGGTCACACCGGTCACCGGCTGAATTACAGGCATGGTTATCAGTATATTTTTATTCCGTCGGTTGAGCCTGGAAGCCAGATATTCGATAGACATGCCTTCGCTGTCCGCCGGCACGGGTACTCTTTTTACATGAAATGCGTTATAAAATTCCGATACATCTTCACTGGAAGGGGCTGGATAATAGCATACACAATCGGCCGGGAAAAAAGCCATGATCATCAGGAGCATGCTGTAATGTATGCCGCGGGTGATAATGATGTCGCGGGAAGGCACATCAAGCCCGCTGCGCATGAAGTGAACGGCCAGCTCTTTTCTGAGCGGATCATAACCGTATCCGGTGACATTGTTCATGTCGCTCGGTAGGATCTTCCCCATAGCCTCGGCCATGCCCGGCCACACCATGTCAAACCATCTGAATTCCGGTGACAGGCACGGAAAAGAAAGGTCCGTGTTCTGTGGCCTGTTCGAAAACATGTGGTATACGTCGGAAAGGGGTCTGCGGGATTTATTGAAATAGCTGTCCCAGTCAAACTGCCTCGGGAAAAGGGACTGCCATGCGTCCATTGCAACAAAAACGCCGGACTGTGGCCTGATCTCCACAACCCCCCTGTAGCTGAGCTGTTCCACTGCCACACTGACAGTGTGCATGCTCACGCCGAAGTGCGCCGCCAGTTTGCGCATAGGCGGCAGACGTTGCCCTGCGGCAAGTTTGCCGGCCTTGATGTATTCAATTATTTTCTCAGTTACGGAAGCACGCAGCGTTTTCTTCATATTGATATCATGCCAGTATATTATTTAATTTTTTATAAAGTAAGATAAAAAAATTATACAGTGGAAGAAGGGTGGAATTTGAAAATTAATGCGGCCGGCAACCTGCCCCGGATTTGTCCGGGGTGGCTGTCTCGGACCGGGTTTGGTGTCAAACCTTTTTATTGTCGAGCGTCTTCAACATCTCCACTATGGGGGTAAATTGTGTATCGTCGCAGGATTCCACATCCCCCCTGTCAACAGCTTGCGCTATTTCCGGATTAATGGGCAGTTTTGCCAGCACCCTCAGATCGTACTCTTTGGCTGTGTCGTCGATATGGCTTTCACCGAAAATCTTGTAATCCTTGCCGTTATCCGGGCAGTGGAAATAGGACATATTTTCCACAAGGCCGATTATGGGCACGTCCATCATCTTGGCCATATTAACAGCCTTTGCGACGATCATGGACACAAGCTCCTGCGGGGCGGTGACAATAATAATGCCGTCCACCGGCAGCGACTGGAACACTGTCAGGGCGACGTCGCCAGTACCAGGAGGCATGTCGATAAACATGAAGTCTATATCACCCCATACTATGTCGGTCCAGAACTGTTTTACCGTGTTGCCGATGACCGGCCCGCGCCAGACCACGGGGTCGGTGTCTTTTTCGAGCAGCAGGTTGACGGACATTACATTTATCCCCAGCTTTGTCTGCGCGGGGAGTATCCCCTGCATGCTGGCCCTGACTCGGTCTTTGATGCCGAACGCTTTCGGTATGGACGGGCCGGTGACGTCGGCGTCCAGTATGGCTGTTTTAAGGCCTGCTTTACTGCTGGCGATCGCCAGCATGGATGTTACCATGGATTTACCCACCCCGCCTTTGCCGCTGACCACGCCGATAACTTTTTTCACCTTACTGTGAGCATTGACGGGGGCTATAAGGTCCTGCGGAGCGGTTCTGTCCCCACAGTCCTCCCCGCAGCTTGAACAGCTCTGCGTTGTACACTTCTCATCTGCCATTATTAAAACTCCTCTTGTTTAATATTGTCATTCTGTAAAATCGGCCGCTTCTGCGCAGGTTACACAGGGCAATTGGAACCACCGGATTTACGGCATCCGCTCTGGCGGCAGGTGTTGGTGGCGCCATCGCAGAGGCGGTACTCCCCGCCGTTGATCAGCAGCACGCGTCCTTCCACTATGGACCGGGCCAGCTTTGCCCGTGCGCCGTTGTATATCCCCTGTACGGTGGTTCTGGCGATATTCATTCTGGCGGCGCACTCTCCCTGGGTAAGGCACTCCAAATCGATGAGCCGGATGGTTTCATACTCATCCACCGTCATATTCACCCCCTCCTGCGTATCCGGGCGCAGGTCAAGAGGGCCGAACCGGTCGCTGTCCGGCAGTCCGCACACCTTTCTCCATTTCTTAGGCCTGGACATTTTATTGACCGCCGTTATTACTTTTTGACATATGCCGTTAATTTACAAAATTAGCGGCATATGTCAATAATTATTTTGTGATGGGGCTGGCATGCGCGGATTGCCATGAACCCGATAAGCCCGTCAGGCGCGCTCGGCGGGAGCGGTGTCTTGTATGAGTCCGTATATGAACAGGCATACTGTTTATTTTTGCATTCCGCTCCATTCGCGGATGCGCGCTTTCATCTCTTCTATACCCAGAATGCCGTGGGCGAAGCCTTTCTTCACAAGTTCCCCGGGGAGGAACTCGTCATACTTTTCAAACAGGGGCACCTCCCCCTTGTACAGCAGTTCCATCGGGTCGAGGGGTTCTTTTTCCATATCGGCCAACACTTTAAAGAAATCCTTTTTTCCTGCCTTCATTTTAAATTGTATAAAATAGGGCTTTGACGAGTCTATGGCAGCAATCCCGAGCTGCTGGGCGCATCTGATTTTAATAAACCGCTCCAGGGCCATGAAAGCATAAGTGCCCAGCCAGGGGAACAGGCACCACATATCGCCCCCCAGGCATATGAGCGGCTCTTCCGTTATTCCTGAGTTGGCGGCGGTATGCCGTGCCTCATCAAGCCTGGCCACGGCGTTTTTCATAAGGTAGGGGTAGACCGTGTTTTCCCGCAGTATGTCTCTCATTTTCTCAAGCACTTTTGTATTGATGTCGCCGGGGCACAGCCCGAAAAAGGCCGGCACCTTGCCTTTCACCTGTTCGCAGTATACCAGATGTCGCTTATGGTCTATCTCCTCCACAATCCACACATGCCCGGCGAGCGCTATCTTTTCACCCACAGGAGGCGGCATGACGATTGTGCCCAACTCCTCCGACCTGCTACGGACGGTGTACTCCTCGTTCTCCTTGAACACGGCGTAAAACTTAAAGGAGTTGATTTGCCTCTCCCCCGCAAGCCCCACGATAAGCCCGCCCTCTTCCGTTTGCTGGATATGCTCCGTGGCAATAAGATGCTTCAGCAGAAGCTTGTAATCGTCCTGAGTTATCCTGTGGAAATAGCTGAGCGACAGTACGCGGGAGGCAAGCGCGGCGGGTGACATTTCTCCGGAAGAGGCAAGCGTGCACATAGTCTGATGGTATAAAAGGCTGAAAGGCAGCCTGTCCAGCTTGGGCGGCTCCACCCAGCGCTCCTGCACATAGATCTGTACGAGCGCTATCCCCTGCACCAGCGCCCAGGGAATCGTCACGGGCAGCATAGCCCTCGGCTCCGGCTGCTCCTCCCGCATGACGAACCACATCTCCGGCGGCAGCTCCCGCCGGCCGGTGCGCCCCATCCTCTGCAAAAAGGAGGACACGGTAAAGGGCGCATCCAGTTGGAAGGCGCGCTCCAGCCTGCCGATATCGATCCCCAGCTCGAGGGTGGCGGTGGTGACGGTGGTCTGATACTGTTCCTCATCTTTCATTACAGCTTCGGCTGTCTCCCTGTATGAGGCCGACAGGTTGCCGTGATGTATCAAAAACCTGTCCGGCTCGTGGTTGGCTTCGCAATATTGGCGCAGCGTGGTGGTGACCGCTTCGCACTCCTCACGGGAGTTCACGAATACCAAGCACTTTTTCCCCCGCGTATGTTCAAAGATATAGCCCATGCCGGGGTCGGCGTTTTTGGGTGCGGTGTCCGTAGCCATATCCAGAGCGGGTATTGAATCGGGGATATATTTATCTTCCGCCGACTGTATCCCGTGGATATAGAAATGCTCCATCGAAAGCCGCCATCTGGTGCCTTTGGCCTCGATTTTCGGTACAAACGTGTTTCTGCCGGTGCCGGACGAGAGGAATTTAGCCGTGCTTTCCGGGTCCCCTATGGTGGCTGAGAGGCCTATTCTCCTGGGAGTCACCCCCGCGAGCTTTGAAAGCCTTTCAATCAGGCAGAGGGTCTGCCCGCCCCGGTCGCCACGCAGTAGGGAGTGAACTTCGTCTATCACAATAAAGCGCAGGTCGCCGAAGAGGCGGGCGACATCGGCGTGTTTATGGAGCAGCAGCGCCTCCAGCGATTCAGGAGTGATCTGCAGGATGCCGGAAGGGCTTTTTATCAGTTTGTTTTTGTGGGACTGGGCAACATCGCCGTGCCAGTGCCATACGGGGATGTGCGCCTCCCTGCACAGGTCGTTCAGGCGCATAAACTGGTCGTTGATAAGTGCTTTCAAGGGGCCGATATAGATTGCGCCGACCGATTTCGGCATATCCCCGGTGAACAGCGTAAGGATCGGGAAAAAAGCCGCCTCCGTCTTTCCCGAAGCGGTGGACGCGGTAAGCAGAACGTTGTCGTCCGTGTTGAACACCGCGTCGCCCGCCGCCACCTGGATGGCGCGCAGAGATTCCCAGTTGTTTTGATAAATAAAATCTTGTACGAACGGCGCATAGCGGTTGAATATATTGGTACTCAAATCTCAAACTCCTCGAACTCTTTCTCCAATGCTTCATCATTGGTTTCGGCTTTTGAATATGCAAACTTTTCCGAGCCCAAAAGCCCGGAGACGTCCATCCCCGGATTCTGGTGCACTATATTCAAAAGCTCTATAAAATCCCGGATGACCTCACGGGGAGTTATGTTCTTATCCGCCCCGATCCGGCCGAACTCGATTTTGATAAAATCTATCATATCATTTTGACGCAGCGTCTGCTTATATTCAAAAAGCCCCGCGTGTATGTCCGCGAGTTTTTCAATCAGTACCAGCATCTCTTCATAGGTGAGCGGCGCCAGCTTTATAACCGGGGCCAGCACGTCTTTTGCACCCTCGCGGCTGAACCGTCCCTCCTCCAGCCGGGATTTCAGCGCCTCATAGCTGAAAATGCCCCGCCTGGTATCCTCTATGCACTGGGGCGTGCCGCACATGATAATGCCCAGATACCGGGCCTTCCCCTGAAGTGTATCGTTGTACATGGTGAGGATCTTTTCATAGTTGTACTGCCTTGTGATGCTGTTGGGGATTTTATAGATATTGACAAGCTCGTCGATAAGGACGAGAAGCCCGCTGTAGCCCGCTTTCCGCAGGACCATGGCGAACAGCTTGATATATTCGTACCAGTCGTCGTCCGTGATAACGATATTAACACCCAGCTCGGCCCTGGCTTCTGTTTTATTCACGTATTCGCCCCGGAACCACTTGACTACCTTAGCTTTGTTCTCGTCGTTGCCGTCGATGTACGACCTGTAGTAAACAGTCAGAAGTTTCGCGAAGTCGAAACCGTGCACCATTTCGTTCAGCGAGTTTATTACCTCGTGGATCTTCTTCTCCACAAGCCTGCCGAACCCGGCATCATCGGAGAGAAGGCCGCTTTCCGCCGCAACCTCGCTCTGCACGCCGCTGATCCACCTGTCCAGTATCAGTGTGAGCGCACCTCCCTCGGGCCTCGTTTTTGTGGAGATATTGCGCATAAGCTCTTTATATGCGGCAAGCCCCTGCCCTTTCGTTCCCTGTAAACGCCTCTCCGGAGACAGGTCGGCGTCAGCAACGACGAAATTCCTGTCCATCACATAGTTCCGAATAGTTTGCAGCAAAAAACTTTTGCCGCTGCCGTATTTCCCCACTATAAAGCGGAAGGAAGCCCCGCCATCTGCAATTATATCCACGTCATGCAGAAGGGCGTTTATCTCCGTCTCCCTGCCGACCGTAATATACGGCAGGCCGATTCTCGGCACAACGCCGCCTTTCAAAGAGTTTATAACTACTGTAGCTATACGTTTGGGTACTATCATTTCTTAATAATTCCTTTCAGTTCGTCTATGTAGTCTGCAACCAGTTCCGGCACGTCGCCGTTATATACAATCACCGTGTCGCTGAATGCTTCAAAAAGCTTTTCATTGATGGAGTCCACCAGCACCGATAGCATCAGCCCCTGCGACCTTATAAAATCGCCATACGGTCTGCCGTACAGCAGGCAGCACATAAATCCGTATTCAGCGTCGCCCAGGTTTGTGCTGTTGCCTGCCCCCTGCGACAGCTGCGAAAGTTCCTCTTCCGGTTCGTCCACTATTAATTTCTCCTGCGTTTCGAGGGCGGCGGCTCTTATGTTTTGAAGCTTGGAAACGTCGATTTCGATTCTTGGCAAAGACGCTTCTACTTTTATTCTCAGATATCTACCTATCTCTTTATCAGTTATATCCTGGACAATTTTGGTGGTTTTGCCCGTGTTCAGTGTGGATTTGAAGTCATATTTCCGGCGCATGCCGCAATCGACGGCCTTCAGCAGCTCGCCGATCTGTTTGTTTTTTCCCCCGTAGCCGAAAAACCGCTCGCAATGCCAGCTTTCGTTTTCGCATTTATATCTGTGAATATCGCTGATTTCATAAACAAAGCTGTTCCGTTCCGTCCGGTGGTAAAACACTGCGGATCTGAACATGGTATAGGAACTGGCGTAAATTTTGCCGCAGAGCCTTTCGCAGAGGCTATTTTCACGGTTTTTGACGTAATAGTCCGAAAGTTCGGAAAAAACGCAGTAAACAACATTTTTAACGTCTCCGGGATATTGCTTAAAAAATTTTGAACCCTCCAGATTATACGAAGACAGTGAGCTTAACACTGAAAAGAGTTCATCTGCGCTGTGCGACTTATAGTTGAGCAAGGTTAATATCGTATTATCTGTGACCTCGTCTGAGAAACCATCCAGCAGTGACTTGTCCAGATTATTATAAACAACATAATCTTTAAGCCATATATCAAGATAACGGATGATTTGCGAATCTATTTTTCCGTAGGTCTCCCGGAACTTCTTCAGCGTATGAAGGCCATCCTCAGGGGAGCTTACGCCTATTCCGTTAAGCAATTCATAAATATATACAAAAGCAAAAGAAAGGGATGTTTTTTCCACAGTGCCGCGCCTGACCTTCGTGCGCCATGAAAAGTACCCCCGCAGTTGTGCGTCCGTCATCACCTGGTAGGTGGGGAAATACCGTACGAACTCCCCCTGGTAGTCGAAATCGTCTTCGTGATCTTCCATGAACCTGCCCTGTTCATAGAATATTCTGGCGTTCGAGCCGCGGTAGGCGCCGTCTCCTTTCGCAATCCTGCGCATCTCCCGGTATTCCGGCGGGGTTGCGTTCGCCATTTGCGCGGCGGTCCTGAGGATAGGCTCGTCGCGGTACACCCTGCCCCCGTCCGCAAGCTTCGTATCGGATAATATTGTTTTGATCAGTTCCTGTATATCAGCCACATTCCCACCGTATTTCATTATATTGTAACGGCCGGTTTCGTACAAGACGAAATCAGGTGAAAAAGCATCCTGCTTCAGAAATATTAATTTCTTGACATCAGCAGCCCCACCTTATAATATTTAGTTGAATTTTTAGGCATCAGAACCTTACACACAAACAAAACGATTGCGCGGATTACGGGGATACTTTAGCACCTTTTAGCAAGGCCAAACTATGTATGAGCCAGGGTCAGACCTCATTAAATATTTCAGCGATTAACCGCGGGGGGTTAAGTATGTTTATGAAACGTTCATCTTTGTGTATTTTGCTGTGTGTTGTCTTTATGTTCTCCATGCTGGGCTGCTCGGCCATCAAGAGCGGCGCGAGAGAGGGCGCACGGGACGGGGTATACTACGGTCTGTTTGGAGGCGGTTAAGGTTCCGGTTCAGATTCCGGCTCAAGTTCCTCTTCCGGCGGCACCAACAGCGCGCCTGAGCGTGACTATTCCGGCCAGTCCCAGACTGTGTCATGGCCTTCCGATTCGGAGTGGAGCAAATATGGATTGTCCGGCCTTCGCCAACCTTCGGGCACTTCCGTGGAAGGTGCGGCGCTGTATCTCGGCCAATATCATGTGGGACTGATCAACGGCGGCAAAGCCGCATTTGAAGATCTGAAAAGCCAGGTCGAGCGGATGAGCGGCGCGGAACAGATAACCGACGTCAACACCTCGGACGGCAAAATGGTGGGTTACAGGCTGCCCGGCGGCAACGTTCAGATAGCGGTGGATCTCATTGGCGGCGATGTTGCAATTATGGCAAGCAAATAACCAAATATCAGATCAGTTTAAACTTTTTTATGCAGACCTCTTTAACTGACGGTTAAAGAGGTTTTTTATATCCCGTGGAAGTGAAGGATGAACACACGCAAGCCGCTTGACGCGAAAGCCACAGGCCTGATGTTTTTTTTATGCATGATCTGGGGCATGCAGCAGGTGGTATTGAAGGCGACGGGGCACGACATGCCGCCCATGATGCAGATAGGCATACGCTCGGGCATGGCCGCCGTGCTTGTGTACGCCCTTATACGGTTCAGAGGGGGCATGATAAATCTGCGGGACGGCAGTTGGAAGCCGGGGCTTCTCGCCGGCCTTTTTTTCGCCACGGAATATATATTCGTAGGCCAGGGGCTGCGCTACACCACGGCCTCCCATATGACCGTATTTATCTATACTGCGCCAATTTTTGCCGCCCTGGGTCTTCAATGGCGGCTGCCGGAGGAGCGGCTGAAGCCTGTGCAGTGGGTGGGGATCGCGATAGCCTTTCTTGGGATTATAACCACCTTCTCAGGCCATGCAGACAACGTTCAGGCGGCACCTAACATGCTGCTGGGGGATCTGCTGGGCCTGGCGGCTGGGCTTTCATGGGGAGCGACAACGGTGCTCATACGTTGCAGCCGTCTGTCATTGACCCCCGCCACCACGACCACACTCTACCAACTAATCGGCGCATTTATTATTCTATTGCCCGTTTCGGCGGTCATGCGTCAGAGCAGCTTCACCATAACTCCCGCGGTGCTGGCCAGCCTGTCTTACCAGGTTTTTATAGTGTCGTTTGCAAGCTTTCTGGCCTGGTTCTGGTTATTACGCAACTATCTGGCCTCAAGGCTGGGGGTGCTGTCATTCCTCACCCCTCTATACGGGATTATTTTCGGCGTCGTGTTGCTTCATGAACCCCTGGAGAGAAATTTCGTAATCGGCACTGTTCTCGTCTTCGCAGGGATACTGCTTGTAAGCGGCTATGAATGGATACTGCACAAACTGAAACGCTTATAAAGGGAGGTGGCGGAAAGCCGCGCCGCTAATCCGCACAAACAAAATGCGGCACCGTCAACGGCATCTTTAACAATTCGCCGGACTGTTCATTTTTTCAAGTCTGATCCGCGCCCCAATATGCCCGGCCGCGGCAGCCTGCCGAAAATACCGTTCGGCTATGCCGGCACTTTTGTATACCCATTCACCCCGTTCGTACATATTGCCGAGGTTGTAAAGTGCGGCGGCATTGCCTGTTTCCGCCATCTCCTCATACAGGGCATAAGCTTTTTCAAGATTCTTTTCACTGCTTTTGTAATACAGTTCCGCCAGAGCGGGCAGCGCCAGTCTATAGCCCTGTTCCGCCGCTTTTTCATACCAGTTGACGGCGGAGGCGATATTTTTTTCCACCCCCTGGCCGAGGCAGAACATCATACCCAGGTTATATTGGGCGGCGGGATGCCCTTTTGAGGCGGCACGCTCGTACCACCGGAAAGCCGCGCACCTGTCCTGAGGCACACTTTCGCCGAGAAAATATCTGTTGCCCGTGTTATAGCATAATTCCGGGTCTTCCGTTGAAATATATCCATACATAGCAACACCTTTGGACAATTGTTTTGTTCCGAAGATTTCCAAGCAATAATTAGACCATAAATACTATGTTCAGCCACCGCCCATAAAAACCACAATTTCAACGGCGTCTCCGTCTTTCAGCGTAATATTGCCGATAGCGGCACGGCTGACTATCTCGCCGTTATATTCGACGGCTATCCTGAGGGGGTCTATCCCCCTTGAATCAAGCCAGAAAAGGAGATTCACCGGTTCCGCCAGTTCTATTTCTTCCCCGTTAACCTTTATCAAAAACACCCTCCACAATAAGCTGAACGGCGAGGTCAGCCTGTATTCCCGCCGCAACGCCTACCCGGCCCGCCATCAGACCGGAGCCGGGGCGGGCTTCGCTGGTAAAATCACCCACTACAAATACCTTTTCGCTCATCTTTTTAATCTTTAGCGCCTGTGTGTTGCCGTAACCCGCCACCCCCGATGCTCCGATATAAAAAGCATCCGGATAATGCACGCGACAGGCGTCAAAAAGGGCCGCCTTCGCATGAGGGTCGTCAAAGGCCTCTATTATCACATCACAACTGTCGAACAGGCCCTTCACATTATCACCGCCGATCTTCAGATTTATCAGATTCAGCGCCGTCAGCAGTGATATGCGTTTCAGCGTGTCCTCCAGAGCTTCCGTTTTGAGCATCCCTATCTGATCCATAAAATAATACTGTCGGTTGATATTGGAAAGCTCAACCATATCAAAGTCTATCCCCGTGAGCCTGCCAATTCCCATACGCACAAGCGCCACGGCTATCTGGGAACCCAGCCCCCCCAGGCCGGCAACGCCCACGGAGGCTTTGCGCAGCTTCGCATGCACCTCCGGGGAGTGCCTCGCTATCAGCATGCTTTCATATGTCTCCCGGTTCACTTTTATCAACATCTATCGTGCCCTCTGAAAGATCGATGACCAGCCCGCCGTCCAGTTCGGACTGTATTAGTATGCGCGGGTCGACCGGCTTGTTATTATATATTATAAACGCTTTTGTGGCTTCCGGAAGGGGCGCTTTAAGGGTGTTGGAGCGCGTGCTGTAGGAATAGGGGCAGCCGCCGTTCAGGTTGTTCACACATACAAGGCCGGTGGTGGTGGTGTCACGTATCTTTAGATAGAGGTTTTCGCCGTCAAAGATGCGTATAGAACCGTGGTCAAAAGTTTTGATACCGAAACGCGCCGCCGCGGGAACCATATCATATACAAAGGTGGACAGCATCCCCTGATAAAATATCTCGCTCTGCTTGCCATCCACAAGCACATAGCCCTTTGTCGAAGGCGGGAGTTTTGGAAAATAGATCTCGTGCTTAGGATATATGGGCAGAAGAGGTAGCGCCAGCATAGCCAGCGACGCCAGCCGGAATCGTGTGAAACTCAGCATCATCGCAATCACAAACGCCGGCGCCAGCAGGCTGGCTGACTGTTTCGACACATACATGAATGGCCAGGTCAGTTTATACATGGCATCCATCAGCCAGGCGGCAAACTGTTCTATGACCGCCAGAGGGGCGATCATCACCGACGGCAGCACAGACGCGGCCAGTCCGAAGAGCATCTGCGCCCATACCACCGGAGTCATTATCACTGTGGTTATAACGGATGCCATGTTAGCCGTGCCGAAAAAATAGAGCTGGAACGGCATTATGAATACCGACGAAGCGACCCCCACAATGATAATCCCTTTTACGAAAGAGTACCTTTTCTGAAACAGTATTATTATGCCGAATACCGCGAAAAAAGAAAGCAGGAACGATATGGAAAAGAGGCTGAAGGGCGAAAAGAGCAGCACAAAGCCCGCCAGAAGCGCCAGAAACCTCAGCGACATCACCTTAAGATCCGCAAACCAGCCTATGAGCGCCGCCATAGCGAAAAAAACCGCCCGCAGCACGGTCACGGCGAACCCGGAAAGCGGTATCAGAAGGGGGAGAAGAAGCACAATGGGGATAACCCTTGTCTTCCTCGGCAGGAAGGAAAAGAGAAGAAAAAGACCGCCGGTAAAGATCCCCACATGAAATCCTGACATGGCGAGCAGATGCGCAAGGCCGGTTATAATATACTCGTCTTTTTCTTTGCCTGGGATATAGCCGCGTATGGCGTAAATATGCGCCTGAGTGGTGTGAACCTTCCCGCCGGAACGGTTGAACAGCGCCGCCGACTGCTGCTGGCGGGCGCTCAGAATGCCGGAAACCATAAAAACCCTGTAGAGGGAATAATTGCCGGTGGGTTCCGCAATCTGCCGGGGTATACCGTTTCTCATCCGCTCCACACTGTATTTAAAATTCCCCCAGAGAAGATCGCCGGTTGCTATATCGCCGGAAACGCCTTTCAGTCGCCCTTTTGTGGTTATTAGTGTGCGTTTGCTGCCGGAATACTGGACATCAAGTACGAACGCGCTGTGGGAGGCGGCGAACATCGCGGCGGCATAGATTAATGCGATAACGAAGGCTGCTTTCGGACGGAAACACAGGAATATAAACGCAAGACCGGCGAAAAATCCGGCCTTTAATGATATGACGGAGATAAGCGCCGCGCATACGGCCAGGGCGAGAAAGGCCTCCGGAGTGCGCAGCCGCGAAAGGAATACTTTTACGCGGGAGACCGGATCAGCCGCCATATCGCGTATCAATACGCAAGTTGTGGTGCTGAAGCACTTTGTCGAGCAGCGCCGGAAACTTATCCAGCGGGATCATATTCGGCCCGTCGGACAGAGCACAGTCCGGGTCGGGGTGCACCTCAAAAAAGTATCCGTCCGCGCCGACAGCGGCGGCGGCCTTGGCCATTGCCTCAGCGTATCTGCGGTCCCCGCCGCTCTTGCCACCCAGCCCGCCGGGGCGCTGGGTGGAGTGGGTGACGTCCATCACAACCGGCACTCCCAGCTCCCGCATATCAATCAGGTTTCGAAAATCCACCACCAGATTATTATAACCAAACATTGTGCCCCGCTCGGTGAGAACAATTTTATCGTTGTCCGCTTTGCGGACTTTTTCCACGGGATAGGCCATCTCGGCCGCGCTCAGGAACTGCGCTTTCTTGATATTGATTATCCTTCCCGTTTTGGCGGCGGCGATGAGCAGATCGGTCTGTCTGCACAGGAAGGCCGGGATTTGCAGTATATCAGCCACTTCAGCCACAGTGGCGGCCTGGTAACTCTCATGTATATCGGTGGTGACGGGCACGGAAAAAGTATCTTTCACCTTTTGCAACAGTTTCAGTCCTTCTTCCATCCCCAGGCCACGAAAAGAGCTTGCCGACGTGCGGTTTGCTTTGTCGAAAGAGGCTTTGAACACGTACTTCACCTTCCGCTTTTCGCATATTGTTTTGCAGGCCTCAGCCACACGCATTACCAGCACTTCGCTTTCCATGACGCAGGGGCCGGCTATTATGAAACAGTTGTTTTGCATTGTATTGTAAAGGCTCATATATTACTCCTCTTATCCCGCTGTTCCGGCTTCTGAGCCGGAAAGGCAAAAAGGTATCAATGTTCTGTCATCACCGGCACAGTCACATTTCGCTCGTTAACACGCAGGGTCAGTTCTATCGAATCAATATCATTGGGGTCGAGAGAACCCCTGTCTGCATATAGGGTGAGTTTTTCGATGAATTTTTGCAGCGGATAGTTGACCGAGCCGTCCTCTGCGTTCAGCACCCCTGCACTTATTATGGCCACGCCGGGATAAAAGTTGTTTATGTATGTATTCCAACGCCGCCCCTCTTTCCCCTTAGCCACTATCTCAACGCCCTGCAACGCACTGCCGAACGAAGATATTTCCATCTCAATCACTACATCACCGGTGCCGCCCGGGCGGATAATCTTAGTATTACCCGCCGTATCCTCCCCGTGGAAAGTAAGGAGTTTTGCAGTAACAGCCCCCGGCACGGCCGCCTTAGAAAGGGGGTCTGCAAAGGTTAGTTCCACCGAAGGCTTGAGGCTGGCGGAAAAATTATCCATGTCCGTCGCGGAGAAACCCAAAATATATTCCGGGTAAAGCGCGTCGCGATACATATTAGTTATATCAACCGACCCTTGCGCCGGTTTATCCGAGATCGGCAGCGTGTGGGATGAGGCTACAGGCTCCCGTTTCTTTCCATTCATGCCGTAAAGGTATAAAAGCTTGTTAGCCTTGCCTTTGGAACTCACCTCGCTCATCAGCCTGGCAGAGATGAACAGAAAATCGTCATGCTTTTTAACGGAAGGCTTTATGGTTATATATTTCGCCTCTTTGCCTGAGGAAATACCGTGCAGGCCGTCTTTGGAACCGGAGATAATATTCAGGTCAGCCTCTTCCGGGGTTACTGAGATTGTTTTTTTGCCGAAAGATGATGTATACAGCTTCCATTCTCCGCTGCCCATGCTTCCTGTCCAGTTACCGGCGTAGATGCCGTTTTGCTTTTGGGCGGTGAAATGTTGGCGGCAGGTTCCGAGGACAGACCTTCCGCAGGGGCGGTCTATCGTGAGATTGTCTCCGTCCAGAACTCCTGTAAACGCCAGGAGTTGCTCATCCCTGAGGTTCATGGATGCCCCCGCAATCTTTCCGTCCGGAGTGACCGTTACCCGCCATATATCCTGCCCCACCCTGTCTTCCGGATAGGCGATATCCACCATATAGTAGCCGCCGGCCAGTGGAAGCTCTTTGTCTGCGGAATTTTTTACCAGCGTCAAAGTGCGGAACAGGCTCAACTGTTTCCCCTTTCCGGAGTTCAGCTTGAGAGTGAACTCCCCTTTATCGTTTGTAACGGTGCTGTTGCCGGTTTCAAGCACTGTTACGGTGGCCTCCGGCACACGGCGGTTGTTTTCGTCGTACAGAACCCCGGTTAGATCTATCTTACGGATATCTTTCGCGGTGAAGGTGACCAGTTCGGTGCTGTTGTCATAGCCGAGCTTGGATATGCGAAGGGTAATTCCCGCGGCAATTTCCTTTTTGCCGATGTTGAGATATTGTTCCAGCCGTTTGGCCATCATGTCACTCATATCCATCAGTACGAAACCGTCGTCCGCGTGTACCTGCAGGACTATGTATTTGAAAAGGCTTGTCAGGTAATAATCACCCATGAGTTCCGTGAGCGGGGACGGGATTACATACAGCACCCCTTTTTCCCCAACTGTCATAAGCTTTTTACGTTCTTTTTCACCTACTTTGCTGAATTTGTCATACAATTTTGAGGCTGCTTCTATCCCCACGCAGGAGTGAAAACGTATATTGACGCTGTAAACGTTTTTCCGGGGGATGTCGTAGAGCGGTTTTGCTTCTTTCGCGAAATAGGCGTAGGTGGCGGAGTAGACCGTACAGCCGTTTGCCTCTTCCACCGGGGCGATGGTGCCCATCCAGTGGTCTTTTCCGCCGGGGAGCTCCGCAAGCGTGGGGAAGAGCGCGGCAAGAGCCTTATCTTCTTTGGCGAAGGCGGTCAAAGGTAATATGAGCAATAAAAAAACCAATAGAAAGCGTTTCATGTCATTTGTGCCTTTCCGCGAGAACGTCCAGCACTTTGCCGAAGCCGACGCCGCGGTACTCCAGCGCCACCATTAGATGGTATATATAGTCCGCCGCTTCTCCCGCAAGCTCTTCGTCGCCGCATTTGAAGAAAGCGCGGATAAATTCGGCGTTCTCCTCCCCCAGCTTTTTCACAATTTTATTGTCCCCTGCGGCGAACAGCGAGGATGTGTAAGAGCCTTCAGCGGGGGCACGTTTGCGCTCCGCGATGATTCCGGACAATTTTTTGATAATTTCAAGGTTCATTTTAACACCTGCCTGTCATTTCAGGGAAACACGATACTTTTTCTGCATCGCGTCCTGAAGGTATGTTGATTTTGCCTGCCGCAGTGTTTCCTTGCCGAGGTCCTGCTCGAAATTCAGTATAGTGTACTTTTCCGGCAGAGCGTTGGCCAGGCTGGTGTACATATGCGAATATATCCCCTTAAACGTCGTAACCCCCTTTGCAAAATGGATCACAAAGGTGTTGGCGTTGAGTTCCTCCCCCAACAGAAAACCAGTAGGCTGTCCCTCCGCGTAGTAGACCTGGCCGGAAAGTCCGAAGTTTTCGCAGTGGTCTATCGCCTCTGTGCAGGCCACAAAGTCAGTGTTTTCCACCGGCTCTCCGCTCAGTTCGAACCATTTATGTAAGGCGGCTTTAGCGTCGGCAGCCTTGCCGCAGTCGTAAGTGACATCTTCATATTTATACAGTGTCCGATACTGCTTCACCAGGTTGCGTTTTTTGTGCAGGTGCCTGCCGGGGTATGCGGCTATTTTTTCCCTGGTGTATATATAGTCGGAATCGTCATCGTTATACTCGAACGTGTATTTGCTCTCAGGGAATACGAACAGGTCTTTTTCGTCTATGGGAAAGAGGCGGGAGCCGTCTTTCATAAGTTCAGCCAGGAGCGGCTCTCCGATATCCGCGGGGTGGGAAAAGGGCATGAGGTAATGTACGCCGTCGTACGTAACTCCCTGCAAAAAAACGTGCCCGCCCTGCCGTAGCACCCTGTAGTCGTGCTGGCGGCGGAATAGATATAGGTTTGCAAAACTGTATTCACTTATATTCGACTGCATCTTTTTAATAAGCTCTGTAAACTCATCGTGGTGCGAACTAACTAATTTTTCATCAGACAAGGTCATTATTTCCACCTGAAATTTTGTGATAGACGGCAAACTGCTGCGCCACCCGCCCGCTGCGCCCCCCCCGCTCCAGGGCGAAGCTTTCGGCGGTTTTTTCCCACCCATTGAATTTATCGGCGCCAAGGTAATGGCCCGCTATTTCAAGATACAGATCCTGCTCCAGCGGATAAAATCCCACCGCCAGGCCGAACCGGGCAAACAGGGACGACTGTTCATTCTGATCGTCACGGTTGTATATATCCTGCGTATCCTGCGCCTTTTCTGCGATAAGGTGGCGGCGGTTCGAGGTGGCTATAAAAAGGGCATTCCGGGGGCGCTCCTCCAGGCCGCCTTCCACGATCGACTTGAAATTGCGATACCGCTCGTCGTCGTTATCGAATGATACATCGTCGAAGTATAAAAGAAAAAAGAGATCAGGGTGCGTGCGGATCAACCCGTAAAGGGTATAAATACTATAATAATCGGCGTCGCAGAACTCAATTATCCTCAGGCCCGCTGTGGCGTGATCCCTTGCCAGTAGACGCACCAGGGTGGACTTGCCGCCCCCCTTCTCCCCCCAGAGGAGGATATTCAGCGCCGGTTCACCCTTAAGAAAAAGAGCGATATTTCTGTTTATCACCGTCCGCTGCTCGTCCAGCCCTAAAAGCTGGACATTATTTATATTTTCCGGGAGCATGACCCTTGTCAGCT
>JAVBTI010000096.1:0-7726 GCA_031556255.1 Deferribacterales bacterium | reverse complement strand
TCTCCCGTCGTATGAGTAGATGAAGGAAGAGGCGAACATTCAGCTTGTCGTACCGCTTGCAGATTTAAAAAGCACTATTGAGACGATTCCCGCAGGCCAGCTCTGGAGCCAGACCGGCTACGTCCAGTTTATGAGTCCGTGGATGAAGGATTTCGACAATAGGGCCGACAGGCCTACCGGCCTGTGTATCAAAGGCGGATGGCGCGCGGGATACCATCAGTTGGACGAAGGCTACGAGCGCCTGCTGGATTACACCAGCGGAACGCCTGACGGCACACCGGGAACCGGTATGCCCGGCCTGAAGCTGAAAGACCCGAACGGCAGCAAAACCGACATCAACAACAGGGTCAGATATCCCCTCCAGCTCGGCACGCCGCACATGATACAGAGAGCCCACGCTCACTGGGACAGCATTGCCGTGATCAAAGATATCGAGCCGCACGTTGTGCGTATCCACCCGAGCACCGCCGGCAAAAGAGGCATCCAGGACGGGGATATGGTCTATGTCTATAACGACAACGGCTGTGTCAAAGTCCAGGCCAAGGTAACGAGAAGGGTCAAGCCCCAGTCGATCATCATGGGTCAGGGCGTATGGTACAGAGCCAGCACGACTGAAACATATAAAGCCTACTTCAGGAACGCCGCAAGAGGTGTTGAAGAACCTGACTTCAGACAGGGTTCGGATTACGCCGCGCCATTGATAGACGACCCGATGAACCCCGGCCAGAAAATCCCCGATCCTAAGAGAAAGGGTAACGGCGGCACAGTGGTAATGTGGGAAGTGCCCGTGGATGTGGGCGGCGCCGTAAACTCACTCTGCCTTGGGCGGAACTGCGGCACGGGAACTCCGTTGATCAGCGGCTCTGTTGCCCTGCCTACGGTAGGTATGCTTTGCGAAGTCAGCAAAACGCACCCCGATAAAATCTGATGAAGGAGGAGTTAAATAATGAGTCAACATGGATTTTATTTTGATCAATCAAGATGTTTTAACTGCAAGGCATGCGTATTTGCGTGCAAATCGTGGAACGATGATAAAAGAGGCGACATTACCGTAAATCCTTCCCTCAGTTGGCTGCCGGACATAGATAAGACGGAAGTTACAAAATATGCCAACCCTGCGGAATATGAATTGGGTTCCCCGCAGGGCGAAGGGCAGATAAACTACGCCGAGTACAGAAAGTACCACATGAAAGAAAACTGGAGAAGAGTCGGCACGACTGAATTCGGCGATGTTCCGCCCAATGTGGATGCACTGCACATATCAATAAGCTGCAACCACTGCGAGGATCCTGCGTGTGTTAAAGTGTGCCCGATGGGTAATATTGTGAAAGAGCAGAAATTCGGTGCCGTCCTGGTCGGCAAAACCTGCATATCCTGCGGTAAATGCAACTCCGCCTGCCCGTGGGACGCCCCGCAGTATTATGATCCGAATTATGCCACCTATGCCCAGTCAGACCCTAAACGTCCGCGCATGACTAAATGTATTATGTGCTACGACAGGATCAACGAAGGGCTGAGACCGGCATGTGTTACTGCGTGTCTGGGCAGAGCCCTTGAGTTCGGACCTCTTGATGAGCTGAAGCAAAAGCATCAGGGCTATGAAACGGCAGCAGCCGGTTTTGCTGAAGACAGAATTGACGCGTTGGGTTCAAATACTAAACCCAGTGTAATTTTTAAAACGCGGCCGCTGAATGTGAAATAGTAACAGCACTAAACAGGGTGCGGCTGTGAGCAAGCTCACAGCCGCATTCAGACTGTCAAAAAAGTCAAATCCAGTGAATTTTGGTTTCATTATACAGCATTTTATGGTAGTATGAATTGGGCGGCATTTGCCGCCCAACTCACCTGTTTGGAGGATAATTAATAATGAGCAGTAAAAAAACGGAAATAACCGAAGATATTAATATTGATCTGTTTAATATCACCGCTATACGCAGAACAGTATACAGCTTCATATCAAGAGGGTTTTCTCATGAAATTGATCAGGCGTTTCTGGATCAGGCAAGAGAGCATTTGCCGATGCTGAAAGAACTTAAAGAAAAAGCGGAAGATTCCGATTATATAGACGGCATAAGCAGCATGGAAACATTTCTTGGCAGTATCGGGGACGACAAAGAGTTAATAGAGGAGTATGCGCGCAGGTTCGTATCGGTATTTCTTCATATATCCAACGACTCTAACAATGTGGACCCCTATGAATCCGTCTACCTTTCACCTGAAAAACTGATAATGCAGGAACCGCGGGATCGGGTGGTAGAGTTTTATGCTGAATACGGTCATGGCGTAACTGATAAATTCAAAGAGCCTGAAGATCATATAGCGGCCGAACTGGGATTTCTTGCGTCTCTCAATGGAGAGATATTGAAGGACATTGAATCCGGTAAAGAGATGGCGGAAATAGTGAAGAAACTGGAAGGGCAACTTGAATTTATGAAGAAACATCTTCTTTTATGGCTTCCTATGCTCAGTCGGGATTTAGAAAAGACTGATCCTGAAGGGTTTTATAGCATACTTGGCAAATTTTCTCACGGATTTTGCCGTATCGACGCCTTATTTTTAGAAGATTTGCTTGAGTTCCTGCAAAGCAAATAACGGTTATTGATGGAAGCAGAGCATGCGGATTATCGCCATATTGTTGTTGATTATTTCATTGCCGGTTTTTGCATATTGCAGTGATGAACAGAGATACCTGGTACCTGTGACGCGGCCGGAAGCAAACGCACGCAAACTATATTCAACAGAAACGTCAAAGTATGAAACAGTGTGCGTTGAAGAGCAGTGTTATTACGTTGTCAGTCAGCCGGCGGCTGACAGACTTCTTAATGAGGGCGCGGCGCAGGATTATGAACCTGTCATATACAGGTATATTCAGGCCACAGCGCCCTCAGATCCTGATTTCTCCGAACAGTGGGCGCTGAAGAACACCTCTATAGGGTGGCTTGTCGGCAAAGATATTATGGACACCCTCCCCTTACTTGCCCGTAACGGCGGACCGGTAGTTGCAGTCATCGATACCGGGATGGTTCATTCTCACAAGGATATGAACTATAATAACAATCAATACAATATACTATGGGAAACGGGCGGCACTCTATTACTTTACCCTCCGGGCAGCACTATTCGCGACACCGAAGGACACGGCACGCATGTGACAGGAATAATAGGCGCGGCAATAGACAATGACTTCGGTATTGCGGGCGTAGCTTACGGACAAGCACATATTTTGCCCGCAAATGTTTCTAACGGCGGGGAAACTCTGTCAAGTGACAAGATTATAGATGCGATAGGGTTCATTATAGATCAAAAAAATCTTGGTGTGCCCATAGTAGCTGTCAATATGAGTTTCGGAAGTGAACAGTTTTCCAAGTATGAGTATGACGCGATAAATCGCCTAAAAAATGCCGGTATTATCGCAGTTACCCCCGCAGGAAACGGACATAATCGCGGAGCCGGCCATGATATAGGCACAACACCAATATATCCGGGAAGTTACGACCTGGCAAATATTATCACCGTCGCTTCGCTCGGGGATAATCTTAAACTGGCGGATTACAGTAATTTCGGAGGAACCTCGGGTATCGCAGCCCCCGGCAGCAGGATACTCAGCACCGCCGGATATTTTGTCGGCATGGGAATAGATAACAGCACCAACTCTTCAGGAGTTCTTTACCAGAGTACCAATCAATTCGACCAATTCGTAAATACCTATATACCTATAGGCAGCAGATGGGGCCGCGACGGTGAAAAACTCAAATTCACCCCCGGCTCGGGTTCAGATAATTTCACTGTGAACAACATCGATCTTACATCAATTTCACATCTGAAAAATAAAGCCGTATCTTTAAATTTTACGGAAAACCTTGCCTGCGCCCCTTCAACAATATGCTCCATTGACATGTACATTAAACTGAACGACAATGCGAATTGGGAACTTGCGGCAAGCGCGCTGAGCACTGAAGAAAAAAACTTTCTGTTTTACGTTATTCCGGATGACGCTGCCAAAATCAGCGTAATGGTATCCGTAACAGGTCTTTTTAACGGCTATTCTCAGGGAGTAACGGTGCATAAGCTGTTGATAGGAGGAGCTGACTATGCGGACGGTTTTACCGTAAGATCGGGCACATCCATGGCTGTTCCTTTTGTAACAGGCGCTTTGGCGGCCGGCGCGGCTATTTACCCCGAAGCAAGACCTGAACAATTGGTAAATATGCTTTATGGTACCGCCCGCCGGTCAGCGGAACTCAGAAATAAAATTCAGGGAAGCAGGCAGATAGATTTTGCGGCCTTCCTTCAAGCGGTCAAAGATTGTAAGGACGCCGGCAGTGGATGCAAAGTTTTGACCGACTACCCTGAGCGTATCGGCGGATTCAATTCCGATACCCGCCCTGCCCAGTCGAATAATGACAGCAAAAGCAGGAATATTTTCGGTTGTTCAATGGGAGGAAAGGGAAGCATTACTGAAAGTGCGGCATGGTTAATAACTGCTGCCGTATGGCTGGTATGGAGACGTTTTAAACGGCAAACCTGATGGTTATCACATAGAGTTGCCGTATAATTTATGGAGATGGTGCTATGCGATTGCTTAAATTTTTCACAGTGTTGTTTATTTTTACCTTTGTTATGGCCTGCGGCGGCAGCTCAGGCGGCGGCGGCAGCTCAGGCGGCGGAAGCGGAAATGATAACCTCAGCGCCTTAAACGGTTCCGGAACGGAACACGACCCTTATCAGATAGCTAATGAAAGTGATCTTAAACTCATAACAAGTAATTTATCCGCTGTTTACAAGTTGACGGCAGACATAACCCTAACGGGGGAATGGACGCCTATTGGATCATATTCAAAGCCATTTTCAGGGACGCTTCACGGCAACGGGCATAAAATAACCGGACTCAGCATCAATAGCGACAGGGTACGCGTTGGTTTGTTCGAAGTCATTATACAAGGACATGTAGACCACCTGAGTATTGAGCATAAAACAATAACGAGTTCTAACAAGTATGGCTATGTCGGCACTCTGGTAGGATGGATGAATAACTCGGTAATAGACAACATAAGTATCAGACCGATGAATTTGCTGACCGACAATATAAGCTGTACCGGTGAGAACTGTTTCGCCGGCGGTTTAGCGGCAGATGTACAGAACAGCACAATCAGTTCCGTTTATACCACAGGCAATATTAAGTCCGGTTTTTTTGCGGGCGGAGTTGTCGGCTTAGCGGCGCACAACAGCACTATTCGCTCATCTTACGCGGCGGGAGAGATATCTTCAGACAAACGCGCCGGCGGTGTGGCGAATTACGTGGTGGACGGCAGCACAGTGGAGAATTCCGCTTATGTCGGGGCAAGTTTGACCGGTACTTATATAGGACGTATTGTGGACGATCATGATACTTTTACCATCAATGTTTTAAAAAACAACTACGCGTCAAACACACTGCCCGGGACATGGAAAAACGACAAGGACGATACGGACGGACAGGGAGTGCCGCCGAACAACTTTAAAGACGCTTCATGGTACAATACTAATACGCTTCCCTGGCTCTCTTCCGGTGTATGGAAGATCGACCCGTCCAGAAATAACTCTCTCCCGATTTTGTCGTGGGAATGACATAATGTATTGACTTTTTTCTTATATCTCTCTAATTTCACTCAGGGTCAGGTCTAGTTAACAAGGCCTGACCTTAGAATTTACCGGAGATATTTTATATATGTTTCAATACAAAAACTCGGTTCTCTGCTGTGAAAATATCCCGCTGGCTGACATAGCGGCGGAACATGGCACGCCTGTATATGTTTATTCCGCAAAGGTAATCCGCAGCCGTATCGAAATTATAAAGGACGCGCTGGCCGCCCTCCCCGACTACACAATCTCATACGCGGTAAAAGTAAACAACAACCTTGGCATCCTTAAACTGCTTGTCGAAGAAGGCATTGGCGCGGATATAATATCCCGGGGCGAACTGCTCCGTTACCTCACAGCGGGCGGAGACCATTCCAGGGTGATGTTCGCGGGCGTCGCCAAAAGCACGGAAGAGATAGCCTGCGCGATTGATCATAAGATAGCAATGTTTAACGTCGAGTCTATCCCTGAACTGATACGCCTGGGCGAAACCGCTAAATCCAAGAACACTGTTGTTAACGCCGCTATACGCATCAATCCGGATGTGGAGACCGGCACCCTTGAAAAAATAACCACCGGCAAAAGCGGCACCAAATTCGGTGTAAGCATCGCCACCCTCAAAGCCAATACGGATACGGTCAAAAATCTCAGCCATGTGAAGCTCATCGGCACCGATATGCACATAGGCTCCCAGATACTAGGTGTGGAACCATTCATCCGGGCGTTTAAAGTCATGGCAAAAGCTGTGGAAGACCTGCGCGCGGCCGGTTTCGACATTACAACCGTCGATATAGGCGGCGGCATTGGAGTACCTTACGATAAAACAAAGAACGGTTTCGACTTTGACAGGTACAAAAATGAGGCAGTGCCTGTGCTCAAATCCATGAACGCGAAAATAATCATAGAGCCGGGCCGATTCCTTGTCGCGGAAAGCGGCGCGCTGGTAATGAACGTGGAATATATAAAAGAGGAATGGGGCAGGAACTTCATCGTGGTCAACGGCGGCATGAATGATTACATCCGTGTCGCAATGTACGAGGCATATAACGAGATATTCCCTGCTGTGAAACGCGAAGGCTCAGTGACGGCGGATATCGTGGGCCCCGTATGCGAAACTTCGGATATCTTCGCCAAAGACAGGGTTTTAACGCCGATAAAACAGGGGGACATTATCGCCCTTATGGACACAGGCGGATATGGCATGAGCATGGCAAGCAATTACAACGCCCGCCCTTTTATCGCGGAAGTGATGGTGGACGGCGGCAACGCCAGACTGATACGCCGCAGACAGCCGCTGGAAGACCTGATACAGTATGAAAAGGATCTGCTGTGACTTCGCAATAAAAAAGGGAGGCTCATGCCTCCCTGCTGTTGTTACCTGCGGCCGCCGTAAGGACGGCTGTTGTTGTTTTGGGGTTTCTCATTCGCTTCGCTTACGCGGATATTCCTGCCGCCGTAATCAGTGTCATTGAGATCGGCAACTGCCTGGCTGGCAAGGCTGCTTTCCATTTCAACAAAACCAAACCCTCTTGAACGCTCAGTCTGCCTGTCAACGATAACCCGTGCTGAGGACACTTCGCCAACGCTGGCGAATAAATTGCGCAAATCTTCATCCGTTGTGTTAAACGGGAGATTGCCTACGAACAACTTTTTCATATTTTCTCCTGAAAAAATTAGTATTGACTTAAAGATCTGGACTCGAAACAAGATGACTTGAATTGGAGCAAAAAAATAAGCAACTAATCGTTAATATATATTAAAACTGTAAAATGTAAAGTTTTATTTTTCCTGATCTGTACTTTTCCTCTTTTTGGATTGCGGCCGCTATGATATTATACGGCTTAATTTGTAAATATGCCGGCTGACTATTTATGATCATATTTCTCACTACAGCTTTGTTTCTGTTTTCGGCACTTGCGTACGCCCAGCCGGGCAAGGATTCCGCAAATTCCCGGCGGGGACAAAAGGTAAGTTGTAAAAAAAGAAGTCCCTATACTCTGGTTGTGTTAAGATGGGTTTACGAAGACCAAATAACACAGGAGCAAGGGACAGATGGATATTATCAAGAAACGTCGTGAATTGACAGAGAAAGATCGGTATGTGATAG
>JAVBTI010000023.1:0-14918 GCA_031556255.1 Deferribacterales bacterium | reverse complement strand
ACGTTCTACAGTCAGTCGATCTATAGATAAAGAATTTTGAGGTATATCAGATAGTTTGACACAATAATTCAACTTATCGTCTATATAAATATGAGTCATTTTGACTACCCAGTCTACCGGCTGCAGCGAGGTATTTTCCGGGTATACGTCATTTGTGAGCCATGTCCCGATACCAAAATTGCGCCGTATTTCATTCTCACGGTAATGCTGCATATGTATAAGCCTTTCTATTGAATTTATTCCATTGGAGTGGTTAATAGTCTTTGTAGTAGGGTCTATCCTGTGCTTTTTGTAGTGTTCTATCAGCATGTCTACGAATTTATCGGTATCTGGTGATGAATCCTCCCGCACTCCATCCCAGAGTTTACTGTTGAAAAGGTCAAAATCCTTAAGAAAAAATTTTGTAGTATAGGTATCGGGGAGGTATATTCCCAGCGCGCCGTTGTAAACATCCACCCACTCTTTCATAAGTATGCGGTTGGCCATCATTGGGTTGAACTTGGCGCCCATAAACATGACAAGCTCGTGACCGAAGGTTCCTATTGGAGTGAGGTTGAACTTCCTGGCGAACATGGCGTTTGAAGTGCCCTGCAACACACCCGGCGCTTCATTTTTCATCTGGATCAGCACCTGTTCGTGTACCTCCCTGGAGTATCTCCGCCTGGTGCCGAATTCGGCTACTTTTGCACCGCAACCAGCCATCTGCCTGAGTTTGTACGATGTTCTCTCCGCCTGTTTTTCTGGAGAGACTATTTTCGCCATCATTCCTGACATCAGGTTGTAAAGCTCGGACATTGTGGCCAGCAGATAGATTTCAAAAAATATCACCTTGCCCCATTCACCCTCATAAGCAACTTCGACATCTTCATAGTCTTCATAAGGAGTGTATTTTATCTGAATACACTCAGGCTCGAACCGGTAAGATTTGAGATATGCCCATATATAAAAATAATCCAGCCAATACATGGCTTTTTCAAGATGAGAGAGCATATCGTCAGTAAAAACAAGGCTGTTCCATGAATTCACCTGTTCCTGCAGCGCCTGTCCGTATCCCAGAGGAAATTTCGTACCGCCTCTGTTAAAAAAACGCCATCCTACACGCTCTCTAAGGTAGCCTTTTTTATATAAAAAGTTACTCATCGACCATTTATAAACGTCGCAATCCGTGGGGTCAGTAATTATTTGAGGGTATTTCATTTTTCACCATCTTTAATGATATAGCCGCTTACTTTAATAGCAAGCAGAGAAAATATCAACCGCTTTTAGGCCCCGTGTTCGCCTGATTGCCTTGCCGCCGTTAAATTCACACTATTGAAAACGATATCAAATCTTTGTGACTTAGTCACAAAGATCCGTCTATTAATATAATAATATTCAATATCAAATATTTATACATATGGGGGGCATATGAATATTATTGAAAGCAGACTCAGGGAGCAGCTTCCATATTGGGAGCAATTGGACGAAACTGATCGCAGGGCGCTTGTTGAGAGCGGGAAGATGGTTCATTACAAAGCCGGTGAGAACGTGCGGGGGTACAGTAACGATCCGGGTATTATGCTGATACAAAGCGGGATGTTGCAATCGTACCTGCTTTCGGAGGACGGCAAAATTGTGGTTGTATATTGGCCGAAAGCCGACGATATTTGCATTTTTTCAACCTTGCAAATAGTTAATAATGTTGCCTTCGAATTATATATTGACGCACACGAAGACAGCGATGTGCTTATAGTTCCGATCGAAGTGTTTGTGCGGATTACCAAAAAGAATATTTATGCCGAAAATTTCCTTAATACAAAGGCGACCCAGTGCCTGTCGAAGATCATCATAGCTATGGAAAAAATACTGTTTACCTCCATAGATAAACGTTTAGCGGAGTATCTGGCTAATAAAGCCACCGAAAAAGGGACGAATGAACTCCATGTTACCCATGAACAAATAGCAGGAACTATAGGAAGCGTCAGAGAGGTGGTTACGAGAGCGCTCAATCGCATGGCCAACAAAGGCAATGTAGAGCTGTTTCGCGGTGGTGTCAGGATCTTGAATATGGAAGACTGCCAACCTGTGTTGGAAAAGTGATGCAAGTACCGTGAATTTTGCCGCCGGACGGAAAGCGGCGGGGCAGCGCTGTTATGGCGGCAACCGCCGCAAATCCGGCATCGAATCGCTTCTCGGTCAAAAACAAGCAGGTCCGAAAACATTTGCGGCAAATTAGGCTATGCTTAATGAAAAACTTCTGATATGTTAATGAGGTCTGAACCTGGATTTATTTGCTATTGACGGGAAATAATGCATTCTAAAATCAAACTGCGCAACAGCGTGGCTACCCGCATTTTTGTGGCGGCCTTTTTATGTTTTGCCGTGATATCTTTTGCCAACGCATTCATCAGTTATTCCATGTACAAGCATGCCTATTATAATTACAGCAATGAAACCAGTCTGAACAGTAATTTTCAGGCCACCCTTCTGATTGACGGCGATAAAATTGAACATTACGCAAAAACTCTGTCAATGGATGGGTATTACATAAAAATGGCAGAAAGGCTTAATGCCTTCAAAACCACAATCAATGCCAAATATTTGTATATTATGGCCGATACCGGTATACAGGGGCAGTTTACATATATATATGACTCTGAATATGAGGGGATGAATCCGGGTAAACATATTCTGGGGCTTACGGATAATAAATCCATATTTATCGGCGGGGACGAGGTTCTTTCCACAGGCAAAGGCTTCGCAAAAGCTGAGTATTATAAAGACGACAGATTCGGCGAACTGTATTACGCCTACTCCCCTATCTTTAATTCACAGGGCAAGGCGGTTGCGTTTGTGGGGACGGATATAGACATATCTCCCATGACGATCGCGGTTGCCCGCTATAGAAACGGTGTTATTGCCATCTTTTTTATTGCTGTGGTGCTTTTTGCCTTGATATACGCCGCCAGCATAAGGCGCATACTGATACAGGCGCTGTATGTAGTGACCGGAAGCGCCGATCGGCTGGCAAACGGCGAACTGGGACTTGATATCCCGTCCGCACTTAGTAAAAGAAAGGATGAAATCGGGCAGCTTGCAAACGTTTTTATATCTATATCCCAAAGCGTGTCCTATCTTGTAGAAGGGGCGGGAAATATCCTGAACGCCGCACGGGAAGGCAAACTCAGCGAACGTGTAAACAGTGCCGACTACAAGGGTGATTATGGCCTGGTTATGGATGCCGTAAACAATACGATAGATATTTTTTGCCAACACTTTGACAACCTGCCCGAAGCTATCGGCTTTTTTTCAATGGATTATGCCATGGTATGGGGGAACAAACCCATGGCTTCCTTTATGAAGCTTCATGGACTGGAGAACTTTAACGGCAATCTGCTTGCGTATATAGTATCCGGGAAAAAATCCACAAGCATGGAACGGAAAACGGATGACCTTTTCAAAGGCCGGAACACGAAAGATATTGAAAAAGTAATCACACTTGGTGCCGGGGCGGGCGAACGCACCTACGTCCTTTCACTGCACCGGGCGCGGAAAAACGTCGAAACCGCGGCATGTGTCATGCTTGTATTGACGGATATTACGATACTAACCCGTGCCAAAGAAGATGCGGAAATGGCCAGCAAGGCTAAAAGTAACTTCCTGTCACAGATGTCCCACGAAATACGCACCCCAATGAACGCTATAATAGGAATGACGCAGATAGCCAAGCGGGAAACCGATCCTGGTAAGATAAAAACCTACATAGATCAAATAGAAAGCTCATCTAACCATCTTCTTGGACTTATCAGCGACGTTCTGGATATGTCTAAGATCGAAGCCGGCAAGCTGGAACTTACGGAAGAGATATTCTCGCTGGGCGAAAATATTGATTTTGTGGCGTCAATGATGAAAAACAAAGCTACCGACAATGAAATTACCTTCACTGTAAAAAAAGATATTAAACATGATTTAATTATATCGGACTCATTAAGACTTAATCAGGTCATTATCAATCTCCTCTCCAATGCATTTAAATTTTCAAACAAAAACGGCCATGTCAATCTTTCCGTATCTGAAACCGAATCAGGGCTGGATTATGCTGTTTACGGCTTTATTGTCACCGATGACGGCATCGGCATGAATAAAGACGATATCTCGCGCCTGTTCAGCCCGTTTACACAGGTTGACGGGGGTGTGACCAGAAAATACGGCGGTACCGGCCTGGGGCTGGCTATTACTAAAGCAATCGTAAAAATGATGGGCGGCATTATCCGGGTTGAAAGCGAAAAAGATAAAGGAAGCAGATTTTATTTTACTATCAGGGTAAAAATTACAAAAGATGAAGTAAATAAATCAGTTCAGAGCAAGAAAGACGGCGGAATTTATGATTTCTCCAAACTGCGCGCGCTGGTAGTGGATGATGTGGAGTTAAACCGCACTATTATGAGCGGCCTTTTTTCATCCACAGGGATAAAAATCGAAGATGCCGTGAACGGAAGCATCGCTGTTGATATGTTCGCGGCATCCGCCCCCGGCTACTATGATTTTATACTCATGGATATGCAAATGCCTGTTATGGACGGCTGCACAGCAACCAGAGCCATAAGGGATATGGACAGGCCGGACGCTCAATCGGTAGTTATCATAGCCATGACTGCCAATGTGTTTAAAGAGGACATTGAACTGGCCCTACAGTGCGGCATGAACGGACATATCGGCAAGCCGGTGGATTTCAATAATACCGTCGCGACGATCAAAAGGCTGTTGAATATTTGATGCTGTCGGCGGCGAAATAAATCCACGAGGGCACAATACCAACGCAGTCCGGGTAAAATTCCGACCTTTATGTACAGTCCGCACAAGTATTACGCCGGGACATTCAATATTTAATAATATCGTGCATAAAATACACAGTCATTTGTTAAATTTCTCACATTATTTATGATAACATGTTGGTGTTATTAGTTATTTTTTTGGTACCGATATTGATACCATAAAAATAATATGAGGAGGCCAATCATGGAAACTACTGCTTTAGCGGAAAATGTCGTGACAAACACCATACCGCAACAATTCGTCGTGGGCGCAACTGTGACCGGGGTGCTGGCCGCCTTACTGCTGGCGCACTGGCTTTTACGGGTGCTGTTCTCAAAAACCACGGCGGGCATTGAGCGAAAAATTTACCTCTACCCTCTTCCCGTGAGGATTTGGCACTGGGTAAACCTGGCCGTGTTTCTGGCGCTTTTATTTACCGGCGTTGGAGGATGGCTGAAACTCTGGAACATGAAAGGCACGCTTATCAATGCTCATATCGTGTTGGCATCCGTTTATCTGTTCCTGTGGATTGGCTTCGTGGCCTATAATATGCTGGGTAACGGGAAAAACTATAAGATACGTCCGGGAATTCTTACAAGGTGCGTTAAACAGGGATGGTACTACCTCGCCGGTGTGATGAGGGGGGCCAAAGAACCCTTTATTCCGTCGGAAGGCGATAAATTCAACCCTCTCCAGCAGGTGGCCTACGCTTTTATCATCTATATATTGATACCGCTGTTCATCCTGAGCGGAATGCTGCAAATGATAGAGCCTATCCACGGCCTGATGATACGCACACATATATTTGTATGCACTTTCACAGCGGTGCTTTTTGCAATAACCCATATTTATATGGTTCTCAGCAACGGTTCCATTAAAAACATGATTGACGGCTATGAAAGGTATGACGGGTAGTTGATACCTCCTGACAAAAAAATACCCTCCGTTCAGGAGGGTATTTTCATTCAAGTTATTTAAATTATTCGGCAATATCAATCAATTATAATCAATTTGTCGCCTGTGCCGACAGTTGCTCCCTCTTTGACGAAGATCTCCTGCACGACACCCGCTTTGGGAGATTTTATCTCGTTTTCCATCTTCATTGCCACAAGAATCATAAGCGGGGTGCCTATCGCGACTTCCTGGCCCGGCTCAACAAGAACCTTCAGGATAAGGCCGGGCATCTGCGTATCAATAACCTGCCTGCCCTGCAGCCCTTTGGACACACGTTCTTTCATAAATTTTTTCATTTCATCCAAAATTTCAACCCTGAAATGGTCATCAGCCCGCTGGACATCATACATCGTGCCTTTTTTGCTGACTTCCACACCATAGGAGACATGGTTGACAATGAAAGAAAGTAAACCCTGCGTGCTGCTTTCGGCATAATCGACGGTATACTCTTTGCCGTCCACAGCAACCGTGTATATACCCGCGTTAGCGGAGAGGATTTCCACAGGGGTATACCCTTCGCTTCCTTCCACCTGTGCAAAATATTTTGCAAGAACCTTTGCCATTGTTTACCCCCTAAAACCTGTTCGCTATCTTTTGCAGCTTGCCGTAGTGCTTCCACGGAGACTCGCCTACCTCCGGCATGGTTGTGGCTCTTGCCGCCGCATCCTGCTCCAGTTGGTACTGCGATACCGCCGCGGCAATAATGGCAACTGTGGGGTCGTTATTACTGCGGCGCTTGAGATCTTCTTTATCAAACTTGGTGTCGATAAAAGTAGTATCATATATGCCGGATCTGAAGGTGGCGTTTTTAAGGACGCGCAGATGAAACGGTATTGTGGTTTTAATGCCCATTATCTTATATTCACGCAGAGCTCTGATCATGTTTAATATCGCGTTCTCGCGGGAACGTCCCCACGAACATACTTTTGCGATCATCGGATCGTAGAAAAGAGGCACTTCATATCCGGAGGTTGCGCCGGAATCCACGCGGACGTTCCTGCCCTCCGGGGTGTCGTGCACGGTGATAAGCCCCGGCGACGGCATGAAGTTATTCTCAGGATCCTCAGCATACACACGGCACTCTATCGCATAACCACGGTGTTCGATTTCATGCTGTTCATACGGAAGATTATCCCCCCTGGCGATCTGTATCATATCCCGTACAAGGTCAACACCGGTACAGAGCTCCGTAACAGGGTGCTCAACCTGCAGACGCGTGTTCATCTCCAGAAAATAGAAGTTACGATCTTTGTCAACAATGAATTCCAGCGTGCCGGCGCTGTAATAACCTATATTTTTGCACGCATCCACGCTGACTTTCAACATCTTTTCCCGCACTTCGGGGGTCATGAAAGGCGACGGAGATTCCTCTATAACTTTCTGGTGGCGGCGCTGTACGGAACATTCCCTTTCGTAAAGGTGTATCACGTTGCCGTGCTTGTCTCCCAGTATCTGTACCTCTATGTGATGGGGGTTTTCGATGTATTTCTCAATATACACGGAATCGTCGCCGAAAGCGTTTTTTGCTTCGCTGGTGGCTGTGCGCCAGGCGGATTCTATCTCGTCTTCGGTCCGCACAAGCCGCATCCCTTTACCGCCGCCACCTGCGGCAGCCTTCAGCATCACGGGATAACCGATCTCTTTGGCGACTTTCTTCACCTCGGCAGTGTCTTTCAGCGCTTCCTGAGTGCCGGGTACCACTGGAAGCCCCGCAGCCATCATGGTTTTGCGCGCCTCGGTTTTGCTTCCCATAGTACGTATCAGTTTTGAGGATGGCCCAATAAAGTTGATCCCCTCTTTCTCGCATCTCTCGGCAAAAGCGGGGTTTTCGGAGAAGAAGCCGTATCCGGGGTGGATAGCCGCCCCGAGCTTTTTAGCAAGATTTATTATAGTGTCTGCTTTCAGATAGGAAGTGTCTTCGGGGGAGTCAGATATGCAGTAAGCTTCGTCAGCGTAGCGTACATGCATAGCCTTCCTGTCCACGTGGGTATATATGGCAACCGAAGGGATATCCATTACCCGGCAGGTTCGCATGATACGCAGGGCAATTTCACCGCGGTTGGCAACTAAAATTTTCTTTATTTCCATTATTTTCCTCCGGTTCCTACAGCGGCAGATTGCTATGTTTTTTAGGAGGATTGGACATCCTCTTGTTCGCCATAAGCTCGAACGCCCTGATCAGCTTGGGACGCGTAACGGCAGGCTCAATAACTTCGTCTATGTATCCGAGCTCCGCAGCACGGTAAGGATTGGCGAAATTCTCCCTGTATTCGTTCACCAGTTTATCTTTTGCTGCAACAGGGTCTTGTGCTTCGGCCAGCTCTTTGCGGTTCAGAATGTTCACCGCCCCGTCAGGCCCCATGACGGCAATTTCCGCTATCGGGTATGCATAGTTTATATCGCCGCGTATATGCTTGGAGCTCATGACGTCATACGCACCGCCATACGCTTTGCGGGTAATAAGAGTGACCTTGGGAACAGTCGCCTCGCAATATGCGTAGAGCAGTTTAGCGCCATGGCGGATGATGCCGTCGTACTCCTGTGCGACGCCGGGCAGGAAGCCGGGGACGTCCACAAGTGTGAGAATAGGTATATTGAAACAATCACAGAAGCGAACAAAACGCGCTGCTTTGGTTGACGCGTCTATATCAAGCGCCCCCGCCAGGATTGCAGGCTGGTTGCCGACGATACCAATAGTTTTGCCGTTCAGGCGGCTGAAACCGATTACTATATTTTTGGCGTGATGTTCCATAATTTCAAAAAAGATGCCGTCGTCCACTATGCGTGAGATCACGTCTTTCATATCATAAGGTGTATTGGGGTTTACAGGGATCAAACCTTCAAGGCTGTTATCAATACGGTTGGGATCGTCAGTGTTGGGAACAAACGGCGGTTCCATCATATTGTTCTGAGGCAGATAGCTCAGAAGTTCCCGTATGCGCGCAAGGCAGTCGATATCATTTTCAGTGGCAAAGTGTGCCACGCCCGATTTGACGTTGTGAGTCATCGCGCCGCCGAGTTCTTCTTTGGTAACGTCTTCATGAGTAACGGTTTTTACGACTTCCGGCCCGGTAATAAACATATAGCTGGTGTCTTTCACCATGAAAATGAAGTCGGTCAGAGCCGGGGAGTAAACCGCGCCGCCGGCGCATGGCCCCATGATAGCGCTTATTTGGGGGATAAGCCCGCTGCAGAGGGAGTTGCGCAGGAAGATATCGGCATAGCCCGCGAGAGACTTAACCCCTTCCTGGATACGCGCGCCGCCGGAGTCGTTCAGGCCGATCACGGGCGCCCCTACTTTGGTGGCCATATCCATTATTTTGCAGATTTTTTGAGCAAACATCTCAGCGAGAGAACCGCCGAAAACGGTAAAATCCTGGGCAAATACAAATACAGTGCGGCCGTTGACCTGGCCGTAGCCGGTAACAACGCCGTCGCCGAGGAACTTCTGTTTGGCCATACCGAAACTGTTCTCGCGGTGGACAACGTATTTATCAACTTCAACAAACGTTCCGGGATCAAGAAGTGTGTCAATGCGTTCCCTCGCCGTAAGTTTACCCGCCTGATGCTGTTTTTCAATGCGTTCCACACCGCCACCAAGCTCTACCGTTTCATTGAGTTTCCTTAATTTTTTAATCTGCTCCTGCATTATTACCACCATCCTTTAAGGTTGTCTAAGTAAACAAAACATTATTTGTAATATTTGTCAAGCGGGAAAAAACGAGTAAACCGCTCTTTTTTATGAAGCTAAAAAAAGCACATTTTGCGACAGCTTCCGCAAAAATATACGCAAAACGATATTTTATTATTCTGACACGTTAATTATAATGATTATCAGATATTTGTAAGATCATAAGGGGCTGGTGTGAGCCCCGGAAAGACATGGAAAAAAATAATTAAGTACTGCGGCCTGATATGTAAAATAAAGTCGGGTATTAATCCCGGCCGGGTCAACGCCTGATGTTGTTATAGACAGCTACTTTCCGGATATTTTGAAGTCGAACGCCCTTCTGTCGCTTTTATACACGTCATAAAACAGCACTTTGTCCACCTCATTGTCCCCTTTGAAAGTAAGAACTCTGGGCCTGAACGTGTAAAGCTCCGTGGGGGTATTGATGTATTCGGAAGCGGCTATTATGATCTCGTCACCGCGCTGGCAGGTTCTTGCCGCTGCTCCGTTGAGTATGCAGCACCGGGACCCGGCTTCGCCGAATATCACATATGTTGAAAGACGGACTCCGGAGTTTTTGTTCCATATATCGACGAACTCGAGGGGGTAAAATCCTGCCTGATCACACAGCTCCGGGTCGAGGGTGATGGAGCCGTGGTAGTTCAGATCCGCCCCCGTAACTTTTATTCCGTGCATTTTTGCTCTGATTATCTGAATCATTCTTAATTCCTTCATTCAACATATAAATGTAATAACTTGTTTGTATTTTCACAATCTATTTTTGCATGCCGCTGATAACACTCGCTATTCTGTCGCTCTCTTCCCGTTTGTCCATTCCTTTGAAAATCCAGTCGGTGAGGTACACCGCGCCCACAGCAGCAAGGTATGTTATGGCATACGGCCCCAGCGCGGCAACGCTTCCGGATGTGCCCGCCAGCGAGAAGAGCACCTGTGTGCCCGCCGTTTTTCCTGCGGCCATAATTACCGCCCCTGTGGCACCTTTCGCCATAGCGGTGCGCGCGTCCGCCGGATCCGCCCAGCCCATCATGTATGCTCCCGAAGCGAACACAATAGCCGCTGCGCCGCTGCCCAGTGCGTCACCCATGAAACCTGATACTATCTGGGAGCTGGTAGCGCCGGAGCTGGCGCCCCACAACATATAAGAGTTTGTGAGGAGGCTCTTCTGCACTGCCTGGCCCACCACTACACCGGACATGGTTGCTGTGCCGAGCAGTGCCCCGGTCTGGGCTATTCGTATGTAGTTAAGCTCATCTTCCGCGCTCCACTCGTCATAGACCTCAGCCCCCATCCCTATCACTCCGCCTATCAGGCCCGATGTGACGGCCGTACCCCAGCCCACATCACGTATCCGGTTGGTGGGGTTATAGTAGGTATTCACAAATGTAGGCAGCCCCGCGCGTATTGCAATATTTTGCGCGGTTCTGTGCTGGGAGGGCAATATATACACATCATTTGTTTTTATGTCAACCGGTTCCGGAGTAATTTCCGCCGGAGGCTGGGTTGCTATGACGGGTTTACTTTTGCCGGAGGGTGCGGGCATAACTGTGGGTGTCCGTTCCTGCTCGGCGGGGATAGCTTTTCTGCCGGGCGCGCCTATCATAAAACCCGGCTGCGTACCGCCGAAAGAGAAATCGGATGCGGCGGATATTTGAGCAGTAATTATAAAAACTGCTATTGCCAGGTATTTTTTCAAATTCCCACCTTTAAAAGTCCGAGAGTGGCTTGCGTTTGCATTCGTTGAACTGCACCGCCAGCGATATCCGCATTTCCCTGTCCAGCTCTTTGTTGAAGAAGTCAAATATATCATTATACAGCTTCATGCCGGCCATCGACAGGTATCTTGTATCCACAGGGCAAAGGTAATCCTTCATCCCGCCCATTATCCGTTTTTTGGCGGCATCCCCGCCACTGAGCATTCCAACTTCGTTATTATAGTGATCATACATTGTACGGATCTTCTGCAGTGACCATTTTTCATATTCACGCATCTGATCATCCCTGAGGGTGGCTATCTTCTGGTTGGTCTCCGACAGAAGCGACCTCATCTGGGCGGAATACGCCGGGTTTGCAGTACGGGGCAGCTCAAGCGCCACTTCTTCCGCGAACCCACTCCAGATTTTTATGGCGGCTTCTTTTGTGGCCGCCTTGTTTGCCGATGCCGTAACATCAGTTTTGCGTTTATTGGCCCGATCCCACGATGTTTTCGCTGAATCTGAAGTAATTGCGCCGGAAAGTGCGTCAAGATCTTTGCCGAACTTATCCACCCGACTTGCGATCGATTGGATTAGAGACGTTTTCAGGTTTATAAGCCTCTGGTTTGTTATATACAGTTCGCTCGCGGCATAATACGGACTGATACCGTCGGCCTGTTTTGAGTTCTGCATGTTTTCCTCGCCGTATTTAAGCAGACTCATGGCTTCCACGTTATCGGCGATCTGGGAAAGGCGTTTGTTCAATAGATCCGTCAGATAGATATCATCCGGCGCAACCCGCTGCCATTGAACAAACATAAGCTGTGTTTTGCGGAACTCGTCGGTAAGAAAGCTTTCATTATCCGTCAGCGGCGTGTTGAGCTCTTCATATATGTTCTTTTCAAGCTCTTTTTTCTGCATGCTGTTCAGTTGAAGCTTCCTGCCTTCCGCTTCCTGAGAAAGTCTGGTCTGATAATCGGTCAGCGTCCAAAAAGTGCTGACGAGATAATCCGCCCCCTCTATGGGCAATCCGGCAGAGAATGTATATAGATATCTGATGTAATCCGACAAGGTCTGCTGCGCGGAGTCATAATCCCCCTGCTTCTGCCGGGAGCTGACCCACTCTATGACGGCGTTTGTATATGCGTTCAGTATGGTCACATTGTCCGGATCAAGAGCCAGCGCGTTGCCGTAGTAAATACCGGCTGTCTGATACTGTTTTTCGGAAGTAAACTTAACCGCTTTGCGGTACGATTCCGACGCAAGCGTTTTCCGGCGCTGTTTGTCAGAGTTGATACTGTCGATCTTGCCTGACAGGGAGCCGATCTGTTTTCGCACCTCCCCGTCATTTGCAGTAATCATCTGTTGCAGATGTGAGATCATACTTTCGAGCCCGTCAAGTTTTGATTCGGATTCGTTATCCTGCGCCACAGCAAAAAACGGGCACAATAATATAATGATGATGAAAAGTTTGCGCATCGCTATCTGCCTTGGTCGTCGAGCCGCGGTTTCAGCCATATTTTACCGTCTTTCGTATCTATTTCACTCACAGGCTCCACGGCAAACGATCGGCCGGCGAAAAAAAGTGCACCATTACTTACAGGGATCTGTTTATATTCGGGATCTTGTACGTAAGATATGGTTACCGGGCAGCTTATGCCGATCCCGGCCGCGATTATCAGCACATTTCTGCTCTTGCCCCAGGTGCAGTTGTCCCCGGACGTACTTGCCTGCAAGGTAAAATCCGCACGCAGCAGAGGGGGCAGCAGATAGCGCTCATCCCCGATCATAAGCCCCACGGGAACGTCCACCGGAACTTGTTGTTCGTCATTAGTGTTATTTGTAAACAGAGCCTTTATCTGCGGCTGGCTTGGGTACAGGAGCAGTTCAACCTGCCCCGCCGATACAGGGCCGCCGCCCTGGATGCTTTCCGCGCGGAAAACAGCCACTATATTTTCCGCCTCTTTGGCCATTTCAAGTACTGCTTTGGTCTGGCCGGAGAGGTAGTCGAACATATCTTTCTGCTCCAGCACGTATAATCCGGAAGCCGGCTGCCCCCGCTGGCCGGTGAACGCCAAAGCAAAGAGCGGTTTATCATCGCGGATACACCATTCAAATTCAGTGCGCCCCATGGGACTCTGGCGGTAAAAGACCGGCTGCCCGGCAAATCCTTCCTCCAGAACCGGCGGCAACCCGGCGGGAATATACCGCTTAACCGTTTTGCCGCCCTTTTCCGCACAATACCCACGGTAGGCTTCGACGGTCCGGCCGAACTGCACCGAGGTGACGTCAGCATTTATAACGGTTATGCCGTTTTTCTTCTCCACCTTGCTCAGATAATAGTTGCCGTCAAAAAGTTTCTGGGTGAACCCGCCCGCGCTGCTGGTCTGACGGGCAATAGCCGCAACCTCTGCGTCATTATCTATTGCAATAGCATAAGGGTAATATGATGTGCAGGCAGTCAGCAGCATGATAGTAAAAGTAACTAAAAGCAGAGCCGGATATTTCAAATGCCCCATAGCGGCCTCCTTCTATATACTATTGGAAACAAGCGCTGTCCGCAAGAAAACATTTACAGCTTATCTACGATAGTAACGCAGTTTTCTTTCCGGGGAGCGGCTTTAGGATGCTCCCCCGCGTTGAATCCGAATGCGGCGCAGCCGCGCACAATATATGAAAAAGGCACCCCGTGTTTCGTCAGGAACTCCCTGAATACCGGCACATCACTAATCTCCGTTAGCTGATTGATCCACACAGAACCTATCCCCAGCGAATGGGCGGCGAGGAACATATTTTCAAGCGCCACGGCGCAGTCCGCGTCGGAGTTCGCTTCCCAATCCCTGTCTGCAGTCATAATAATAAATACCGGTGCACCGTAGTTAATCGTGTATTTGGGGTTTGCCAGCTTTTCCGCGTACCTTTTCTGGCGCGGTTCGGCGGCAAGGGCATGAGCCTCCCGCACCAGCCCGGTGACTTTATCAATATTTTCCTGGCCGTTTATGACAAGAAAGTGCCGGGTCTGTTTCCCTTTGGTGCTGGGAGCATAGAGTCCTGCCTCTAAAATAATGTCCAATTGCTCTTTTGTAAGCAGATCCGGCTTGAATCTGCGTATACTGCGCCTTGTAAGTATTGTCTGGATCGTTTCATTCATATTATGACCCTTTTATCACCGCAAGCGGCTGTAATTCCGTCAAAATTGACACGAGGCCGGCCTGTTCCAACATAACAGTATCTATATTTTTATACGCCCCCGCCGCCTCTTCGAGGTCTCTTTTTTCCCGGAGGGAGTGCAGTATACCCTGGTCATCAAGGCGCTTTTTTTCATCGGTGAAGTCGAGGCTTCTGACCGCTTCGTTCCGGCCCATCACCCTTCCCGCGCCGTGGGAGCAGGACATAAAGCTGTCAGTGTTACCTTTCCCTTTCACTATATAGCTTTTTGTGCCCTGGCTGCCGGGGATGATCCCCATTTGTCCTTTCCTTGCCGACGTGGCGCCCTTTCTGTGCACCCAGAGCTCTCTGCCGAAATGAGTTTCTTTAGCTGCATAGTTATGATGGATATTTATAGCGGGTGCGAAAATTACTTCGCCCGCGGCGGCAACAATGCCTGCCCTTACTTCTTCGCTCATCCTGTCCCTGTTGGCCTGGGCGAACCCGAGGCAAAAGGTCATTTCTGTTATATATCTGTCGAACCCGTCCGTGCCTTCATTCAGAAAGGCCAGATCCCATTCAGGGGGCACAGAGGAACGGGCTTTGGAGTTAAGTTCCTTTGCCAGCCTGTTGTAATGATC
>JAVBTI010000162.1:0-9357 GCA_031556255.1 Deferribacterales bacterium | reverse complement strand
AGAAAAGACATCAAAGATACGCGCTCCGGTGTGCCCAAGAATGTCCTGAGACAGACGGAACTGCTCTCCTCCAGAGGGCATGATATTTTTGTTATTGCCGAACGAATCAACAAAGAGATAGTCATTCTCGCCGGAGGAATGCCGGTTAAAACGATCCGTTGGCCGCTTTCCGGTTATTTCAGGAGAAAATTTTACCAGTACCGGACGGCGGCTTGGATAAAAAAACATAAGCCCGGCCTTGTGATCAGCCACGGCGACATAGAAACTTGCGATGTGGTCAGTATGCACAACTGCACCCACCTCGCCCATGAAAGGATCTTTTCCGAATCCTTGCCAATCTATGACGACGTAGGTAGAATTCATAAAGAAATACTTTCAAATGGAAGATTCAAGCTACTTTTATGCAATTCCCGGCTGATGAAGAACGATTTTATCGACAGATTCGGAGTAAATCCCAATAAAATCGAAGTGATTTACCCGGAAATCAATACTAATGATTTTTATTCGGATAATCCCCAGGCAGTTTGCAATGAAATGAAAACTTTATGCCGGGTTCCTGACGGGAAAACGGTTATAGGCTTAATCACCTCCGGTAACTTCAGAAAAAGGAATGTCACTTCACTTATCAATGCCTTTGCCGGGCTGTCGGCGGAGTTTCCTGATATCTTCCTGTTTATCGCGGGAGCGGACGACAGCATGGCCTACTCTATGCTGTCGGAAAAACTGGGAATAAGCGAAAAGGTCATGTTCGCCCCCTCCCTTACCGACGTTAAACGCTATTACTATATGATAGATATATTTGTACTTCCGGCCTTTATCGAAGAGTTCGGCAGGTCTGTACTTGAGGCGATGTACTGCAAAAAACCGGTTGTGGTGTCAAAGTATGTCGGCGCGGCGGAGATTCTGGAAGGGGTATCAAGAAACTTTATTCTGGAGAGAAATGATGCGGACGAAATCGCGGAAAAACTGGCCCTGCTCTTAAAATCTAATGAACTTGTGGAGAAAACCGCCGCGGTCAACTATGAAAGCTCCCTTAAGTATAGTTCCGGCACCATGCTGGAACAGTTCTATCTGACCCTCGTAAGACGCGGTCTCCTGAAAGATTAAATATGACTAAATTTAAAATATCAATCAAGCATATTTTCATACTTCTCTTCATGCTGGCTCTATCCCTGTCATACCTGAGCAATTTGCTGCCGAAATTCAAAATTCCGGTTTCCGGCGTAAGCTATTCCGCGGAAAAACCCACCATAACCTTTAAATCCGTTCTGGACGGGAGCTTTCAAAACCAGTATGGGGCATGGCGGGGTGAGCAGTTCCGCCTGAGAAATATGTACATACAAATATATTCACAGGTAAAATTCTCCCTGTTTCGCACATCATCAAGTAAATCCGTGGTTATCGGCAAAAACGATTATTTTTACGAAACTCCTTACCTGCATCCCGTGGCGGTAAGTGATAACGAGACAATGAGATATGCGGAACTGATTAAAGAGATTCAGTATAAATCCGAAAAATTGGGCAAGAATTTTATTTTCATCATCTCCCCGAGCAAACCTCTTGTATACCCGGAATATGTGCCGCTTCGATATAAATATGATCTGGAAGCGGTAAGGGAAATAAAATTTAATAAAACGCTGAGCCATGAATTTGACCGGCTGGGTGTTAAATATTTCGACTCTACCCCTCTTCTGGTGGATAAAAAAAGTGCATACCAGACTTTCACAAAAACCGGAACCCACTGGAGCTATGTGGGAACAGCTCTTGTGCTTGCGGAGATATCCAGGAAGTACCCGGGCCTGATTGATATAGAGATGCGGAATGTCAACCTTGTCCGTAAATCCATCTGGCCAGACAGGGATTTGGAGGATATAAGCAACCTTATTGTGCGAACAAAGGGAACCTTCTATTACCCGGAGCTCAGTAAATCCTGCAGCAAAAGAATAGATTATTTTTTGAACGGCACAAGCTTTATCCTTGAAATAAACCGTCTTATATCGGAAACTGACAACAGTTCGTCCATTGATACGATAGAAAATATAGTTACAATGGATGGAAATAAAATTACCGGGTACAATAGCAGATTATACAGTTTTCGAAACAATACCAAATCAAACCGGCTGTTAACTGATGATAATGTAAGTTACGCAGACCTTATTGCGGACAAGGACTCAATAATATTGACCCAGATACCGGCATTTTCTTATGAAATCACACAAAACCTGATAAAAATAAATGATGCGCTGGATCAATTGATAAAATTAGAAAAATGAGGCGATAATTGGTATTTACATCCCCGATATTTGTTTTTATATTTTTGCCGGTAGTTATTTTGATCTACATGCTGGTTGGTCAGAAATACAGGAATGCCTGGCTCCTGATTGCTTCCGTACTTTTTTATTCATGGAGCGGCGTCCAGTATACGATAGTGCTGCTGGCGCTGGTTTTAGTGAACTACCTTATCGGTCTGCTAGTGATCTCATCCGACGGCCGCAAAAACAAGCGCCTATTGTGGCTATCCCTTATAATCAACTTCGGCACACTAGGGTTTTTTAAATATTTCAATTTTTTCGTAAGCAATATCGAATCCGTTATCCATATTTTCAGCCCGGGATTTTCATTCCATTCGCCGATAATTCCCTTGCCTGTGGGGATATCGTTTTTCACGTTCCAAATAGTAAGCTACATCGCTGATATATATTTAGGCAAAATCAAGCCGCAAAAAAACCTTTCCCTTCTGGCTCTTTATATGACGGTATTCCCGCCCTTCATTGCCGGCCCGATAATCAGGTATATTGATATTGAGTCACAGCTGTTAAAACGCGAGGTTACAGTCGACGGCTTCATGGAGGGCGTGGAGAGATTCAGTTACGGCTTCGCCAAAAAGATTCTGATAGCGAATAATATGGGCGCCCTTGCCGACAGTATAATCAATGCTCCCGGATCATATTCCACTCCTGCCTGCTGGATCGGAATTATCGCATACGCCCTTCAAATTTACTTTGATTTTTCAGGTTATTCCGACATGGTTATCGGCATGGGCAAGATGTTCGGCTTTAAATTTCTTGAAAACTTCAACTACCCCTATATATCCAAATCCATTCAGGAATTTTGGCGCCGGTGGCATATATCACTGTCCAGTTGGTTTAGAGATTACCTCTATATTCCCTTGGGCGGAAACAGAAAGAGCAATCTGATCACCTACAGGAACTTGATAATAGTATTCCTGGCCACCGGGTTCTGGCACGGAGCAAGCTGGAATTTTATATTCTGGGGCGGGTGGCACGGCGCCTTTCTGTTAATTGAACGGGCATTTTTATCCGGTTATTTGAAAAAGATACCAATCATAGGGCACATCTACACCATTTTTGTCGTATTGCTGGGTTGGGTATTTTTCAGGCTTGAAACCCTTCCGTACGCAATATCTTATATCAAAATAATGTTTATACCCAGTTTTGATAATTGGTACGCCCATCTTCCCCTGTTCAGCAGAGATACGGTATTTTATCTACTCTGCGGACTGGTGCTCTCCACCCCCATATATTTGAAAATATTCGCAAAAGCCGAAACCACTTACGTCACCAGGGCCATGAGATATGCTTTCCAGTATCTGCTGTTTTTAGTATCGATATCTTATATGGTGAGTTCCAGCTTTAACCCGTTTATATATTTCAGATTTTAACGGTGGTTTTAATAGAAAAGTCCAACGTTAGAGTGGCAGCGGAAAATATAGCTAAGATGCCGGAAATAATATCCGCAAGGTGTTAAATGGGCGAAAAAAAAGAACCTCTGTCAACAGCACTGTCGGGCGCAATTCTAATGATAATCTTTGTGTTCGCCGGGAGCTATGTCTGGCATAGGATGTCTTACAACATTAAAACGGTCCTCGAAAAGATTTCCCCATATATAGAAGCAGACTATTCTGATTCCAATCAGATATACATTGATACAAAAGGCAACCCTGTTACCGGAAAAGCCCTCGTCAAAGGAAATCTTGCCAACCGTTTGTCACTGAACCCCGGAGAGTTTGGTTTGTATACATTTAAGCAGGGTATTTTAGATGGGCCATTTGTTGAATACTTTAATGGTAATTGTAAAAAAGAGTCAGAACAATTAAAAAAACGTGAAGGGGTTTTTGTAAATAATGTGCTGGACAGCAAAGTTTCTGAATATTATCCTGCCAAACCCGTAATGGATGTTAAAATTAAAGGATATTTTAAGTATGTATCCGCTAAATTTACGTATATTTATAAGCTGAGGGCGGAAAAATATTATAAAAGCGGCATACTTAATTATGCGGTTTTTTATCAGGAATCTCCCCGCTTATTATATTTGCCTGTGTACGGCGTCGCTTTTACAGATGGCAAGACAGTTGAGGGTTGGTGCGGCAAAAATGTTGATAACTCAACGCCCATGACCGCTGAGCAAATACAGTTATTTGAGGCCGGCGAATACCCCTGTACCGTCATAACTCCGGAATTTAACCCGGAAGCGGTCAATGCAACAAATAGATATTATCTGATAAAAGGTTTGGTGGAGAATATCAATACTGCAAATGGGCAGGTTATTATCAACAACGGCACACATAAAATTACCGTGCTGTTTCGCACTAAAGAACGGATTAACAACAACATTGCAAAATTGCTCTATCTGCAAGAGAATACTATAAAGGCTTACATACTGATATTTTATCATCTATACGCAGGCAATTATCTTTTTGATCATGCCGAGTTAATCGATTACCCCCGGCCCGAAGATCTGTATTGACCTTATTAGAGAGATCACTTAATCCAGCCGGCAGAAAGCGGCATCTTTCTCCCAAGGGAGCTTTTTAATATGTATCTGCCATTTTGAGGCAAGAATGGTTAGTTGGTCCAGTTCCTCCTGTTCCAGGAAAACCGTATCCGATATTTCTATACTATGGCTTCGGGAAGCGACACAGCCGATATTTATATAAACATCTCTGGTTAAGGCGCTTTCACATTTTATCAGGTCATGTATGTTTTCAAACAGCACAAGAATAGAATCTTTCTGCTTTCCAAACTTTTCCCACTCTTTGACGAATTTGTCGATTGTATAAAAGGTCACCTCCGTCCTGGGCGGCACGACGCTCTGATAGATCATTTGCTGCATCGGGCTGGCGCTGATCCTGTCGTTTACAATAATAACTGCGAGGATCCTGAAATTTTTAATCCACCCTTCCACGACCTGTCCGTGTATAAGTCTGTCGTCCACGCGGAAAATGATCTGTTTCATTTTGTCTGCATCAGCTCACTTGCGACTTTAATACTGTTTTTTCCGGCTTCGCCGCATTCGGAAGCGAGATCGCGCAGCGATGTTTCAGACATCCTCCCCGAAAAAGCCTTTAAAAGCATCGGGAGGTTGATGCCGGACACAATCTCAATATTAGGCTGTCCGACATAGGAAAAGGCTATATTGGACGGACTGCCGCCGAACATATCGGTCAGTATCAGTATTCCTTTGCCGCTTTTTTTTGTGATAACGGCATCCAGCTCATCCACTATTTCGGTCAACGAACGCCCGGGCTGCACAGCGATGTTATGTACATTCCCCTGCTTTCCCAATATCATTTCAGCAGAAAGGAACAGTTCCTCGCCAAACAATCCGTGCGTTATTATCACAATTTCAACCATGGTTCCCCTCGGCTATCTTTTAATATCCCTGTGGCGTATCTGTATTCGCACTCCTTTCAAAAGTGTGCTGTCGGATATGGCTTTTGTCACCAGTTCGCTGATCGCAACGGATCTGTGCCGCCCGCCGGTGCAGCCGATCGAAATTTTTAAAAATCGTTTCCCTTCATTTTGATATCTGGGGATGAGAAATACCAGCATATCATAAAGCTTAGCGATAAACTCCGCTGCTACCGGGTCTTCCAGTACATAATCCGAAACCGCTTTTTCTCTTCCGGTCATCTCTCTCAGTTCGTCCACAAAATGCGGATTGCGCAGGAAGCGTACATCAAAAAGAAGATCGCTGTCCATAGGCACTCCAAATTTAAACCCAAAAGAGTTTATGGTGACCAGGAGATCACGCCCCCCCTGTTCCTGAAAAAAGCTGCTGAGAACTGATGTTAGTTCGTGCACATTCATCCCTGAAGTGTCAATCACGAGATCTGATATGGACTTTATCTCCCTGAGCATTTCCTCTTCTTTATTAATGGCTTCGAGGATATCGCCGCCCAAAGGGTGCTTCCGTCTGTTTTCTTTAAATCTGTTAACCAGTGTATCTGTTGCCGCACTCAGAAAGATCACTTTTGCGCTGTATTTTTGCTGGAGCATGTTAATCACTTTATATGCCGCCTGCCCCCCGCCGGAACGGGCGTCGATAACCAGCGCAATCTTTGATTCCGCTACACCGACATCAGTGAAAATCTCCACAAATTTCTCAATAATAAGAAGCGGCATATTATCGATAGTATAATATCCAAGATCTTCAACTGCCCTTGCCGCTGTGGACTTGCCCGCTCCGGACATCCCTGTGATCACCACCAGAGAGAGGTTATACATTTGCACCGCCTCCATTATTCCGATTGGCATTGATGCGCGTTTGCATCTTGTCTGTAAACATTTTGGACGAATCGTGCCCCATGAGCTTAAGGAGTTGGTTTTTAGCCGCCAACTCCACAATTTCCGCCATATTCCTCCCCGGAGAAACCGGGCAGAGAATATGAGGCACCGGTACATCCAAAATAGTCACTGTTTTAGCGGAAAGACCGGCACGATCGGCATCGGTATGCCGGTTCCACTCATCAAAGTCCATAAAATCAATGACCAGATCGATCTTTTTCCGCTGCCTTATCGCCGTTATTCCGAACATGTCGGACAGATTAAGAATCCCCACGCCCCTCAGCTCTATATGATCGCGCAGAAGTTCGTCACTCGCTCCCACAATATAGTGTTGGCGGCGTTTTATTCGTATAATGTCATCCGCAACCAGCCTGTGTCCGTTTTTAACAAGTTCCAGAGCACACTCACTCTTGCCTATGCCGCTTTTACCCAATATAATAACACCAAGACCGCATACCTCAAGGCATACACCGTGCATGACAGCCTCCGGCGCCAAAGCATAATCCAGGCAGTATGATATCTCGTTATTAGTTTGGACGGTGCTTTGTGCCGTGGTTACAACAGGCACTTTGTGGTTTTTTGCCGCAGTCAGAAGGGACGCAGGGATCGGCAATTCCTTGGAAACCACAAAAAGACATCTGTTAAGCCCGGCAAGAGTGTCAAGCACATTCGCCTGCCTTTCCGCCGGCAGTGTTTGCAAAAAATTGAATTCCGTCTCTCCGAACAGTTGCACCCTGTTGGGCCTGATATGTTCAAAATAACCCGCCAGAGCAAGCCCCGGACGCTGTACACGGGATGATACAATACCGCATCCGTCTAGATATTCAGCGCCATCTACAACCAATATATTCAACCGTGACACGTTTTTTAACAGAACGGCGGCAGATATGCTCTTCATTTCCCCTCGATTGCCCCCCGCCCCATAAGGCAGGGGGAGCAGTACTCTTTTTACGGCTCGATAAGCCCTATATTGCCGTCGTCTCTTTTATAGACAACATTTATACTGCCTGAAGAGGCACTTTTGAAGACAAAGAACGGTTTGTTAAGCAGATCCATCTGCATAGCCGCTTCTTCCACCGCCATGGGTTTGGCGGGAATTTCTTTGGAAACGATTATTTCCGGCGCACTGGCTTCAACAGAAGAGGCATTGTACACATTCATCCGCAGGAAGCCGCTGTCTGTATCATATTTATGGTTATGAATACGATCTTTATAGCGCACTATCTGCCTTTCTATTTTATCCATCGCCAAATCCAGTGAGGCATATATATCCTCGGATTTTTCTATACCCTTTAGATATAATCCCTTTACATGCACCAGCACCTCCACCGTCTGAATGTTTTTCTGCACTGAAAAAGTGATCGTCACATCAATCGGCACGTCAAAATACTTCTTAATGCGCGGCATTTTCTTTTCGGCGTAACTGCGCATTGCGTCTGTCACCGGGATCTGCTTGGATACGATGTTGATCTTCATATGCTACCTCCGCATACGCTTTCTTTGAGACATGGTGGGGATATTCAGCTCGTCCCTGTATTTGGCCACAGTACGGCGGGCGATATCCACCCCCTGCCCTGAAAGCAGTTTTACTATTTTTTCATCCGAATAAGGTGTATCGGACGGTTCTTCGTCAACGAAAGCGCGTATAAGGGTTTTAATTTTGCGTGTTGATACATCCCCTTCCTGCGAATCCATACCTTTGGAAAAAAACGATTTCAGTTCCAGCAGCCCCTGATCGGTAAGCGCATACTTGCCGGCGGTAACCCGGCTGACCGTGGATTCATGCAGTTCGGTCATATCCGCTATATCCCGCAGACGTAAAGGTTTAAGATATGACTCCCCTTTCATAAGGTATTCCTTCTGCACATCCACTATGGCCTTTGCCACTTTATAGATGGCTTTTTGTCTTTTTTGAAGGCTTTTCAGTATCCAGAGGGCGTTCTTAACTTTTTCTTCTATATATTCACGGGTGCCGCTGTCCACAGACGCATCTTTAAGAATTCTAAGATAATAACTGTTCAGCCGTATCGGCGGCAGGCCGGTTTCGTTAAGCAATACATCAAAATTATCCCCGTCTCTTACAACATATACGTCGGGAACGATAACCCTGTTCTCCCTGCCGGAAAAGTTCAGCCCGGGGCGCGGATCGGTACGCCTTACAAGGTCAAGAAGTTCGTTCAGGTTTTCTCTTTCCAGCCCGGATTTCTTTTCTATCTCGTCATATTTGAAGGCGGCAAGCTCAGCGGAATATTCGTCAAACAGTTCCCTTATCTGGTCACATTCTCCTTCAGTAGCACCCACCTGGGGGAGCTGAGCCAGTATGCATTCGGCCAAAGATTCGCTGGCTATCCCGGCAGGATCAAACTTCTTTATAATTTCAAGGACTTCCCGTGTTTCTTCAACAGAAACAGAATATTCATCGGCGATTTCTGACAGATCCTGTCTGAAATAACCGTCCTCACTGAGGTTACCGATGACGGATTCTCCTATTTCCAACTGCTTAACGCTTAACCCCGCGGTTTTCAGTTGAAAAAGAAGGTGTTCCGTGAGAGTCACTTCGGAAGAAACATACTGTTCGTAATCGGCCTGCTCCTCTTCCGACAGCGGGGTAAAGGAAAGCTCATTTGAGTTTCCCTCGCCGATATACTCATCCCATTCGGGGCGGCTTAAATCTTCCAGCAGAGTGTTTTCAGATGGAGGCTCCTCGTCCGGGAGATCTTCGGCGGGCTCTGAATAATCATCCTGTTCAGGTTCGACTACCTCAAGCACC
>JAVBTI010000056.1:0-17289 GCA_031556255.1 Deferribacterales bacterium | reverse complement strand
TGGAGCTGGCGGCGCTTACAGACAGCAAAGTACTGGTGGTGCCGGAGGACGGGATTAAGGAACTGCTGAGCTGGCACCCCGAAGCCTGGACTTACATAAGCTCCAGCGAGGCGACCTACCTCGCATATATAAGCAGCAGATAAGGCGGTAATATGTATAAAAACATAGTAATACTAACCGGCGCCGGGATTTCGGCCGAGTCGGGCATAGCTACTTTCCGTGACAGCGGTGGATTATGGTCAAACCATCGGGTGGAAGACGTGGCCACACCGGACGGGTATGAACGGAACCCAGCCCTTGTACACAGTTTTTACAACCACAGAAGGCGGGAACTGGCCAAAGTTTCCCCAAACTCAGCCCACATTGCCCTTGCCGGGCTGGAGAAAAACTACGGCGGTAAGGTTACGGTAGTGACCCAGAATGTGGATAATCTGCACGAGCGGGCGGGTACGGTTGATTTAATCCACATGCACGGTGAATTGAATAAGATACGCTGCACCAAATGCGGGAATGTGATCAGCACGGAGGAGGATTTTTCCGTGGAGTCGGTATGCCCGAACTGCGGCGGTGCCGGAACTATGCGCCCCCACATAGTCTGGTTCGGTGAAATGCCGATGAGGATGGACGAAATAGGCGCCCTGCTTGCAAAGTGCGATCTGTTTATATCCATAGGCACGTCCGGTGCGGTTTATCCCGCAGCCGGATTTGTGCGTACCGCGCGGAATGCGGGCGCGCACGCTGTGGAATTGAATCTGGAGAAATCCCAGGGAGCGTCCATGTTTGACGAGAAAATATACGGAAGGGCCACGGAAGTGGTGCCGGCATATATTGATGCTCTAATAAGAGGGGATAAATGAGAATCTTGCGGAGAATCGTTTTACTCGTTTTTGCAATGGCCATAGCAGCGGGCTGCGCGTCTAAAACGCTTGATATCGGCGTCGGCGAAGATGAGGCGCTTTTGTTCAAAGTGGAAAAAGAAGGCGCGCCCGTATCGTATCTGTTAGGCACCATGCATATGGGTAACAGCGCCGAACTTCCGGCTGATGTTTCTGCGGCAATGCAGCAGACAGACATATTGATGCTTGAGAGCAACCTCAATCCCACTATGATGGATTTAGTTGCGCTTATGCCGCTTATGACCGGCAGTTCACCGCTCAGAGAAAAGATTGGCAGCGATATGTTTGCATCTTTAACAGCACATGTGGCCGAAACGGTACAATCCGCCGGTAAATCCAATATGCCGGGGGAAGATTATGTTAACAAGCTGCGTCCATGGGCGGCGCTTTCCTTTGTTCTTTATGCCGTGCCGGATAATTATTCTATGTTTCTTAGTGTGGATTATGTGTTGAACTACTATGCGGAAGAGTTTCAAATGCGCACAGTTTCTCTGGAAACCGTGGCTGAAACCAACAGTTATTTTTATAACCTGCCTGAGGAGCGGGCAACGGAGCTTTTGAAATATTCCATAGAACATTATGAAGAAAATGCCGCGATTGCTCAAAAAATGGCGGTATATTACAAGGAAAGAAAGATAAAAGAATTTGTGGCGCTGGCCTTGTCCGACACTTCTGTTTCAGTGGGAAATCCTGAAAGCGATAAGTTTTGGGAAGGCTGGACCAACGATATAATAAATAAGCGCAATGACAACTGGATGCCGAAGATCGAAGCGCAGCTTCATGCGGATTCCACGCTTATTGCCGTCGGAGCCCTGCATTTATACGGTAAAAAAGGCCTTATAAGCAGGCTGAGAAACAAAGGGTACACTGTTACAGCCGTGCTGTGCGGCACAGCAGCCTGCGAGTAGCACGGGTTTTAAGAATTATTATTGTTAGTCTGATACGGATTTAATAAGGAGTCATATGTATTCGGTTGTTAGAAATGAAAAGTTACGCAACATCGCTATTATAGCGCACGTCGACCACGGCAAGACCACTCTCGTGGACGCCATGTTCCGCCAGGGGTCGATTCTGAGGGAAAATCAGGCTCTGGAAGAACGCGCCATGGACAACATGGACATAGAGCGGGAGCGGGGGATAACGATCGCCGCCAAAAACTGTGCCGTAAAATGGAAAGACGTCAAGATAAATATCGTGGACACGCCGGGGCACGCCGATTTCGGCGGTGAAGTGGAACGGGCGCTGTCTATGGTGGACGGGGCGATTCTCCTTGTGGACAGCTCCGAAGGCCCCCTCCCCCAGACAAGGTTTGTGCTTAAAAAAGCGCTCGAGCGCGGACTCAAGATCATCGTTGTCATAAACAAGATCGACCGCAAAGATGCCCGCCCCGCAGAGGTTATAGACGAAATACTCGATCTGTTCATAGATCTGGATGCGTCGGAAGAGCAGCTGGAATTCCCGCTTCTGTATGCCATAGGGCGCGAAGGGGTGGCGCAGAAGACACTGGATGAAAAAGGCGCGAACCTTGCACCGCTGTTTGATATGATTCTTGATGCGATTCCCGCGCCGGAGGCGGATTCGGAGGAACCGTTCGCCATGCTTGTGAGCGATATAGGCTATTCCGACTATCTGGGGCGCCTGGCAATAGGGAAGGTGCAGTCAGGAGAAGCGCACCAGCAGGAAAACCTTGTACGCGTTGATGAAAAAGGGCGTCTCAACAATATACGGATCAGCAAGCTCCAGGTTTACGAAGGGCTTTCCCTGCGCGAAACGGAAAACGTCACTGCAGGGGAGATAGTTGTTCTGGCAGGGCTGCCGGACGCATTTATCGGTGATACTATAACCACCGCCGCCAAGCCGAAAACCCTGCCCCGGCTGCGGGTGGACGAGCCTACGGTTTCGATGAGATTCGGCCCCAACACTTCTCCGCTTGCGGGCAAAGAGGGCAAATGGGTACAGTCGGCGCGAATCAAGGAAAGGCTGGAAAAAGAGACGCTGCGCAATGTGGCCATACAACTTGAAGAGTCTGAAGACAAAGACAGTTATATAGTTAAAGGCAGGGGCGAATTCCAGCTTGCCATACTGATAGAAACGATGCGCCGGGAAGGGTTCGAGCTTTCCGCCGGTCGCCCTGAGGTGATTTACAAGACCATAGGCGGCAGGAAGATGGAACCTATCGAGCGGGTATATATTGACTGCGACGAGGCGTTTTTGGGGATCGTCACGGAAAAGCTCTCCATGCGCAAGGGGCGTATGACGAACCTTGTGAACAAAGGCTCCGGACGGGTCAGGGCGGAGTTCAACATTCCCAGCCGCGGGCTTATCGGATACGGGGATGATTTCATGACCGACACCAAAGGCACGGGAATTATGAACACACTGTTTGCCGGCTATGAAGAATACAGGGGCGATTTTCCCAGCCGTTTTAACGGCTCCCTTGTTTCGGACAGACCCGGCAAGGCGGTGGGCTACGGTCTGTTCCACCTCGAACCGCGCGGCAGGCTCTTTGTGGTTCCCGGGGACGTGGTCTACGAAGGGATGGTCATTGGGGAGTATAACAAGGACAACGATCTGGACGTCAATCCGTGCAAAGAGAAGAAGCTCACCAACATGCGGGCTGCCGGGAAAGACGAAAATATTATCCTGCGCCCGGTGAAACCGCTTACGCTGGAGGAGGCGATACACTTCCTCTCTTCGGACGAGCTTGTGGAAGTGACGCCTAAATCGATCCGCATACGCAAAACGATACTCGGCGGGCAGGCCAGGCATACAAACCGGGCAAGGAGCTTAAAAGAGCAGTAAAACAGTTGCGTTTAGCGGCATAAAATATTATATAGCAACAGGGCCAGGTCTTATTAAACCATCTCCCGCGTATATTATTATTCACGGGAGGAAGCCTAATTACAACGTCACCCCGGACTCGATCCGGGGTCCAGGATTAAATAGTGAGGATTTTCCTTATTATTCTTATTCTGGATTCCGGCTCGGAGGCCGGAATGACGGAGTTTTTGTGACCGTACACTTTTTAGTTGATTACAATTAATGAGATCTGATCCTAAGGGAGACGCGCATGAAAAAACTAATATTTGCCATATCGGCGGCTTTATTCCTAGCCGGTTGCGGCGACGGAAGCAGCGGCGGAGGGCCGGATGTAACCAGGGTGGCGGATTTACCTGAAGGCGCTTATAGAATTACCGCCAGAATGGATAAAACCCTTCAGGGAACGGTGTCATTTCATAGCAGCGGGAGTCAGTTTTTCGAAGGGTACTATGCGCACGGCGTGTCTGTGTTCCCAAGTGTTCCGTCTGTAGCGCATGTAAAATATGCGAACAAAATAGGTTTCATTAATACGAACTACGCAACGGCTGAAAACTCCATAATTATTGATAATTCGAGCAAACTGCCTATAAACAGCGATATTTCAGTAAGCGGTGCGCCGGGGAAATATGATTGTTACGCAAGCGGCGGGATATATAAATGCATGACTGATGTAAGCGAACTTCATTTGGCACCGGTTGGCTCTTCAGTCAGTCTCCCCGCCATTTTCGGTAACTACACTCCTGCGTTTGATAACTCCACCATTCCGGGAACATACGCAGGCACACTTTCATCACATAGCAGTAAATGCGGCATAGCAAACGCCCTTTATATGCGTTCAACAAGTGTTGAATACATATACGTGTATGCGACGGAATGCAGCCCTGCAAGTGCCGGGGCTCAATTTGGAGTTTCTTCCCTCTCCCTTGATTTGGGCGGGTTATTCAGCAGATCTGCCGTGACCGGTGTACCGGGAGCATACGATATTTCCTTCACATATAAAGGGGAAACCTACACAGGCCGGTTTAATAAAGTTGCTGACGGAACATACATAAGGTAGGTCTTGAATTTACATGGAAAAAACCGTCGAAATACAGGTCAGGTTCAGGGACCTGGACGCATATGGGCATGTGAACAACGCGGTGTATCCCTCTTATCTGGAAGTGGCAAGGGTAGATCTGATCCATGATATGTTTGTGAGGGATATGGCCAAAAATATCCAGTATCTGCTCACAAGCATCCAGCTTGACTATTTGCAGCCGATCCTGCTGGACGACAAGGTACTGGTGCACTGCAAGTTTGACGAAGTAGGGAAGGTGCGCTTCAAAGTGAAGTACAAGGTGCACAACGGCGAGGGGAAGGTGTTTGCGAAAGGTTGCAGTAAGCACGCATTGTTTGACGGAAATAAAAAAAAGCCGATGAGGCTGCCGGAAGAGTGGAAAGCCGAAGTAACTAAATCAGGGGTATAGATGTCCGGTTTTTTGCTTGTTGTAATCAGTGCCCTGTTCCACGCCCTCTGGAACGTCCTGCTTAAAAAATCTTCCGCCAAATTCCGGTTCAACTTCTACATGCATGCCGCGTCCGTCGCGGTGTTCACCGTGGTCATCCTTATATTCTGTCCGGAATATATAGCATTTGACAGAGATGTGATATTCTGCGGACTGTGTGCCGCGGTTTTCTTTGCCGCATACCATCTGTTGGTGGCGAAGGCTTACCAGCTGGCGGACGTTTCACAGGTTTACCCCATCACCACCGCTTCTCCCGTATTTGTTACTGTCTGGGCGGCTCTTCTGCTCTCCGAAAGGATAAGCGTTGCAGGCATACTGGGGATTGTTGTCACCGTGGCGGGCTGCCTTGTGATGAACGGTGCGTCGCTCCGGCATACTAAGCTGCAGCCGGGGGTGGTGGCGGCGTTTCTGGCCGCGTTTGCCTATTCTTTCGGCGCCCTGTTTGATAAAGTGGGGGTAAATACCGGCAATGCGGTGATGTATACCTACTTTATGAACTTTTTCATGTCGCTGTTCTTCGGTATAACATACTTTCTGCGTTACCGCGGTGAGCCTGAAACGAAGGGAGAGGCGAAATGGGTGTGGATTGCGGCGTTTACGATAGTGATGTCCGCGCTTACCTACCGCCTGGGTATAATTTACATGCCCATATCTTACGGGATCGCTATACGGCAGGTGAGCGGCCTTTTCGGAGTCATAATGGGGATGGTTTTCTTTCATGAAGGGTACGGGAAGATGCGCATAGCGGGTGCCGCCACAATAATAGCGGGTATTGTTTTAATAAGATTTGCCATGGGTTAAGGCCTGTCCCGCCTGTCTGAAAAAAATATCATATCAGTAAACCTTAATCTTGCATATGAATCCATAAAGTTGTATGGTTTTATTGAAATATTGAGGGGGTGCCGACATGAAAACAATTTCGCTGACGGTTGCTGGAATGAGTTGCGGACATTGCGTTAAAGCAGTCTCCGACGCCTTAAAGAAAGTACCCGGTGTCGTAACATTCGATGTTTCACTTGAAAATAAAAAAGCCGATGTAACATTTGATGAATTAATAACCGATAAAAACAAAATCATCTCTGCCATAGAGGAAACCGGGTTTGAGGTAACGGAATGATCTACCCGAACGTTTCCCTGACTATAGGCAAAACACCTCTTGTCGAACTTAACAGGATTGCCGCAGGGCCCGGGGTTCGTTTGCTTGTCAAAACGGAATCGCGCAACCCCGCCGGTTCCATAAAATGCCGCGTTGCGTATGCCATGGTTGATGACGCGGAAAAATCCGGGCAGCTTAACCATGATATGACGATATTGGAGCCCACTTCCGGCAATACCGGTATAGCCCTCGCCTCGGTGGGCAGGGCGAAGGGATATAAGGTGGAAATAGTCATGCCTGAGAGCATGAGCATTGAGCGCAGGCAGCTTATTAAAGGGCTTGGGGGCGATCTTGTCCTGACCCCGGCGGCCGGCGGGATGGTCGGCGCCATATCGAAGGCGGAGTCCATGCTGACCGAAAACCCCGGCAAATATTACATGCCCGGGCAGTTTATAAACCCGGCCAACCCAGCCATACACGTTCTGACCACCGGCCCTGAAATCGATCTGGATACCGGAGGCAGGGTGGATGTGATCGTGGCCGGAGTGGGCACAGGTGGTACCATTTCCGGAATAGGATGTTATTTTAAAAAGATGAAGCGGGCGCTTGTTAAAATGATAGGCGTGGAGCCGGCGAAAAGTCCTGTCATAACCCAGGCGCTGAAGGGTGAAAAATTGTCCCCTTCCCCTCACGGCATACAGGGGATAGGCGCGGGCTTTATACCCAAAACGCTTGATCTGTCGATGATTGACCAGGTTATTACCGTGGATGACGCGGAAGCCATGGATATGGCACATAGACTGATGCGTGAAGAGGGTATACTAAGCGGCATTTCGGGCGGCGCTGCTTTGTGCGGAGCGATAAAAGCCGCAAAAGAAACAGTTCCCGCCGGTAAAGATATGACGATAGTGGTAATAATTCCCGATTCCGGGGAAAGATATTTGTCGACGGAGCTTTATGCCCGCTGACCCAGAGGTTTTTTAAATGGGTATTGAAAGCATACTGCTGCTCGGGGCCACAGGCAGAACAGGGAAACTGGCCCTAAGGTACGCTTTAAGCGCAGGGCTGGCAGTTACTGCACTTGCAAGGCATCCTGAGAAACTTGCAGGGTTTGGCAATGACAGGCTCAGGGTGCTCAAGGGAACGCCGGAGGACAGGGCGGCCTTGTCCGGTGCTCTGGAAGGAGTGGATGCGGTAGTCAGCGTGCTCAGCAACAGCACTAAAAGCTCTCAGCCTTATTTTATGCGCGATTCAATGCAGAACTGTTTGGAGTTGATGGCCGAAAAGGGGCTCCGCAGGATAGTGGTGGTTACCGCACTTGGTGCGGGCGACTCATTCCAGTACCTCCCGTGGCTGGTGCAGTTCATGGCACGGCATACGAAGTTCAAAATGATTTTCAACGACCACGATGAACAGGAACGGGTCGTGCGCAGGTCAAAACTGGATTGGACAATTGTCCGCCCGCCGAGGCTCAATAATCGCAGGAAGGCGAAGAACCTTATTATCAGCTATAAAAACAAACCCAGGCCCGCAAACTCACTCAGCCGCAGGCAGCTTGCTAAATTTATAATTGATATACTCGAGGAGCCGGAATATTTCGGAAAGGATCCCGTGGTTTCGGAAAAATAATATATTTGAACAAAATGCCTTTTGGAATGTCTTACTATTCAAAACATAATCGGGCCAAAATATATGCCCAGTCCACTGCGGAAGGAAATCGATTGCTTTTTATGGCCGCTTTTGCGATAATGCGCACTCTTTGAGGTGTTGATGAAGGCGTTAAAATATACGGGTTATTTGTACACGGCGGTCATCGCCGTTTTCCTGGCGATACTCGTATCGAGAGTGATCGAGTACAACGTGACCAGGCCGCTGCCGCCGCCCAAAGCGGTTTCAGCCGGAGTTAGCGACGCCTCCAGAATGCAGACCGTCACAGCAATCACTGAAAGGAATCTTTTTGATGTGGACAAAGCCGAACCGGTTCCCGCAGCCGGGGGCGGCATCGGCGCGGCGGCTCAGGCCACCCCCTTTAACGCGAAGCTGACCGGTATCCTGCTGGCTAAGGTTCAAGAGGACAGCCGCGCTATTATCGTAGCGGACAAAGATGTGTATGTTTTGAACACTTATGAGGAACAGGACGGGTATAAACTGAAAGCGGCTACTTATGACACGGCCGTGATCCTGTATAACGGCCGTGAGTATACACTTGTGCTTGAACACAGCAGCGGCCCTGTGATTCCGGCCGCCCCCGCGGCCGCCGCGCAGGCCCCGGCCGCTCCTGTGAGACCCGTGACACCCGCTCCGGCTGCAGCACCTTCAGGTTCCGGGAGTACGCAGCAATTCACGGTTCAGCGCGGGGAACTCATAGACCAGTTGAAGGATATAAATTCACTGGTGCGCAGCCTTCAGATATCACCAATGTATCAAGGTTCAGAGTACCTGGGCTACCGCGTTACCAAAATGAACGATGATTCCCCGGTTAAACAGCTCGGGTTACAGCTGGGGGACGTCATAAACCGCATAAACGGGGAGGAACTAAGCAGCCCCGAACCGCTTTTTGCTATGATGGGCAAGATAGATGAGATAAACGCCGTCACCATAGATATAACCCGTAACGGGGAGAAAAAAACGCTTTTTGTGGAAATCCAATGAGAAAACTATTTATCCTGATTTTTACCGCCGCTCTGCTGATATGCACTTGTGCTGCATTGGCGCAGCAGGTCAAGACGTATGACGTGAACTTCAAGAATATCTCCATGAAAGAGTTCATTACCTTTGTTGCAGCGTTTACCGAAACAAATATCGTATACAGCGAGCCGGATCTGCGCGGTACGGTGTCCATCGCGTCACAGTATCCTCTAAATTCAGCCAACATAATGGAAATTTTTTATGCAACTCTCCAAAGCAACGGCCTTTCAGCGGTACGTGAGAAAGGGTATCTGAGAGTGGTTCCCGACAAGGATCTTCCGACATACGACGACACTTTTACCCTCCAGCAGCGGCTGGCGGATGATGATTTTGTCACGACGGTACTCCTTCTGGAAAACTATAACGCCACTCAACTTGCCAATAACTTTTCACGGGTCAAATCGAGACACGGCAACGTGGAACCGCTCCGCGGCATGAACGGCCTGCTTATAAGGGATTTCGGCTCCCGCGTCACAAAAATGCGCGAGATCGCCATACAGATGGATAAATTTGTAAGCGGCACGAATCTATACAGCGTCACCATTCAAAACACCACGGCCACCAAGATGGAACAGTCTATAACCAAGCTTTTTTCCGGGCTGAACACCAACGCTATGGTGGGAGTGATGCCGATAATCGTATCCGACGATCTTTCGAACGTGCTGGTGATAGCGGCTTCCGACAGCGATTTTAAAAAAATAAATTATCTTATATCCAACCTTGATGTTAAAACTTCATCCGAAGGCGCCCTCCCCAGGGTTTTCTATCTGAAATACGCGCGGGCGGAAGATGTTGAGGCGGTGCTGAACAAGCTTCTCATCGGCAACCAGCCGACGCCTCCGGCAGGTGTACGTGCTCCTGTGGTGAAATCCAGCGTTTCATCGGACAAGAGTACTAACTCCATTATAGCCATAGGCGACCAGGAACTTTACGCCAACCTGGAGCGGATGATAGAGAAACTTGATATAGCCCGCAAGCAGGTCTATGTGGAGGCGCTGATCCTCGAAACCACTCTGAACAGGAACGACTCTTTCGGGGTTGAATGGTTTGCGGGCGGTGCAAACAGTAATATAGCGGGGTACGGCAGCTCCAACCCGGGTGGGACATTAGGCAGTGACATGGCAGGCGCCCTTGCCGGCACGCCGCCGATACCGGGTGGTTTCGGTGCGGGCCTGATAGGGGACATGATAACATATAACGGGATAACATTTCCTTCCATCGCGGCTTTCTTAAGGGCGGCCCGTACGGACGACGGCATCAACATCGTTTCCAACCCTCAGATACTCACTCTGGACAATGAGGATGCGGAAACGTTCACCGGTGAAAATATCCCTTTTAAGACACAGTCCAGGCTGGATGTAAACAGCAACACGACAGACAGCTACGACTACAGGAATGTGGGTATCCGCCTCAAAGTAACTCCCCATATTTCCGGCGATTCGGTCAACCTTGACGTGGATCTGGCGGTGGATAAAGCGGCCGGCGCGAGCGATACCCCCACAACCATAAGCCGGACCACCAAGACAAAAGTCCAGCTTTACGATAACTCAATAATGGTCATCAGCGGGTTAATGAAGAACGACTCCACGTCATATACATCCGGCATACCGTATCTTTCCAGCATTCCCATCCTTGGCTGGCTTTTCAAAAGCCGGACCGCAACCTCTGAAAAAACCAACCTGATGGTTTTTATCAGCACACGCATAATCAACACCCGTGACGATGCCTCAAGCCTTGTGGAGAGACGTACCCGCGGCACCTCTATGTTTAACGAACGTGTTAATGGTATGATAAGTGATAATCTGAGCGATAAATCTCCGACCTTCATCCCCATGCAGCAGGAAGTGGATACTATGATGTACGGGCCTAAGGAACAAAAAGCGGAGTAATTCAGCATATGGTAAGCTACGATACAGTCCGTTCCGCATATCTGAAGTTTCCTGACCGCAGCGACTTTGTGCCGTCGCAGAAAGATGACGGGTCGGTCTTGATCTATTATTCCGATGAAAAAGGGCTTCAAAAGGCGCAGATGCTGAGCTTTTCCCTGGGTATAGAACCTTCACTTGAACGTGCGGAGAGGAAAAAGATCTACGAACTGCTGGAAGGGTTCGGAGGTGAGGTGGACGATGTCGGCGCCGGTTCTGAGGAGGAGTTCGGCGACGAGACGGTGAATATACTCACCTCATCTTACGATGACGCCCCGGTAATAAAACTTGTAAACCAGATTATTATACACGCCGTCAAAAGCGGCGCGAGCGATATACATTTTGAGGGGCGGGATAATGCCTTTCTGGTCCGGCTGCGCGTGGACGGCAGACTGACCACCTTCCGCCGCTACCCTAAAAGCGTTCATGAGCCTATCGTGGCGCGTATCAAAGTTATCGCCTCCCTCGATGTCGCCGAGACCCGGCGAACACAGGACGGCCGTATCAACCTCAAAATAGGCAACAGATCCATAGACATCCGCGTTTCATGCATGCCTTCCGTCAACGGTGAAAAGGTGGTGTTGCGTATCCTGGAGCGATCTACCGAGTTTGCCACCCTTGAGCAGGTGGGGCTGGAGGGTAAGCTGCTTAATATGTACCGCCCTTATCTGGAACGGCCGAATGGGATTATACTTGTCACCGGCCCTACCGGCAGCGGTAAGACCACTACACTTTATGCCTCACTCCTGGCTATGAACCGGGAGAACAAGAACGTGCTTACTGTGGAAGACCCTGTGGAGTACCACATCGACAATATCACGCAGGTGCAGGTGAACCTGCCGGCCAATATAACCTTCGCCAATGCCATAAGAGCATTCCTGCGGCAGGACCCGGACGTGATTCTCGTGGGTGAGATACGCGACAACGTTACCGCCGAGGCTGCCGTGCAGGCGTCCTTGACCGGCCACCTCGTGCTTTCGACTCTGCATACAAACGACGCGCCTACTGCGGTTTCCCGCCTTATCGAAATGGATGTGGAGCCTTTTCTGATCTCGTCTTCCCTGCTGCTGGTCATGGGGCAGCGGCTTGTGCGTAAAGTCTGCCCGCTGTGCAAACAGGAAGTGAAAGCGGACGATGTGATAAAAAAGCTTTTTCGCGACGCCGGTTTCACCATAGATACGTATATGAAAGGAAAAGGCTGTGAGCATTGCTTCCAGACCGGTTATAGAGGTCGAATCGGCATTTTTGAAATACTGGTTATCAATGATGACATTCGCAGACTGGTAAACCGTAGCGCTTCCGCTTTTGAAATCCGGGAAGAAGCACGGAAACATGGTTTCAAGACTATGTTCGAACACGGCGTGGAACTGATTCAGAGAGGCCAGACAACCCCCGAAGAGCTTCTTTCCGTTACGAGATCGGAGTAATGGATGGCTACGTTTCAATATAAAGGCATCACAAAGACCGGGAAAAACGTTAAAGGTTATAAAGACGCTATTTCAAAACAGGCCGCTCTTTCGGAACTTACCGCCGAAGGGATCTTTATCTCCGAAATAAAGATTAGCGAAAGCAAGAGCAAGGGCAGCTTTCTGTCGCGGCTCAGATCGTCCAGAAAAAACCTTGCCGATTATTTTTTTCAGCTTTCGCTGCTTCTACGAAGCGGCATACCCCTTGTGGATGCACAGGGGATAATCGCCCGCACCACTGAGTCCGAGAAAGAGAAAGGCATTATCATGGACTCTGCTTCAAAAGTATCGGAAGGGATGCGTTTTTCCGACGCGCTTGCACATCATGAGGAGTATTACAGCCCCATGTATGTTAACCTCATCAAAGCATCGGAAAATGTGGGCCGTCTCTCAAATGTGCTTATGGATATCGCCGTATATGAGGAAAACAAACGTGCCAACGCGGATAAACTTACCTCCGCGCTTGTATATCCGTTTGTGATACTTATTATCGGGATTGCCGTACTTGTGTTTATGCTGACGGTGATCGTGCCGAAAATGCGGTCAATATTTGAGGCGGCCGGGCAGCAGATCCCGCTAATGACCAGGGTTTTGCTGCACGTGTCCGGGTTCGTTCAGCATTACGGGCTGTACGTCTTCCTGTTTCTTGTGGCCTGTGTGGTGGCGTTCAGATATTTTTACAAACGCAATGATAAATTCAGGATGCGTGTGGATAAACGGCTTTTCAGGATTGAGCTTGTTGCCCAGTCGGCTATTACCCGCTTTGCGCATGTCCTGGCGTTTCAATTGCGGGAGGGGCTGCCCCTTACCGACGCCTTGTATTATGCGACCCAGGCCATGCCCAACAAGTATTTTCGGCTGGTACTTGAAGAGGTGCGTAAAGAGGTGCAGTCCGGTGTGAAATTTTCAAAGGCGGTTAAAGACGCCAAGATCTTTCCGGAGTTGTTTCCTGCGGCGGTTTCCACCGGCGAATCATCGGGAAATATGCCGGATTTGCTTGAAAGGGTGACGGAATTTTACGGCAGGAAGCTTGAAAAACAGACCAGTACGGTACTGTCAGTGTTAGAACCACTGTTTATTGTGTGTATAGGGCTTATGGTTGGGTTTGTGGTACTGGCGATTATGGTGCCGATGATGAGCATCGGGTCGATTGTCGGTTAATGGGGTAATATATGAGTTTATTTGAAGATGCGAAGAAAGTCATCCCCGGCGGCGTGAACAGCCCCGTGCGTGCGTTCGGTTCGGTGGGCGGGGAGCCTTATTTTGTGGAGAGGGGCTTCGGTTCCAAAGTTGTCGATACAAAGGGCAAAGAGTATATAGACTATGTTTGCTCCTGGGGGCCGCTGATACTCGGCCACTGCGACCCGGACGTCAACCGTGCGGTGAAAGAGGCCGCCGATAAAGGCACAAGCTATGGCGCGCCAACGGTCAGGGAAACAGTGCTTGCCGAACTTATTATCGAAATGATCCCCTCCATCGAGATGGTACTGATGGTCAGTTCCGGCACTGAAGCGGTGATGAGCGCTATCCGCCTTGCCCGCGGCTTCACTAAAAGGGATAAGATAGTCAAATTCGAAGGCTGCTACCACGGCCACTCCGACGGCCTCCTCGTGAAGGCGGGGAGCGGGCTTCTTACATTCGGCACACCTTCCAGCCTGGGCGTGCCCGCAGATATCACTAAAAACACGCTTATAGCCCAGTATAACGATATATCCACCGTGGACAAGCTGTTTCAGGAATATCCCGGTCAGATTGCCTGTGTGATTGTGGAACCGGTGGCGGCCAATATGGGTGTAGTGCTGCCGGAAGAAGGCTTTCTGCAAAAGCTTAAGGCAAGCTGCGAGAGGGAGGGGGCGCTTCTGGTTTGCGATGAGATCATCACCGGTTTCCGTCTTTCAGCGGCCGGTGCGCAGGGATACTACGGCATAAAGCCGGATCTCACCACGCTGGGGAAGATAATAGGCGGCGGGCTCCCTGTGGCGGCCTACGGCGGTCGCAGGGATATCATGGAGCTTGTCTCCCCGTCCGGCGGGGTATACCAGGCAGGCACCCTTTCCGGCAACCCTCTGGCGATGGCTGCGGGAATAGAAACACGGAAAAAGCTGAAAGCGCCCGGGTTTTATAATAAGCTTAATGAGAAATCGGATTATCTCTGGCGCGGGCTGGCGGGCAACCTTGCAAAACTGGGGCTGAAATATACTTTTAACAGTATAGAGTCGCTGTCTTGCCTCTTTTTAACCGATTGCCGGGTGGACAGCAACCACGCCGCAATATCGGCGGATACAAACAAATATGCTAAATACTTCCACGGTATGCTTGACAGGGGAATAGCCCTGGCGCCGGCGCAGTTTGAGGCGATGTTCGTATCGGCGGCGCACACTGACGCGGATTTGGACGCCACTGTGAAAGCCCATTACGAAACGCTGAAAAGCCTGTGACGGATGCCCCGGAGACAGGACGGAGGGGGCGTTTGTGAGCAAATATAACGATAAGTTTAAGAAAAACCGGTTTATAGCGCCTTTCAGCAAAGAGATGCGCCCCATGCTGGCCGCGTCGAGCATAGGGATTGTTTTTGTGCTGAGCATCGTCATCGGCACCCTTATGGGAGTGTGGATTGACGGAAAACTCGGCACAAAGCCGTGGTTCACCCTCTTTTTCCTGGGAATAGGAATCGCGGCGGGGATTAAAAACGCATACTACTTCATAAAAAAATCGGGCGCGCTGGAAAAGATCGAGGAAGAGAAGAAGGACGATAAAGAACCTTAATGTGGGGGGCATGGAGAGAAGCAGGGGCCGTCAATTTTGGTTTTAACACCGGTTCTTTATTTTATGAGTCCCCGTGCCCGCATGTCGTTTCTGACCGCTTCGATGGCGGCGTCTTCTTTAATTAGTTTATTTGAATAGGCAGTTTTTAATATATTTTCAAAGGCACATATTATGTCTTTAGCCAGTTTGCGTGTATTTTCCATCATTGATTCGGCTTCCGCCATGCTCAGCCCTGTGTCTTCGGCTTCGTCGTAGACCTCAAGGGAGTTGGTGAAGAAAAGCATGCTCTGGTTTACAAAGGCCGCGTGACGCGCGCTCCGTTCAGGCTTTTCTTTAAAAATGACTTCGAGCTTTTCGTGCAGGACGGCGATAGTGTCTATATCTGTCGCCAGCTCATGATCCCGGATAGAGCCTTTCATGGCGGCTATTTTATCAATTAACCGCTGCCTGCCGTTATTTTTTTTTACCGCCGGGGCGGCGGGGAACGCTTTTGCAAACCCTAAGTCCAGCAGGGCATTTGCGATATACGTTATCTCTATACGCATGTAGGCAAAGAAAATTGCTATGGGCACAATTCCTACCGCCAGCGCGGCGGCGGTTTTCTGGCTGCCGAGCAGCGCAGAACCGCTCAATATGAACATCAGATAAGGAATACGCGTGACGGCCTGTTTTAAGATTGTTGTATACAGGGCTTTTTTGTCGGAGCGGGCAAGCGGTTTATAATTGATGTCTTTAAGCAACGCTCCGGTATTATAAATACACCATGCGACAGTGGCTGCCGCGAAAATGAGGGCGGAGGTCCCTGCTTTTATCGCCCACGATCCCGCCTGCCACTCCGGGAAAGCCGCGGCCCCCGCGGCCAGAATACTCGCAATGCAGGAAAACCCTATTACCGCAACTTTAAGTGTGATAAGCAGAGCTTTATTTACAATCCTTCGCATTTTGTCCTTATTTATTGGTTACAGCATTTATGAGCCGTTCTTTCATCTCCAGCTCAAGCCGCTTTATCTCTTCCTCCGATTCCCGGCGTTTTTTGCGCCCTTCTTCCTGGATGGTCATGACCTGTTGAATGGAGGCGATTATGTCGCTGTTCGCCTTTTTAATCACGTCGATGTCGACGATGGCGCGTTCCGATTCCCTGGCGGTTTCAACGGTGGCGGTTTTAAGCATCTCGCTGTTTTTACGGAGCAGTTCATTTGTGGTATCGGTGACCGCTTTCTGTGCACGCAGGGCGTTTGCGGTCTGCGCCAGACCGAGCGCTATAACCATCTGGCCTTTCCAGAGGGGTATGGAGTTCACTATTGACGAGTGTATCTTATCCACCAGCACATTGTTACTGGACTGCTGAAGGCGTATCTGCGGGAGGGACTGGAGGGTGACCGTGCGGGTCAGTTTTAGGTCATGTACTTTTTTCTCCAGCCGGTTTTCCGCGTCGGTTGCGTCTTTATAGCGCTGGGCGGTAAGATGGTCGTCGGACATACCGGCTTCCTGCCGGAGCGCGGGGAGATAGGTTTCACGCAGCTCCGCCAGTTTGGCCTCGCCGCCTGCGATGTATAGGCGCAGGTCGTTTGCGTATTCCAGATTTTTGTCATAAAGCTTGTCGAGCATGGCCACGTTCTGCATGAGGATCATGCGGTGCCTTTCGAGCTCGTCCACTATTTTGTCTATATTGGTTTCCGCGTTTCGGTAGGAGTTTTGCAGCTTCGCAAGGCGGGATTTAGCGGAGGAAAAAAAGTTGGTGACAAAGTTGCCCTTGGAAGAGGCGCCGGCGTCGAACTTTTTCAGGTTGACCATCAGATCGCCCAGAAGGTTGCCTGCTTCGCCCAGATCCTTTGTTTTTGTGTTTTCCAGCACAGAGCTTATAAATTCGGCCGATTTGCGCTGAACCGCCGCACCGTATGATAAAATGGCGTTGGAACTGTTTATATCGATGCTGTCTTTAAGTTTTACTAACTCGGCCTGCTCTGCGGCCGAGAGTTCACCGTTTTCCTTTTTAACCAAATCTGAAGCCATGTACGCCCCCACCTTTGTTTATGTAAATAGATTAGTGCTTTTGCGGGGAAAAAGATAGGTATTATTTGCCTTGGGCTGAGCGGGTGTCCCCTGATTATTTAGGCGGCGATTTCT
>JAVBTI010000058.1:0-5082 GCA_031556255.1 Deferribacterales bacterium | reverse complement strand
GGAATTCATCAAACCCCACCCATACGCCCACCACAAAGTTCGGCATGAAGCCTATAAACCATGTGTCGCGGTTTTCGTTGGTAGTGCCTGTTTTAGCGCCCACGGGGCGGGGGATCGCTTTGGCACGGAAACCTGTGCCGTTTTCCACCACGTTGACAAGAATGTCCGTCATAATCTGGGCGGTGTTCGGGTGGATAACCTCTATATGCGCCGGGGGCATTATTTCATAAAGAACGTTCCCGTCAGAGTCCTCCACTTTGGTTACAAAGTACGGGTTGGCCGGTCGGGTGCCCATATTGGGGAAAACAGAGTAGGCGTAAACCATTTCAAGAAGTGATATGGAGCCGGATCCTATAGTTATGGACATATCCGAAGGCAGGTCAGAGGTTATGCCGAACCGTTTGGCCATGCTCAGTATGCGGCGCAGTCCCACCCGCTCAGCCATTTTGATGGTAACGATGTTGCGGGAGCGCACCAGCCCTTCTTTCAGGGTTGTTTCGCCGTAATATCTGTCTTCAATGTTTTTGGGGCGCCATACCATCCCCTGTTCATCCGGGGTTGAGATCACCGGCGCATCAAGGACTTTGGTCATCGGCTGAAGGCCGTATTCGATGGCTGTGGCGTATACTATAGGCTTAAATGCACTGCCGACCTGTCTTTTGGCCTGGGTGGCACGGTTGAACATTGATTTTTCAAACGCGAAACCACCTACCATGGCTTTGATAGCACCTGTCTGCGGGTCGGCGGCTAAAAGCGCCGCCTCCATGGGCGGGTCCTGCTCAAGCAGATAGACGCCGGTTTCGTTGTCTTTGGGGAGCACGTAAATTATATCGTTCAGCGCGAGGATTTTTTTGAAGTCATTCAACTGTCCGGAGCTGCCCACAGGTTTTGCCCAGCGGTTTTCCACGAGTTTTACGGTGCCGTCGGTGGCGTTGTCGACCTTTATACGCATTAGCTGATCTTCAATCTTTGTAACTACCGCTTTTTTGAAGCCCAGCGCGGTCAGATACGGAGGCATCTGCATAAGCGATTCTGCCGTAGGGGCGACAGCCACTGACTCTCCCGCGGCATCGGTAAGTATTACATCTTCCACGGGAGAATCAGCCAGTTTCCCGACGGGGCCAAAGTAGCCCTGACGTTTTGAGGTGGCAAGCAGATTGCTGCGTATCGCGGCTTCCGCTTTATCCTGAAAGTCCACATTCAGGGTGGTATATACTTTCAGCCCTTTATTCTGCGGCTCAATTATCCCCATTTCATCGGAAAGAAAGCGCAGTACGTAGTCGAGGAAATATCCCGCGTGCCTAAGCTTCAGGGGGGTGCTTTCGGTGATGACGATAGGTTCTTCTATGGTTTTGAGATATTCTTCTTCCGTTATATAGCCGTGTTCGTACATGCGCAGTAACACATGGTTGCGGCGCTGCATGGCGCGGTCTTTATTGTTATGCGGAGAGTAAAGCCCCGGCGCTTTGGGGATGCCCGCCAGCAGGGCGCACTCCGCCAGCGTCAGGTCGGAAGCGTTTTTGCCGAAATAGTTTATCGCCGCCGCCTGCACGCCATAGGCACCCCTGCCAAAGTTGACATAGTTGAGGTAGAATTCCAGTATTTCGTCTTTTGTCAGATATTTATCCAGGCGGTAGGCCAGTACTGCTTCTTTATATTTACGTATCAGCTTTTTTTCCGGGGTAAAGAATATATTTTTGGCGAGCTGCTGCGTGAGGGTGCTCCCCCCTTCGGCAAACCGCCCGGATTTTACATTTGTTATCATGGCACGGAGTATCCCCCAGAAATCGACACCGGCATGCTCATAAAAGCGGGCATCCTCGGTGGCCACGACAGCCTGGCAAAGATATGGCGGGATCTCGTTTATGGGGATAGGATACCTGCGTTCGTTGCCGAGCTCCGCGATAACCGCTCCGTTTTCGTCGTAAACCATAGAGGGCTGGTTCATGCGGTATTTCGTGATCTCTTCCACGGGCGGAAGTGTCTGGGCAAGCTTGTATAGCTGCCAGGTGACAATCGCACCGCCTGACAGGACGCCGAGTACAATCGCAAGGAAGCCGTAGCGGACAATCCTGCTGCCGAAAAACTTTTTAAGGAGCTTTATCATCGTTGTGTAAATACCGTTACCATTAGTTTAGCTTAATAATATACTTCAGAAGAAAGTTTTTATCAATAGATCTTCGGAGCTATGGACTTTCTTTTCACAAGTAATTTCTTGCCAAAACCGGAATTAGTATATATTCTGGAAGCGAGGAATTATCTTTCGGGAGAAAATCAGATGAGAAAAATGTTTCTGTTTCCTTTGATACTGCTTATGATCGCCCTTACTGCTTGCAGCTTTTTTGTAAAGCCCGACAAGACGGTTACCGCTTTTTTCGGCAATCTGAAGAAGGCCGATTACGATAAAGCGCAGAAGTTTCTCAGCGCACCCGTGTTCGTAGATATGGCGGATGCGGAGAAAAAGCTGTTGGGGGTTTATTTCGGCACGATGGACGTCGCCAATATAAAAGTGGTGGATCATGCTGAGCTGGCGGCAACGGTTTCCGTGGATATCACAGCCGTGGATTTTTTCCGGGTGGTGCAGAACTTTATGATGAATATGACGGAAAAGCTTATGAACGAGGGGTTGTCGATGGACAATATCACCGATGAACAGCTGGACGCCATACTTGTGAAAGAGCTTCAGTCGCCGGAAGCGCCCAGGAAGACATTGACAGCCTTGCTGACCATGGAAAAAACCAAAGGGAAGTGGCTGATCACCGCGGACAATAACCTGCGCGCTGCGCTGTTCCTGCAGGAGTTCAATGAGGATGCCGGCCTTCACGAAGGTGAGGAAGGCGGCTACAGTGTGGTGGACACCGTCAATACTAAGGCTGTTTTCACCGGCGTGGACGATATGATGGGAGTATGCGGCTTCAAAGTGGGCGGTGAAAACTATCAGATGTACTGCGAGCCGGAGCAGGCGGACGAGCTGAAAGCGAACTACCTCGATAAAGAGGTCAACATAGTTTACCAAGTGCTTCAGGCTGACGTCCAGACGGACTCCGAAGAAGATACGGCTACCCTTTATATACTGGAAAATATAATTAAATAAAAATTTCTTTATTCGGATTCGGGTTTTGTTTTGAAAAGTTTGTTTACGAAAGATTATATATTTCTGCTGTCGGCGTCGTTTTTGGCGTCGACAGCTTTTATGCTTCTGCTCCCTGTGCTGCCGATATTCGCCATGGAGGCGGTAAAGCTGGAGGAAGGGCGCGTAGGCCGTGTGGTGGGAGCATTTTCTCTTACCGCGCTTCTGAGCCGCCCCTTTATCGGCTATCTGCTGGACAACTATAACCGCAAGATCATGCTTCTGGCGGCGCTGGTATTGTTTATCGGCGCGTTCACCTCTTATATCTTCATCACAACAATAGCGGTACTGCTGCTTGTGCGAATGGCGCATGGGGTGAGCTGGGCATCTATAACAACAAGCACCGCCACGGTTGTGGCCGACATAGTGCCTGAAAAGAAACGCGGGGAAGGGATCGGCTACTTCTCCATGACCATGCCCCTTGCTATGATTGTAGGCCCCGCTTTGGGGCTTGTGGTTTACGACATTTTTCACAGTTTTGCGGTGGTTTTCCTGCTCAGCATTGGTTTAAGCGTGCTCGCACTGGCGTTGGCGGGGCTTTTGAAACTGCCCTCCCTTGCAAGGCCGAAAAAGCCGCTGGTACTGTCTATCCCGGCACTTTATGAAAAGCGCGCGATGGGGCTGGCATTTATGCAGTTTTGCTATAGCTTGACCTACAGCGGTATAATCACTTTCCTGCCCCTATATGCGCACAAAAACAATATAAACAACAGCGGTGTTTTTTTCATGCTGTACGCGACGGGTGTTTTACTGTCCCGCTTCGTGGTGCGGAACACCCTTGATCTGCGCGGACCCACGCCGTTGGTGGTTTCCGGGTATCTGTGTTTTGCGGTGGGAGCTGTATCCTTGGCTTTTGCGACTTCACCGGTTGCATTTTTCGTCAGCGGCGCGCTGGCGGGTTTCGGCGGCGGGATGATCATGCCCACCATCAGTACTATGACGATGAACGTGGTGGAATCTTTCTACCGCGGAAAGGCCAACGCCACTGTATTCACTGCGATGGACATCGGCATGGGATTGGGTGCATTGGGGCTGGGCTATCTGATACAGCATACGTCCTATAAAACGGCCTATATCACTGGCGCGGCGCTGACCTGCCTGCCGATTCTGTGGTATTTTATATCGGAAAAGAACAGGTACTACCGAAATTTGGAAAAACTGCGCAATCAGGCGGAAACACGGTAAATCTCTAAATAACCTTGCCGTACATCAGCAGATCTGCTAATATAATAGCAGAGAGGTATGATCTGCCATGCAAAACACACTCTGGGCGCCGTGGCGCGGCGCTTATGTGACCGGGGGTAAACCGGCCTCCGGCTGCGTTTTTTGCAATATATGCAAGGGTTCCGATGATCGGGGGAATTATCTGCTATTCCGCGGCAGGCAATCCTTTGTTATTATGAATTTGTATCCTTACAACAACGGGCATCTAATGATTATTCCCGTGCGCCATGTGGCGGATATAGTTGAGCTTGAAAAAGCCGAATTCGAAGAAATGAACATTTTAATGCGCAGTTCGGTGACCATAATAAAGGAAACCATGCGCGCGGAAGGTTTTAACGTGGGTTATAACCTGGGTGCCGCCGCGGGCGCGGGGATCGCTGCCCACCTGCATATGCACATAGTGCCGCGCTGGTACGGCGACACAAATTTCATGCCGGTCATATCTGAAACGAAAGTTATCTCCGAACATATGGACATCACTTACAGCAAACTGGCGGAGGCTTTCGGCAGGCTCAGCCTATGAGCGGGAGGAACAACTTATGAACTATGTTAATACAATAATCAAAGCGCTTGTGCTGATATATGTGGTGCTTTTTGCGGTTTCCAACGCCACGCCGATAAAAATAGTGCTGATTCCAAAGTACGCTGTGTATGAAATCCCGCTCTTCCTGCCCATTCTGGGCGCCCTGTTTGTGGGGGGGGTTGTGGTGGCATTGGGCTTTGCCACT
>JAVBTI010000108.1:0-15556 GCA_031556255.1 Deferribacterales bacterium | reverse complement strand
CGCCACATGGTGTTTGGATATGAATTTCACGATATCTTTATGCATCATGGTTTTTTGCCTTTTGCCTCCAGCCAGAGCGATTCCATTTCATCGAGCGTGCTGTCCGCGGGCTTTTTGCCGCGCTCCGCCAGCCTGTCCTCGATATGGTTGAACCGCTTTACGAATTTATCGTTCGCGCCGCGGAGTGCCTCATCCGCCGAAAAGCCGTAATGGCGAGCCAGATTGACCAGCACAAAAAGCAGGTCACCCAGTTCCTCCTTTACTTCATCCCGGTGCCCCTTTCCGCAGGCCTCTTTCAACTCCGCATACTCTTCGGCGACTTTATCCAGTACATCTTCCGGTTTCTTCCAGTCGAACCCTACTTTGGCGGCGGCTTTTTGCAGCTTTTCGGATTTGGGGAGGGTGGGGAGTCCTTTATCCGCCTTCTCCAGTATGCGGAAGGTGCTTGGGGTACCTTTTTCCTGCGCTTTTATCTCCTCCCACTGTTTGAGCACACCGCCGCTGTCGGTGATATTTACGTCACCGAAAACGTGAGGGTGACGACGGACAAGCTTTTTAACGATATTGTCAGTTACGTCGTCAATATCAAACCAGCCCTCCTCCTTGGCGATCTGCGCGTGCAGCGCCACGTGCAGGAGGACGTCCCCCAGCTCTTCGCATATATTTGGCAGATCTTTTTTATCCAGCGCCTGCACCAGTTCGTAGGCTTCTTCGACGAAATCGTCCTTCATGCTGTATAAAGTCTGCTTTTTGTCCCAGGGGCAGCCCGCAGGGCCGCGCAATACGGCCACGGTGTCCAGCAGGTCGTTGAAAATTTTCTTCATCTTTACCTCTACGATATTTTGGCACAAAGATGCAACGCGCACAACCGCAAAAGTTTTTTGGTTGAAATATACGCGGCAAACATCTAAGATCAAAAGGCGAAAAAATAAATTTTATTTTTTTACCGTGTTTTTAATTTTAATTTAATCTTCGTGCCTATCTTGTTAAATAACAAAGGAGGCACCTTATGAAAAAAATAGTTCTCACAGTGTTATTTTGCATGGTTCTCGCCGCAACGGCGATGGCGCAGTACACCGGGCCGTCCGGCGCGAAAGCGACGGTCAAAGAAGCTCTGGATATGGCCGATGACACTTACGTTACCCTGACCGGCAAGATTACCAAACACATCGGCGGTAACAAGTATAGTTTCACCGACGAAACCGGCACAATCGAGGTGGAGATCAAAAACCGCATGTGGAACGGCTTTACCGCCGGGCCTGACGACACGGTGGTTATCGTCGGTAAAATTGACAAGGACTTTTTCGACAGGGAAGTGGAAGTTAAAAGTATCGGCAGGTAATCCGCGCGGCCTGCGGCAATAAATCGTCGAGGTAATAAACGATGAAAAAACTTTTAATAGTACTTTCTTTCTTCACAGCGGCGGCGGCTTATGCCGCCCCTGCCATTCTGACCGGTCAGGAGGCCTTTGAGCATTCAAAAAAACATATCTCCGGCATCCTGCTCGGGACTGAACTGGAGGGAGGGAAAAACGCGCCCGTATATGAAATAAAAACACTTGACGGTGACACACTGCGTATTGCGCTGATTGATGCCGAAACCGGTGATCTGATAAGGTTAAAATATGAAAAGATCGCCTCCGACAGAGCAGCGGTCCTTCGGCAGGTGAAGGTTAGCCACGGTGAGGCGGCGGCGGCGGTAAACAGGGCGCTGGCTGGCAAAATAATCGAATCCTCCCTTCACGCCAGGGGCGGGAAGCCTGTTTATAAAATAGAGATGGCGGACACCGCGGGCTATCCGTACGAAGCCCTTGTGGACGGTATTACCGGTGGATTGATCTCGCTGAAGCTGGATGAGCAGTTCGTCAACAAGCCGGCGATAACATTGGCCCAGGCGGAGAAGGCCGCTACAGACGCCGTCGGCGGAGAAGCGCTCTACTCAGTGCTCGACGAAGACGATGAACGCCTGCATTACGAGGTAACTTTAATATCTGACGCGCTGCGACTCTATGAGGTCAAGGTGGACGCAGGCAGCGGGCGTATTCTGCGAACAGAGGCGGTGAGATGAGCCATGCGCATTCTTATAGTGGAGGACGACGCCGACCTGCGGGAGCTGCTGCAGCGCAGGCTTGGCAAGGAACAGTATAACGTAGACGCGGCCGGTGACGGTGAAACGGCCCTCCTGTATCTGGATTCTGGCGAGTATGACTGCGTGGTGCTGGATATAATGCTGCCGGAGCGGGACGGCCTTTCGGTGCTGAAAAGCATGAGAAGCCGCAATATCGCCACACCCGTGCTCCTCCTGACCGCCAAAGACACGGTGGAAGACAGGATAAAAGGGTTGGACAGCGGTGCGGACGATTATCTTACAAAGCCCTTTGCCCACGGCGAACTGTCCGCCCGGCTAAGGGCGCTCCTGCGCAGGCGGGAGGGCGGAGGCAGCGACATCATCAGCTTTGAAAACCTCCGGATGGATACGGCCTCCCGGAAGGTACACCGGGACGGGAAGCCCATAGAACTTGCGGCGAAGGAGTATACAATGCTGGAATACTTCATGCGCAATCCCGGCAGGGTTCTGACACGCAACCAGATTATAGAATACGTCTGGGGCTACGATTTCGACAACGATTCCAACGTGGTGGACGTCTATATACGCTATCTGCGGCGCAAGGTGGACGAAGGCTTTGAACCGAGGCTGATCCAGACCCTGCGTGGCGTGGGTTACGTAATGAGGGCGGAATAATGGCGGCGTTCACTATCCGCCGCAAGCTGGCGCTCTGGTACAGTCTGATGCTGATGCTCTTTCTCTGCGCGGGCTTCACGCTGGTCTATTTCATCACCAAAAACACCCTTCTGGAGCAGAGCCGTATAAACGTCGAAAAAGACGCGCTCACCGTGGCGGATGAGGTGAAAAACTACCGCGGTCGTTTTTTGATTGATATGGATGACGCGCAGGAGCAGCGCCTCACCGGCGGGCTTCTCTATGCCCTCTACGATCCGGATGGGAAGTGGATCGACGGGCGCCGTGTGCTGTGGATGGACGATATCCCAGTGGAATATAATACCAGATTGATAGAACACGACGGTGCGGAGTGGTTCGTTCTTGACCAGAATGCCTATCCATACGGATACGCGGATTCAGTAGGATATATAAGGGTGCTCCTGCCGCTGGAATCCGTTTATTCGGTACTGAATAAGCTTCTTATAACTGGCATTGCGGCCTTTCTGCCCTGCATACTGATTGCGGGCGCGGGGGGGCTTTTCATTGCCGGGCGTGCGCTTGCTCCGGTGAAGAAGATCACGGATGCTGCAAAAACCATCGAAAAGGGAAACCTGTCCGGCAGGATAGATCTCTATGGAGGCAAAGATGAGGTGGGGGAACTGGCGGCGACCTTCAATAATATGGCGGCCGGCCTCCAGAAAGCGTTTGACAGGGAGGCGCGTTTTACCTCCGATGTATCGCACGAGCTGCGCACCCCGGTCACGGTGATCCTCGCCCACGCGGAGGAAGCGTTGGATAACACGGACGCGGAGAGCGCCATGCACGCCCTGCGGGTGATCCGCAAAAAGGGTATCCAAATGCAGAATATGATCTCCGCCATGCTTACCCTTGCGAGAGGTAATAAAGAGCCGGAGCGGCAGCGGGTGGATCTGTCTCTTATCACCGAGGACGCCGCTTCAGAAGCACAGGCCAATGCGGCCGGAATAACTGTCGAGAAAGATATCGAACCCGGTATAGTTTTAATGGGAGATCAGCTGCTCCTGATAAGGCTGATTGTGAACCTTTTGGACAACGCCGTGCGTTATAACAGGCAGGACGGCCATATAAAGGTGGTGCTGCGGGCGGAAAGCGGGCGTGCGCTGCTGACGGTTTCCGACAATGGCAGGGGGATTGCCCCGGAAGATCTGCCGCATATCTTCGAGCGGTTCTACAGGGCCGACAAGGCGCGCTCCGGCGAAGGCTCCGGATTAGGGCTTGCTATCGTGGAGTGGATAGTTGCGGCGCATAAGGGCACGGTGTCGGTGGAGAGTGCGCCGGGGCAGTATACAAGGTTTACCGTTAGTTTGCCTGTTGTGTAAGTTGCCGTATTAACTCGAACGTCATGCGGTTGGGCTGCGTTTCTCGTCATGCCGGTCCCGGATCCCCGGATCGGTGTCCGGGGCAGGCTTAGTCCGTGGTGACAGCTCCGGAATCCAGAATGAAGTAATCCATCAATCCCAGCCCGCGCGGTAATAGCGGAAGTTATACTTTTTATCCAGCAATAAAATCAACAATCGTTATTCATCAAAATGTAGTTTTCATTGTCCGGCGCGGCATTCGACGTGTCGTCACCCTGCTGCGTTTCAACAGGCCCCCTGTAAATATAGAGAATCCACAGAAAAAACTGAAAAATAATGCTTGACGAACGCTGGAAAATATATAATATGGCATGAAATGTCATTAAATGGTATAAAATGGCATGAAATAGAAAAGCTTATAAAAGGTTGGCGTATATGGGCTTTAGAGGCTCCAGCGTACATACAATCAGTGAGAGCGGTAGAATCAGCATTCCATCGAAGATTAGGGATGTGCTTCGCCGCAACTACTCTGATGAAAGTATGGTGCTGACCGTCGGCAGAGCTTTTCTGGCGGCATTTCCGACACAGGAGTGGGAGAAGTTCGAAAAAGAAATAAACCCGCAGACCAGGAAGGAGGCCGTCGCCGCGCGCAAAATCAGCGCCAGTACCGAGGACGTCAGCGTTGACAAACAAGGCAGAATATTAATTTCACCGGCCCTGCGGGCAAAGGCGGGGTTGACCGGTGAGTGTGTGATAGTCGGTATGAACGACAGGGTAGAGATATGGGATAAAAGCCGTTGGGATGCTGAAATGGCAACGGAGTTTCCCGACGACGGTGATGAGGGGTTGGGCAACCAGTTTAACAAACTGTATCTCTGACTTTTTGATGTGCGTGCCCGCGGGAGGCGGGTATGCAGGCGGTAACTATATATACGGGGGTATATATGCACTTGCCTGTGCTGAAGACTGAACTCGTTCAGTTTCTCAACATTTCGGCTGACGGGATCTATGTGGACTGCACCGGCGGTGGCGGCGGGCACGCGGAATCGGTGCGCGCGCTGCTTAAGGGCGGCAGTCTTATTATACTGGACAGGGATGTTCAGGCTGTGGAGCGTCTTAACGAGAAGTTCCGCGGAGATTCTCAGGTGCGTGTGATCCACGCGAACTTCCGTTATATATCATCCGTTCTGGAAGAATTAAAGATCAATCAGGTACACGGCCTGTATGCCGATTTCGGCGTTTCCTCATGGCAGTTGGATGAAGGGGCGCGCGGATTTTCATTCCGTAAAGACGGTGTTATCGACATGCGCATGGACACCACTCAGGGCGAAAGCGCAAAGGACGTGGTGAATAAATATTCCGAGGAAGCTCTAGGGGAGATCATTTTTCGCTACGGCGAGGAGAAGTTTTTCCGCAGGATAGCCCGTGCCATTGTTGCAAGGCGGGCGTCAAAGCAGTTTTCGGCCACGCTGGACCTTGCCTCCGTCATAAAAAGCGCCGTCCCCATGAAATTCCACAAGCCGGGCGTACATCCGGCAACACAGACTTTCCAGGCGCTGCGCATACATGTTAATCAGGAGCTTGTGGCTATCGAGTCGCTCCTCAGGGAGATCGGCACGGTTGTGGCGAAAGGTGGCAGGGCGGCCTTTATATCGTTTCATTCGCTGGAGGATCGCCTTGTGAAAGAATACCTCAACCGTTACGAGCATCCGTGCGTATGCCCGCCGGATTTTCCAATGTGTGTGTGCGGAAAGGTGCCGTCGTTTAAAGTTATCACCAAAAAGCCGGTTACGCCGGGAGAAAAGGAAATTAAAGCAAATCCGCTCTCAAGAAGCGCTAAAATGAGGGTGGCGGAGAAGGTCATATGAGTAATTTCAGCGCGTTAAATAAAAAACGCGGCAATCACTTCAAAGAGATGACGCTGCTTTTTGTGGTATGCGTGGGAATTATTGTGTTCGCCATGGGTATAACCAGGGGAAGGTGCATAAGCAAGGGATATGATCTTTCCGGCATGGCGGCGGAAATAGAGCAGCGCCGCATACGCATCGAAAGGTCGGAAGCTGCCCGTTCGGCAATGCTTTCCAAAGAAGTGCTGTTTCCGTTGGCGACGGATAAAGGGTTTATTTTGATGCAGGAGGGGAAAACCTTCAATGTTCAACGATAGGATGTTGCTCAGACTCTTCAGTTTGTTCAGTATTCTGGTATTTCTGGCTGCGGGTTCGCGTCTTTTTTATCTACAGGTGGTGAAACACAGTTTTTACGAAAGACTTGTGGATGTGCAGTCTAATGCCAATATTACTTTTACCAAAGACAGAGGACTTATCGTTGACCGTACCGGCAAACCGCTGGCGCAGAATCATAAAACCGCTTCTTTATATACGTTCGGCCGCAATCTTGACAACCCGGAAGCATTTGTTAAGGCCCTGCAGGGCAAAGGTATTAAATTGAGACCTGTGACAAAAACGGCGCTGATGAGTAAGAACAGTTTTGTCTGGATAGAGCGGAGGATCGACATAGGGCGCGCTGAAGCGCTCAAAAAAGCGATTCCCGGGCTGGAATACTGCTTCGAGGACGCGCGGTTCTATCCCGAAGGCGATATGCTTGCCGGAGTTCTCGGGTTCACCGGAGTGGATAACCAGGGCTTGTCGGGGATAGAATACTACGCGGACAAAATTCTCGCGGGGACGGTGATTCCCGTTAACACCATTCGCGATTCCCGCGGCAAACTGATTCTCTTTGACGACAGGGCCGTGAAAACCCAGCCGGACAGCGCGGTATATCTTACCGTGGATATACAGATGCAGGGGCTGGCGGAACGCATATTGAAAACAGATCTGGCAGAGTTTCAGGCCAAAAAAGGGATAGTTCTCGCCATGGACGTTAAGACCGGTGAGATTATAGTGGCTGCCGCGGCGACCTCGTCAAAAAATGCAGAAGTGAATGCAAAAAACTATGTTACCTCATATTTATTCGAGCCCGGCTCGATCTTCAAGACGGTGACTTTTGGCTTCCTTATAGAAAAGGGGATGTATCAGCCTGCTGCAAAGGTAAACACGGCTAAAACCGTGAATTTGTATGGGCATAATATCAAAGATGTACATATGTACTCCAGCCTGACTCAGCTTGAGGTGTTCACTAAGTCCAGCAACATCGGCACCGTCCAGCTTACGAGCAAGGTAAACAGGGAGGAGTTCTACCAGTATCTTGTGCGGAACGGCTTCGGCAAAAAAACCGGCATAGAGGGCACCGCCGAGGAAGGCGGCATGCTCCGCGAGCCTAAAAAGTGGTCAGGACTCTCCCAGGCGTCGCTATCAATAGGGCAGGAAGTCATGGTGTCGCCGGTGCAGATCGTTCGCTACTATGCGGCGGTGGCTAACGGCGGCATGGCCGTGCAGCCGGTTATTATTGATCACTATCTTTCCGGAGGCAGGGTTACCAAACCCAAAACTTCATCTGAAAGGATAATCAGTGAACAGGCAGCCGCCACACTCATGGGGATGCTTACGGCCACCGTGGACACAGGAACCGGTAAACGCGCCCGCACAGGTATTTTGAATATAGGCGGTAAGACGGGCACCGCACAGGTTATAGACCAGAAGACCAAAACATACTCCAAAACCGAATATGTCGCCAGCTTTGCCGGCGTTTTCCCCGTGGAAAACCCCAGGGTGGCGATGGTAGTGGTATATGAAAGCCCGCGCTCCTCCATATATGGCGGAGACACGGGCGCGCGCACCTTCCGCAAAATAGCGGAGCAGATCGCGTTCTTTTACAACATGGGTGGCGACAGCACCCGGGTGCAATATGCTAATAAGTGATATACTTGCCGGAGTGACGGTTTTAGATGCAAATCCGGGGCTGACCGGACTGGAAGTGGCGGACATCACATCGGACACCAGGCGCGTGCCGCAGAATGCTTTATTTTTCGCCTATAAAGGTACCAGCTACGATTCTCATGCCGCCGCCGCCGAGCTGTACGATAAAAAAATGATTCAGTGTGCCGTCACGGAGCATGCGATCGAAGGGATCCCCTCAGTGGTGGTGGAGAACGGCAGGCGCGCCTTCGCATTATCCTGCGCCAACTTTTTCCATAACGCGGATAAAAAGATGACCATGATCGGTGTGACCGGCACCAACGGGAAAACCACCGTGACATGGCTACTGGAGAAGATTTTCAATGCGGCCGGTTTTACGACCGTTCGCATAGGCACCACCGGCGCCAGCGTCGCCGGGAAAATATACGACCTTGATAACACGACCCCTTCGGCGTACGAGTTCCACAAGATGCTGTCGGAGGGCTACGATGCCGGCGCGTCCGTCGCCATAGCGGAGGTCTCCTCGCATGCGCTGGACCAGCAGAGGCTCGCGGGCGTGGTGTTCGACGCCGCTGTTTTTACCAACCTCACCGGCGATCACCTCGATTACCACAAAGATCTGGAGACATACTACCAGGCGAAGAGGCACCTGTTCAGACTGGGTCACTCCCGCATACAGGTGGTTAACACCGACTATCCTTACGGGCAGCGTATGTATGCGGACAGTGAGGGCGAACGGCACGGCTACGGCAGGCACGGTGAGTTCCTGAGTGTGGCAGAATACAGCATGGATGCGGATGGTACCACGGCCGTTGTAGTATATGGCGGCGAGAGCTATGAACTGTACAGCCCTTTGGTAGGCGAATATAATCTTGAGAATATACTTGCTGCCGCGAGTGCCGCATTGGCGCTCGGATTGAGCATGACTGCAGTGCGAAAAGGGTTGAATGATCTGGATAACGTGCCCGGCAGGCTGGAAAAATACTCCGCCGGCGGCGTCTCTGTATTCGTGGATTATGCCCACACAGATGACGCGTTGCGCAATGCCATAACCGCCCTGAGAAAAATAGCAGGAGGCAGGGTTATCACGGTGTTCGGAGCCGGCGGTGACAGAGATAAAACAAAGCGCCCCCGCATGGGGAAGGCTGCTCAGGAGTTGTCTGACTTCGTTATAGTCACAAGCGACAACCCGCGTACGGAAGACCCCGCTCAGATAATAGAGGAGATCCTGGCAGGGATGGTTGCGGACAAAAATCTGCAGGTGGAGATAGACAGGGAGAAAGCTATAGCTTTCGCCATAAGGCAGGCGGGCGAAGGCGATATGGTTTTGATCGCCGGGAAGGGGCACGAAAATTACCAGATTATCGGCACCACAAAACATCCTTTTAGTGACGCTTTTTTCGTTAAAACATATTTGAAAGAGAAAGGAAAGATATGAAAGCATCGGACTTGGCGGGGTATTTCAATAACCTGCTTGACATAAAATACGATGGGGGGCCGGTGTCCGGAGCCACGCTTGACAGCCGCGGCATCGAAAAAGGGAACATCTTTTTCGCCTGCAAAGGCGAAAAGGCCGACGGGAACCGTTTCGCTCAAGACGCGTTGAACAGTGGCGCGTCGGTTGTTGTTATGGATAATCCCGAATTATATTCCGCTGTCAACGGCAACAAAATTCTGGTCTCCGATTCCCGCCAGGCAATGCTTTCCATGGGAGCAAAAAAGCTGGCCTCAACCGGCGCGGTGAAGATAGCGGTTACCGGCAGTTACGGCAAAACCGGCACCAAAGAGATGCTTAAACTGGTGTTGTCCAAAAAGTATAAAACATACGCCAACAAAGGCAACCACAACAATATATTAGGGGTATCCCTCACAGCCTGCGGGATGGATGATGACGCAGAGGTGGCCATATATGAGCTCGGCAGCAACGCTCCCGGAGAGATATCCGCTCTGTCCGCTCTTGTTGTGCCGCAGATAGCCGTTATTACCGGCCTGGGCTACGCCCATGTGGGCAGGTTCGGAAGTATAGCCGAGGTTGCGCATGAGAAGCTTTCCATTGTGGATGGTCTGCCTGCTTCCGGTGTGATGGTTATACATGAGACTTTCAAAGACGGGCTTGCACGTAAAGACGCGGAGATGTCCGGGCGTGCCGTTACTTTTGGGCGGACGAACAGCGCTGATATCCGCATGCTTGACTGTGTGATATCCGGCAGGATGACATCTTTCACAGTTTCCACCGCAGACGGCGAATACCCGTGCATGCTCAGTTACCCGTATCCCCATATTGCGGAGAACTTTCTTGCCGTTGTGGCTGTGGGCAGATTACTTGCAGTGCCGTACGATGTCATCACCGCCGCGCTGCCCGAGTACAGACTGCCAGCGGGCAGGGGCGATATTATCGAAAAGGGCGGGCTTACGGTCATAAACGACTGCTATAACGCGAGCCTTGAGGCTGTGGAGCGCGCCATAGATGCACTGAGCCTCCTCAATACATCTCCCAAATATGCATTAATAGGGGAGATCGGCGAGATTGAAGGGCATGAGCATTTCGTATACAGCAGGCTGATGGCCAAAACCAAAGAATACCCCAATATCCACTTTATTTTCAGCGGGGTTTCATATGCAAGATACCAGGAATCGTTCAATGTGGCGATAGCGCCGCATGACGGCGACACGAAATACCAGTTGGAAAAGATTGATAAAGGGGCGGTTCTGATCAAAGCATCGCGCAGGTACGGGTTTGAAAAATACAGAGATCTGCTTCTGAGCAGAGCCGGAGACACGGATGCTTTATAATCTGCTCTACCCGCTGGCGGAATACTTTTCGGTATTCAACGTTTTCCGCTATATCACATTCCGCGCCGCGTACGCGATAGTCACATCAATGCTGATAATGCTTATTTTCGGCACTGTGGCCACGGAATTGCTTAAAAAATGGAAACTTGCCCAGCAGACGAAAGGTTTCGAACCCGCCAGACATAAGGCCAAAGAAGGCACACCCACCATGGGCGGACTTATCATAGTCGCCGCGTCCGTGATCTCCACTGTGATGTGGTCGGATCTGAACAACCGCTATGTGTGGATAGTGCTGCTTATTTATGTGGGTTTTGCGGCCATAGGCTTTGCGGACGATTATATAAAGACTATAAAACGCAATCCGCTGGGGATCAGCGGCCGGACGAAGTTCATAGCTCAGTCCGTAGTGGCGCTTTTAGGGATCACCCTGATTGTTACCACGGATAAATCGGGCAATATGTTCTCCCTGATGATGCCGTTTTTCAAGAACGTGGCGTTGAACCTGTCGTGGATATATATATTTCTGGCATGGTTTATTATCGTGGGCACTTCGAACGCCGTGAATCTGACGGACGGGCTGGATGGGCTGGCTATAATGCCTGCGGTGATATCGTTCGGGGCGTTCGCTATCCTGGCCTACATCGCAGGAAACGTGATTTACACGGATTACCTGTCGATCTTCTATGTGAAAGGCGCCAGCGAGGTGGCCATATTCTGCGGCGCTATGGTAGGCGCGGGGCTGGGCTTTTTATGGTTCAATTCTTACCCGGCGTCGATATTTATGGGCGATGTGGGCAGCCTTTCCATAGGCGGAGCGCTGGGCGCGGTGGCGGTCATAGCCAAGCAGGAAGTGCTGTTGGCGCTGGTCGGCGGGCTGTTCGTGCTGGAGACTATGTCGGTAATACTGCAGGTGGGCTACTTCAAGCTGACCCACGGCAAGAGGCTGTTCCGTATGGCGCCGCTGCACCACCACTTTGAATTGAAGGGGTGGAGCGAGCCGAAAATTATAGTTCGCTTCTGGATAGTGTCGGTGATCTTCGCCATAGTTGCGATGAGCACGCTGAAGTTAAGATAAAGGTGCGGGACCTATGAAAGCGTGAAACCGGCGCATCGCGTTGTTGTTCCCTCAGGGTCAATCCTCACATACCAATAAGTATGCTGCGGTTGCCCCTTCGGGAGCCGCCTATCGCTGCATCCGGTTTGACGCTTCCATACCCGCGCGGATATAGCAGTTCCAGCATAGATCGCAGAATTGCGAACCACCTTCCGGCTCCTTGAACCTCCCCTTGGGGAGGTTTGGAGGGGTGGTTCTTCGGCCGGCCTAATCCGGCCGTATGGTGCCGCCCAAGGACGGGCGGCGCGGAAAGCGCCCCAAGGATGGGGCGCAACCACCGCAGGGATGCGGTGTGCGCAAGGATGCGCACTCAATATATAAGGTGGTTTATGAGCAAAAGAACAGCGATAATCGGCTATGGCAAAAGCGGGGCGGGCGCGGAAAGAATCCTCAAGCTGAGCGGCTGCGGGCAGCCGGATCTTTACGACGATTCCAAACCCGGCTGCAAGCCGATAGCCGGGTATAAAGATATATATGACCTTACAGTGGTAAGTCCGGGTGTGCCGTTTTCCAAACTGCCTGAGAAACCGTCGAAATATACAAGCGAAATAGAGCTTGCCTCCAACTGGATGCCCATGGGCAGTGAAGTCCTTGGAGTCACGGGTACCAACGGAAAATCCACCGTTACACATTTGACTGCCCAGATATTGAACAATGCCGGACATAAGGCGGTGGCCTGCGGAAATATCGGCAATACTTTCGCTGACGCCGCCGTGGACGCGGATGAACCCACGGTTTTCGTGGTGGAGCTGTCCAGCTTCCAAATAGAGCTGCTGCGCGATTTCAACATGCTTGGGACGGCGGTGACCAATATAACCCCGGACCACCTGGACAGATACGCAACTATTGAAGACTATGTGGACGCCAAGCTGGCGGTGCTTAACTTTATCGACCCGGACGGCACGCTTATAGCCGATCCGGACATAAGAATAATAAACAGAACGCTGCGCGCCCTTTACAGGGTCAGATATGTGGACAGGGAATATAAAGCGTGGCCGAAGTTTTCCGAACATCTGATGAACTTCGGCGGATTCTATGTGGACACGCGGGAGTTCGGGCTTTTCGGGGCGCATAACCTGCTGAATCTGGCTTTCGCGCTGGGGCTGGCCAATGTGGCCGTGCCGCTGGCGGGCGACGTGACCGGTCTGATAATGGGGCTGACGGGCATGCCCCACAGGACGGAACTTGTGCCGACAAACGACGGAATCAGATGGATAAACGATTCCAAGGCCACCAATGTGGATTCTACGCTTGTGGCGCTGAAAAGTTGCACCAAGCCGACGGTGGTTCTTTTGGGCGGCAGGGATAAGAAGGGCGATTTCACGCTGCTTGTGAACGAACTGGAACGGTGCGCCTCGATGGTGTGCCTGTTCGGGGAGGCGGCACAGGTGATAGCCTCTCAGCTCACGGGCAAGCTGGACTGCCCGATGGTTATATTCCCCACGCTTCACCAGGCTGTGGAAAGCGCGTCCGTGCTGGCCAAACCGGGCACCACCGTTATACTCACCCCCGGTTGCGCAAGCTACGACGAGTTTCTGAACTATGAAGACAGGGGCCATAAATTTGCCGGATATGTGAAGGAAGTACAGAATGCTTAATTTACGCAGCAACCGCTTTCAGTTACTGTTTCTGACCACGGCGCTCGTGCTGATAGGCATGATGTTTGTTTATTCAGCCGGGTCTTTACAGGCGATACGGCTGCACAAGGGCGATATGTACTTTCTGATAAAACAAACGGTCAGCTGCGGGCTGGGGATGGTCTTGCTGGTGGCCGCCTACAAAATACCGTTGGATTTTTACCGCAGGCATATTATGCTTATCTATTTTGCCACGCTGGTGCTGCTGGTAGCAGTGTTTTTCCAGAAATCCGCCAATGGTGCTCAGCGCTGGATTATGCTTCCGATATTTTCTTTTCAGCCGTCCGAGCTGGCTAAATTCACAGTGGTTGTGTATCTGGCGCACTATATGGATAAAAAGTACGACCGGATGTCTGATTTTACCAGAGGGTTCCTTCCCGCCACACTGATGGTGGGCGGTTTGACAGCCCTTATCCTGCTTGAACCGGATTTCGGCACGACCTTCCTCATAACGCTGGTGGCGTTCACCATGTTTGTGGTGGGCGGCGTACGCCCCCGTCATATACTGGGTGTCGTGGGGTTTGTGGCACCGATTTTAATTGCCAGTATCTTGCTGTTTGGCTACCGCAAGGGAAGGCTGCTTGTGTTCCTTGACCCCTGGGCGGACAGATTCGGCGGCGGCTACCAGCTTGTGCAGTCGCTTGCTGCCGTGGGAAACGGCGGTATTTTTGGACAAGGGGTGGGTAACTCCACACAGAAGCTGTTTTTTCTGCCGGAAGCCCATACGGATTTTATTTATGCGATAATAGCTGAAGAATGGGGGCTGATAGGGGCGGTGTTGGTGCTGATGCTGATAATCGCTTTTTTTAAAGTGTCTATTACAAGCGCATTGAAGCACACGGATATATACAAAAAGTTGCTTATGATAGGGATAACCTGTCTCTTCTTTTACCAGAGCGTAATTAATATTTTTGTTGTGCTTGGAATGCTCCCCACAAAAGGGATAACACTCCCGTTCATAAGTTACGGAGGCAGTGCGCTGATGATGTCGCTCTTTTTCGTGGGCGTGCTTCTGCGGGGGATGGAGGAGGCCGGGTGAAAGTGATTCTTGCCGGCGGAGGCACCGGGGGGCATTTATATCCGGGTATTGCGGTCGCGGAGAGGCTCAGGTTCATCGGTATTTCCGCGCTTTTCATGGTATCCGACCGCGGACTGGAGAAAAATGTGCTTTCAAAGCTGGGTTACCAGTATGTCGAACAGAATGCGAGCGCATTTATGGGCATGGGAATTGTTGATAAAGTTTCCTCGCTTTATCGCCTGAGCAAAGCTTCGGGCATCGCGCTTAAATATGTGAACAGAGGCGACAAAGTCCTCCTTCTCGGCGGGTTTGCCGCCGCGCCGGTGGCTGTCGCAGGGATGATAAAGGGAGCGGATCTGTATATACATGAGCAGAACAGTGTGATGGGGCTTGTGAACCGCATGATGAGCAGCCAGTCCCGCAGAATTTTTCTTTCCGATGCCGATACAAGAAAGGCCCCGGACAGGGGCATGCTGGTGGGGAATCCGGTCAGGGGCGACTTTATACGCGGCTCCCTCAAAAGAGAGAACGGCAAACAGCTTCTGGTTCTCGGCGGCAGCGGCGGCAGCAGGATTATCAATAAAACCGTCGCGGCGGCGGCGGATAAACTTTTAAAGGCGGGGTACTCCATCCGCCACCAGACCGGCGAAAAGCTGCTGGAAGAGACTTTGGCGGAGTACGGCAAAAACGTGGATATGAAGAGCAAGGGGCTGCAAATTGAGCCCTATATCACGAATATGGCGGACGCGTATGCGGCGGCGGACATCGTGATCGCGCGGTCCGGCTCCGGCACGGTTTTTGAGACGATGTACGCGAAACGGCCGGCGCTCTATATACCATTCGCCCAGGCGAGCGACAACCACCAGTATTACAACGCTCTGTCGGTGCAGAAATCAGGATACGCCGAGATACTGCCGGAAAAGGATCTGTCGGCGGAAAAACTCACGGAGAGCATAAACGGAATGTTCGACAGGATCGAGGATTATAAAGAAAGTCTGCTGGGCGTCGAATTTAAAGATTCGGCCACACTGATTGTAAAAGGGATGGGGCTGCTGAAGTAGCGTTCCTGATCCTTGAAGCCCCCCTTGGGGGGCTTTGGGGGGTGGTTTTCCGGCGGGCTT
>JAVBTI010000025.1:0-6379 GCA_031556255.1 Deferribacterales bacterium | reverse complement strand
CGTCCCCACTTTCCCGCCCAAAGCAAGGGTTTATTAAGGAGGCCGCGCACAATGGAAAAAGTTACTTTTGAAATATTCCGTTACGATCCCGATAAAGACAAAAAACCATATTATAAAAAATACGACGTGGAACTGCGCCGCCCCGGGATGCTCCTTTTGGCGGGGCTGAATCAAATCAAATGGGAACTCGATCCCACACTGTCATACAGAAGGTCGTGCCGGGAAGGGGTCTGCGGCTCCGACGGCATCAACGTTAACGGCGTAAACATGCTTTCCTGCATGACAAAGATTGAAGATCTGGGCAGCAGACACCTCGTAATCCAGCCGCTTCCGGGGATGCCTGTTATACGTGACCTTGTGGTGGACGTGGACGACTTCTTCAATAAATTCATAGCGGTGAAGCCTTATCTGATCCGTAAATCGCCCACTCCGGACAACGAGTTCTACCAGTCCCCCGAAGACAGGAAAAAGCTGGACGGCCTTTATGAGTGTATTCTCTGCGGATGTTGTTCCTCAAGCTGCCCCAGCTACTGGTTTGACAAAAAGTACCTCGGGCCGAACGCTTTTATCCGCGCGTGGCGCTATCTGGCGGACAGCCGGGACGAGGGCGCGGACGAACGTCTGCCGGTGCTTAACGATAAACACGGCGTCTGGCGCTGCCACACGATATACAACTGCGTGAAAGCCTGCCCGAAAGAGTTGAACCCGACGCAGGCCATTATGGAAATCCGCAAGATGTTGCTGGATAAACAGTTCTAAAATCGCTTTTCAATGACACCCCCTTCACGGGGGGTGTTTTCTGAGTGTCAAAACTGACATAACAGTCATTGCGGATCAAGCCCGCCCCGGCGCCCGGAACGCTTCCGGCTTTGTTTCGCCGCAAAGCCCTGAAGGAAAACAAGGTTCCCGCCGGAAAGGTCCAAAAACAGACGAAAAAAAGAAGCTGGTCGAGTTAAACAAAAAAGAGAGCGATTTTATTGGAATCGATAATTAAACCGCTGGAAATTTAATAAAAAATACTATATTTTAATTATGACGATAGTCACTCAAGGAGGTTCGGTATGGAAGTTAAAAGAATTCTTTTTCCTACAGATTTTTCGGACGCGTCAAGACATGCCCTTGAATATGCCGTCTATATGCAGAAAATGTTCAATGCGGAACTTGAAATCGCACATGTTATCTTTGACGAGACCTACCTGATCACTATGTATGTACCTCAGGGCACCCTGCAGGGATTCCTGGGTGAACTTGAAGCAGGCGCCCAGCAGCATCTGGACGAATTCGTGAAAAGCTGCGACCTGCTCAAAGACGTAAAATACACCACTAAACTCCTGAAAGGCACGCCTTACACGGAAATTGTCAAATGGGCGGAAGAATCAAAAACCGATCTGATAGTAATCGGCACTCATGGCCGCACCGGGCTGGAGCATGTGCTGTTCGGTTCCACAGCGGAAAAGGTCATCGGCAGGGCGCCCTGCCCGGTCTTGACCGTTAAACCCTGAAAAATAAGCATTTTTAAGCGCCCGCGCAATGCGGGCGTTTTCTTTGTTATTATCCGCTTTACAAGTAAATATATTGCATGTATTTTCAGGGCATGGCAGTTTTTGTAATTTCATTGATGTGTTTGCTCCTTAATATTCCCTTGGGTGCGTGGAGAGCGCGTCAGCGCAAATTTTCCGCTAAATGGTTCATCGCCGTGCACGCCTCCGTGCCACTGATCATAGCCGCCCGCCTGCTGGCGGGAGTCTCATTCTATTTCATCCCACTTTTTGTAACAATAGCCGTCGTTGGGCAATTGATTGGCGGAACCTGCGGTAAAAAAATTTTAAAAACCATCCCTTGAACTCTCCTCAAATTGTATCTATTATTTAAAACATGGCCGAACAACAGACGCTGAACCCGAACACTGTAAAAATTCTACCGTGGATTGTGGCTGTCTCGTTCTTCATGCAGATGCTGGACACCACAATTATGAATACCGCTCTGCCCTCCATAGCCAAAGACCTGAACGAAAGCCCTCTTGGTATGCAGTCCGTGGTGATCTGCTATATGTTGACCGTGGCATTCATAATGCCCGTCTCCGGCTGGGTGGCGGACAGATTCGGCGTGAGAAACGTATTCATATTCGCCAACGCAGTCTTTGTGCTGGGTTCTCTTTTGAGCGCACTGTCGCCGACCCTTATGGCGCTTGTCCTGTCGCGGATCGTGCAGGGGATTGGCGGAGCCTTCCTTATGCCGGTGGGCCGTCTCGCGGTACTTAAAGTTTTCCCCCGCAGCCAGCTCACCGACGTGCTGAGTTTTATATCGGTCCCCGCTCTTATGGGCCCCCTTATCGGCCCTACCCTGGGCGGATTTCTCGCGCAGTACGCCTCATGGCACTGGATATTCCTTATCAACATCCCGGTGGGCATAGTAGCCTGCCTTGCGTCAATGCGCTATATGCCCGCGCTTAAAGTATCGGGACTGGCAAGATTTGACTGGAGCGGTTTTCTGCTGATAGGTGCGGCGATACTCTCAGGTACGCTGGGGATAGAGGCATCCACTGACCTGCACCTGCCGTTGGCTTACACACTTCCACTGGTGGTTTTCTCGCTGGCGATGCTTGCGCTCTATGTATTCCATGCGCACAGGGCGCCCTTTCCCCTTTTCGATCTAAAAGTCTTTAAAATACGCAGTTTTTCGGTGGGGATACTCGGCAATATCTTCGCCCGCCTGGCCAGTGGCGTAATGCCGTTTATGACTCCTTTGCTTTTGCAGGTGGGACTTGGGTTCACGCCGTCAAAAGCGGGGCTTCTGCTGATGCCCGCGGCCTTAATGTCTATAGCCGGTAAAAAGCTGGTTTCCCCGCTGTTAAAGCGGATGGGGTTCCGCCTCTTCCTGTGCATAAACACGCTGCTGGTGGGAGTGCTCCTGTCGCTCTATTCAACCATCACCGCGGAAACGCCCGTCTGGTTACTTATTTTGCAGTTTTCCGCCTTTGGGATCGTGAACTCCATGCAGTTCACGGCGATGTTCTCTCTGCCGCTGATAGACCTGCCGGCGGAGTATGCAAGCTCGGGAAACAGCATTCTTTCCGTGGTAACGCAGCTCTCCATGGGCTTAGGCGTGGGCGTGGGAGCCGCGGTACTGGCCTTCTTCGCTGGCCCGCAAGGCAGCGGGCAGTCCATCGACGCCTTCCATAAAGCGTACCTGTGCATCGGCCTTTTCGGCATCGCGGCGGCGGCCATTTTCCTTTTCATCCCGAAAGACACGGGACGTATAAGCATTGAAAGCGCCGCCGGCGAATGACCCTGCCAGCAGGAACTGTGCCCACGCGTGAATAAAATCACAGGAAAAAGTGACCGCCGGGAACGGAATATCTTGGGGCAGCTAATTGAAAATATCCTGCTAAGGTTGTATTGATTGAATGCCACAGGGGGCGTTTCATTAAGGGCGCCCCTCTTTCATTTCCACAAAATCCCATTGTAAAATTAGCATAACTGAGTTACTATCTTCAGTTAGTGTAAACATTTCTATTTACAAGGATGAAAATATGGACAGTGACAAGAAGAAAGCGCTGGAAGCCGCTATGGCTAAAATTGACAAGGATCACGGCAAAGGCGCGGTTATGCGTCTTGGGGATAAACCGTCCGAGAAAACCCCCGTCATCTCCACCGGAGCTCTCAATCTGGATATGGCGCTTGGCGTGGGGGGCGTTCCCCGCGGACGTATAGTTGAAATATACGGCAGTGAAGCCAGCGGCAAAACCACACTGACCCTTCATCTGATCGCGGAAGTTCAGAAGATGGGCGGAGTTGCAGCCTTTATTGACGCCGAACACGCTCTTGACCCCGTATATGCGGCAGCTATCGGCGTAAACACGGATGATCTTCTGGTATCCCAGCCTGATAACGGTGAAGTGGCGCTCGATATCGCGGAAACGCTTATCCGCAGCGGAGCAACCGATTTGATAGTTGTGGACTCAGTCGCAGCACTCACCCCTAAAGCGGAAATTGAAGGGGAGATGGGGGATTCCCATATGGGTCTCCAGGCACGCCTTATGAGCCAGGCACTGCGCAAACTGACGGGGATAGTGAGCAAATCCCGCACCTGCCTTGTGTTCATCAACCAAACCCGCCAGAAGATAGGCATTGTGTACGGCAACCCGGAAACGACCACCGGCGGGAACGCGTTGAAATTCTATGCTTCCGTGCGCATGGAGATCAAACGTACCTCCGCCGTCAAGGAAAAAGAAGAGGTGGTGGGGAACCACGTCATCGTAAAGGTTGTGAAAAACAAGGTGGCGCCGCCCTTCCGCACTGCCGAACTGGATATACTCTTCGGTAAAGGGATTTCTAAAGAAGGGGTGTTGCTGAACATGGCCGAAGAGAATAAAATCATACAAAAATCCGGCTCATGGTACAGTATGGGCGACACCAAGCTTGCGCAGGGCGAAGCGAACGTACGCGCCCAACTGGAAAGCAACCCGGAACTGGCGGCAAAAATCGAAAAGGAGTTGCGCAAAAAACTCAGCCTGCCTATGGATGAAGAATAGCATTTGAATAAAGAGATTTACGCGAAAGCGCTGAAACTTCTGGGCGGGAAAAACTATTTTACCGCCGAGCTGGAACGGAAGCTGGGTGAGATCTATCCGAACGAAGATTTTACACCGGTTCTTGAGCAGTTAAAGGCAGACAGATATCTGGACGACGGGCGCCTGTTCCGCAGTTACGTCAGGTGGAAAACTGAGTCAGGTTACGGCCCGTATTATATCAGAGAAAAGCTTTACCAGAGAGGCGTGGAACGGTCGGTTCAGGAAATAGTTGATGCGGCGCGCGGAGAAGATCTGGATATTGACACGGTAATAGCCTCCGTTATACAAAAATACCGCAGAATAAGAAAAAAATCGGCGGGCGGGGAGTTTGCGCGTTCCTGTTTAAATTATCTGAGAGGACGCGGTTTTGATGTCTCCGACAGCCTGAGAATACTTAAAAAAGAGGTTGCAGAAAATGAAAGTGATTTTTTTGAAGGATGTTGAAAATGTTGCCCATGAAGGGGACATAAAAGAGGTAAAGGACGGCTATGCCCGTAATTTCCTTTTTAAAGGGCGTCTGGCGGTGGAGGCCACCCAGGCGAACCAGAAAGCGCTTGAGAAGAAACTGAAAGAGATTCAGGACCGCGAAAAGAAACGCCAGGCCGACGCCCACACGCGGGCCGCGGAGATCAGAAAAGTTTCCATATCCATCTCCCGAAAAGCCGGCGAAACCGGCAGGCTGTACGGTGCAATCACTCCGCAGGATATTGTGGACGCGCTCAAAGAGCAGGGCGTGGAGCTTGAGAAAAAACAGCTCGATATGAAAGAGCCGCTGAAAGATCTTGGTACGCATGAAGTGAAAGTGCACCTGTATAAAGATATACGCAGTTCTTTTACGGTGACGGTAAGTGCGCAGGCTGAATAACGCCGTTGAAACCGCTTCCGTGGGCAAGATTCCGCCTCACAACAACGAGGCGGAACAGGCCGTGCTGGCCTCCCTGATGATAGAAGAACGCACGTTCGATAAAATAATGGGCGTTCTCGCATCGGAAGATTTCTACAGCCGCAACAACGGAATCATCTTTGATACAATATACAGATTATACAGCGCGGGTCAGGCGCACGACCTGACCCTTGTCGCTTCCGCCCTCAAGGCGGCGGGGCTTCTGGATCAGGTTGGCGGGGTGGACTACCTCATCAGCCTGACACAGATCATCCCTAACGCAGCCAATATCGGCCTATATGCTGACCATGTTAAAAGCAAGGCCAGGCTGCGCAACCTGATCGCCGCGGCAACTGATATACACGAGCTGGCCTACGAATACGATCAGGATATAACCCGCGATGTCACGGACGCGCTGGATGAATCAGGCCAGAAAATATTCGAACTGACCAAAGAGACCTCTCACAAAGATCCCAAACCTTTGGCGGAGTTGGTTAACGACGCATATAAGCATCTGGAAGAACTTTACGGCCGCAGCGATGATATGTCGGGCATCCCGTCCGGATTTTACGACCTCGACAGGATCACAAACGGCTTTCAGCCGGGCGCCCTGGTTATCGTCGGCGGGCGCCCAGCGATGGGTAAAACCGCATTCGCGCTGAACATCGCGCAGAACGCTGCCTCCGCCGGAAAACGCGTGGCGGTATTCAGCCTTGAAATGTCCTCCCCGCAGCTCGTGCAGCGACTTATGTCTATGGAGGCGGAAATCCCCAGCCAGCGTCTGCGGAGCGGCCGCCTTATCGACGGAGACTGGGAACGTCTCGCCGACGTGGGCAACACGCTCGCGGATATGAAAATTTATATTGATGACACCTCTTCCATATCTGTGATGGAGATCCGTTCCAAATGCCGCAGAATGGCGT
>JAVBTI010000034.1:0-13776 GCA_031556255.1 Deferribacterales bacterium | reverse complement strand
GCCAGCTCACTCCCGGGTTCTGGTCGCCAGCAAACCTCACTTCAGGCGATAACTATGTTTTCACGGTGGATAACAACACCGCGACGCATAAGCTTTGCGTGATCGCCAGAAACGTCAACGGTGACGGCGCATGGCATATTTTCGGCACCGTTCCCGCCTCCGGTAGTATTGTATACGACACATACAAAGGGGAAGATGCCGCAACCGCACCTGACACGCCTGCGGTAACCTTAGTAAAAAACGCCAATAAACGCGTTGACCTGAGTTTCCCGGCAGTTCTTACCGGTGCTAAATCAGTGTCTGATTACCAGTATGCTTATAAAGAGTCCGGCGCGGCCGCCTGGTCAAGCTGGGAGTCCGTACTTATCACTTCACTGACAAACGGTATCGCAAGTCTTACCGTGGCCAACCTGGCAAATGACAAAACTTACGATATTAAAGTACGCGCGGTTAACAGTGTATCTTCCGGTTCCGAGGGATCTTCCGTTCAGGGAACGCCGAAATATACCGACCTTAACTTCAATAACCCTGACGAATACCTGAGCAAAGCGAACGCTGAATTCATATACGCGGAAGATGTCCCTCACAGCGATTTCTGGCGCATAAGCACCACATATAAGAAAGGCGGCAGAACGGGCACCGACAGGCTTGTCCGCGGCAAGGAAACGGCTCTGGGCAACCTTTATGCCGACGCCGTACAGTGGTATGCCAAGGAAAGAGGTTACAATACAGATTTCGCCTGGCTCGTAGGAACCATGATCAACACCGGTATACAGCGTAACCAGACAATCACTCCGAAATTCCTGCAGGGTGTTACAAATCAGGATTATGCCGATGACCCCATCGTTATTGTATCCCTGAAAGGCTCTGACCTGATATCCACTCTTGACTATAATCTTGATCTGGATAACTACCCGGCAGTAGGTACAAATAACGGTTATGCCTCCACACTCCTGGGCCAGGCGGCAGCGGTATACCGCAACGGCCACTATGGCGGCTCCGGCGGTACAACTTATAACGGCGTGTACTGGGGAATGCCGTCTAAAGAGGTCCGCTATACGATAAAATATAAAGACTACTCACTGGACGCGTTCAATGCTCATTTTACAGACAACATCAGCAGACCCGGATGCGTTGCAGCCCGTAACGCCAATGACGGTACTTACGATTCAGTGAACGATCCTCTCGGCTGTTACCTCATGCCCTACACACAAGCCAGCCCTGTATCCGGCGACCCCGGCGAAGGCTCGGTAATGGGTTATAAACGCGGTAGAATCAAAGACACGGCCGGCACCACTATTAACGGCGTAGCTATAGATCAAAACAAGACCTACAAAATAGCCACCACCAAAAAAATTGCTGACAGCCTTTATCTGGCATTTTTGAAGGGCAGTGTTCAGAACACCGGCGTGCCCCTTGTGCGGGCGGTTGCCGAGTATATATACAACAACGGCAGCGCCGGAATGAACCCGACGCTTGACGGCCGTGTAAAAATAGAAGGCGGCGTCCCCGGAAACAGCGCCGGCGATTTTAAGTAACTGATAACACCGAAAGGCGGGCTAAGGCCCGCCCCCTTTTTTTTCGTCATTGCGGGCTTGCCCCGCAATCCAGAATGAAAATATTAGGGGCCTGCGGCACAACTTATTTCATCTGGATTCCGGCTCGGAGGCCGGAATGACGGAGACAAAAACCAATTTATTGACAGTATGAGGCGGGCAAAAGCCCGTCTCATAATATAAATAAAGTTTGCCTGAAGAGTTTTAAAATAGGATTTTCTGTCATGATAAAAAATATAGCCGTTGTTTTTTTAATACTCTGTGCTTACGTTGCTTTTGCGGAAGAGCCTGAGCCGATCATCCTTGATTCCGTGGAGGTGTCGGCGGAAAGGCAAAAGCAGCGGGGTAACGAGATCTCCGGCAATTATATGGAGAAAACCGGCGTTCAGGACCTGCAGCAGGCCCTGCGCAGTGTGCCGGGAGTAACCCTTTCCGAAGGCAACGCGAGAGGGGAGTCTTCTTTCAGCATAAGAGGCTTTGACAGCTCCTATATACCCATCATAGTTGACGGCATATCCGTAACCAGCCCCTTTAACGGCCGCGGAGACAGCGGAAGCCTTCTGATTGGGGATATGGAAAGCATATTGATTCAAAAAGGCTATTCGTCAATGATGATGGGAGCAAACGGGATGGGCGGCGCTGTTTTGTTGACCGTGGCCAAGCCCAAAAAAGGTTTTGAACTTTACCTGAGAGACTCTCTTGAAATGGATAGCAGATTCAGCCTGTCCGCCAACAATCTCGTGGCAAGCGTAGGCACAAAACAGGATCTGTTTTATTTGAAAGCAACTATTCAGTATAGGGACGTGGATCATACCCGACTGCCGGATAATTACACCCCCATGCAGGGAAGCGTTCAGAATAAGGGCAAAAGACTTTATTCCGACAGCGACGACTTTAAAACCACCGTTATCGCCGGCATTACCCCTACAAGCGATCTGGATGTATGGGCGACCTACATCTACCAGTCCTCCGACAGGGGGATGAACCCGCCGGAGGTAGGCCCGGTATATTCCTTACAGGGCTGGGACGACTGGGAGCATCAAAGCATATCCCTGCACAGTAACTATGAGACCGACAAGCTGGGCGTAAATCTCCTTGTCTTTTACGATACTCATGACAATATCCTCAGCTCTTATTCAAGTTTCATACATGTAGATGCCGACAGGCCCAACAGGATTACCGAATATAATGAATACGCCACCGGCGCAAGTTTAAATGCCGGCTACATAATAAACGAAAAGAACAGTTTGCGGGGGGCTCTCACATTTCGCCAGGATGATCACTGGGGCTACCGAAACGATCTGGTGGATAGAAATGACGTGCATGTGAAAGAAAACAAAATATCCCTTGGCATGGAATATGAGTATCAGCCCGCCCGGAAATTGCGCTTAGCGGTAAGCGGCGGGTTTGACAGCCTGCTTCCGGACACCTACTGGAGCAGGGCAAATGTGTTTGCCGAATATATGCAGGTGTCGTCATACAAGATTGACGCGGAGGATCAGTGGCTTTTAGCCGGGCAGGCGGGAGTGTTTTATGAGTTTATTGAAAATCATGAACTTCGCCTGACTTACGCCAGAAGAAACCAGTTTCCCACTATGAGCGACCGTTATTCCACCCGTGTGAGCGAGACTCTGCCAAACCCGAGCCTGAAGCCGGAGGTGGCCGATCACGTCGAGCTGGGCTATAAAGGGATATTTTTCAACAGCCTGAATGTGGATATCGCCGGATATTACAGCCATGTTAACGACAAAATGGCCGTAATAAAAGTCCCCGACCCTTTCAACTCGTCCCACTCGGCAGAATTTACCACCAACCTGGACGCCGTTTCTTTTTACGGCCTGGAACTGAGCTCCACATACTTTTTCTCCCACTGGCTGGATATGGGGGTCAACTTATCCTGGAGCGACTATTCCATTGATAAGAGCGTTACGGATGCCAAAACTATGACTTACTACCCCGCATTTACACTGAACAGCTACGTGGAAATCCTGCCATGGGAAGACTATATATCCATTATGCCTGTCTTTGAATACATGGGCGAGCGCTGGACTGATACATACGGAACCGGATCTCTGGATGCCTATTACCTCTTGCATCTGTTCCTTGCTTTCAATATTACCGACAATTTAAGAATAGATATGTCCGTCCGCAATATTATGGACGAACTTTATGAGACAAGGTACAACTATCCGATGCCGGGCAGAACATATTCAATGGGGCTAACGGTAAGATTTTAACACTGCAAGGCAATATCATTCCGCCATCACACCGCGTTTAATCAGTATCGTATACTTATCGCCCGGCGAATCGTAGATTGTGATAGAGAGGCGCCTGTTATTGTTATAGCCGCCTTCCCATTGCCACTTTATCTTCAATTCAGAAAACTGCGGATGGTTCGATTCCGTAAAGCCGTATGCGTTAAGTGATTTTAGCGCCCTGATGTAAAAGGAGGTCAGGTTATCAAGCGAGTCTGTGCTTTCCAGTGTAAAATCCCAGTTTGACAGGCCGATACGTTTGGCTCCCGGCGGGGTGAGGATTTCGTCCACCTGATCCGGTTTCTGTGCCGTAACACCGGCGGCGCATGATACTGCAAACGCTAAAAGCAAGCAAGTAAAGACTTTATTGAACATTCAACCCTCCTTCCTCACTTTTGCAAAGTGACATTAATGAAAATATATGAATTGTAAATATAAGTCAATTGGTATATCATGGATGTGGTTAAGTGAATTTAGCGATGCCGTACGTGTGCTGACCGGTGACAAGAATAGCGGCGCGCCTTGGCACAGGTGCCGTATATAAAGCGCTTACACCCTGCCGTTCGTGGTATGTTTCAGATATTTAGCGTCAATAAAGCGCAGTATGAGCTCTTCATTTCGTCCTTTCGGTATTCCCAGCCGGGGGGCGGATAATATTTTCTCCGGGCGGTAGCCGGTGTCTTCCGCGTAAAAGACCAGTGGATTGAACTGTTTGCCGTCCCACTCTCCGACTTTCAGCCCCAGCGCCCTGCACAGGATGGTCTGGCCGGAACAGAGGCGTTCGACGGGGCGGGGTTTCCCGGAGCTTTTGACCGGGTTGTCCTTCAACATAATTTCAATAGTTTCGGGGCTGTTATCTTCCGTGGCTACGGCGGACTTAATGAGTACCGCATTCCCTTCCCCCGCCGCACTTATATTCAGCGAGTCGCCCCCTCTGGCGTAATACATATATATTGTGCCCGCCGGCATAAAGAGCGCTTTCCGCTTTTCGGTGTAGCCCAAGCTGGCGTGGCTTCCTTTTTCGTGGATATAGTATGCTTCCGTCTCTATGATCCTTGCCCTGCGCCAGATGCCTCCGGTTTGACGGCACAATATCTTACCCAGAAGTTCTTTTGCAACAAGTGTCGCGTCCCTGTTAAAAAATTCGTATGTGAGCATAGTTTTCATCTACCGCAATATGTGATCTTTTTCAGAATTTCTCAACAATAAAAAATATTGGCATTTTTTTAAATTTACCAAACAAACACGCTGAAATCCAATATTTTATTTAATAAAAATACCCTATTTGGTCAAAAATTTGACATTTATTCATTTTGCTTTATTATTATATATACTTGGAGTTATTTTATTATCTTATTTCAGGTGTAACCTATAAAAAAGGAGGTTTAATGATTACTTTTGAAAAAGTTACGAAGCGCTACAGGGAGCGAAAGGTTATCGACGGCATGAACCTGGAGATTCCGGAGGGTAAAACAGTCACGCTCGTGGGGCCGTCCGGCTGCGGTAAGACCACGATGCTCAAGATGATCAACCGGCTCGTGCGGCCGACGGAAGGCGTTATCCGTATCAAGGGAGAGGATATCAGCAATCTTGATATGATAGGACTGCGGCGGAAGATGGGGTATGTGATTCAGCAGACCGGGCTTTTTCCTCATATGACGGTGCGTGAGAACATCACGATCATACCCAGGCTTGAAAATTCACCACCAGATGAGGTAGAGCGAAAGCTGGGGGAACTTTTCGAAATGACGGGGCTTGATCCCGCGCTTTCCCACAGGTTTCCCAGCCAGCTTTCAGGTGGGCAGCAGCAGAGGGTCGGTGTGGCGCGGGCCTTTGCCAATGATCCGGAAATAATCTTAATGGACGAGCCCTTCAGCGCCCTCGACCCTATAACAAAAGGCCAGCTTCAGGACGAGCTCATCAACATCCAAAACAATCTTCATAAAACAATCGTTTTCGTGACCCATGATATGAATGAGGCCGTTAAAGTTGGAGACATGATTTGCATTATGAAAGAGGGGCGCGTTCTGCAATACGACACGCCGGAAAATATCCTCAAAAACCCGGCGGATGGCTTTGTAACGGAGTTTGTGGGTAAAAACCGCATCTGGAACTCTCCGGAACTTATTAAAGCCGGAGACATAATGATCAACGACCCGGTGGTATGTTATCCGTACACCACTTTGCTCCGCTGTCAGGAAAAGATGAGGGAAAACCACGTAGACGCCGTGTTTGTGGTGAACCGTGCCGGAGAGCTTTTGGGATTTACCACCGCGAGGAAGATCCGGGGGCAGGCGAACCTCAATATACCCGTGAGCGACATAATGAAGACTGACATGATAACTGTAGAACCGGCCGATTCTATGCCGGACGTCCTCAAGCTGGTGAACACACAGAATATCAGCCGCGTTCCCGTGACGGAAAACGGCAGGCTGAAGGGACTCATAACCCCCGCCAGTCTGATATCCGCCCTGAGTCAGCAGTATATAGACGAAGATGACGGAGGCAGGCAATGAAAAGCTTTATATTTTTTGTTATTGAACGCCGGCATCAGATTGCCTCGCTGGCCGTGGAGCATATGGAGCTTACAGCCGCAGCCGTGATTATATCCATACTTATAGGCGTCCCGCTGGGGATATTTATCACAAACCATAGCAAGGCGGCTAAGGTGGTGATAAATTTCGCCAATCTGGTTCAGGCGATACCGAGTCTTGCGCTTCTGGGCTTCGCCATATCTTTCCTGGGGATAGGGATGGTTCCCGCCGTGTTTATGATAACGCTCTATTCTCTCCTGCCGATAATCAAGAATACCTATACGGGTGTAATGAATATAAATCCTCAGATGATTGAAGCGGCTCGCGGGATAGGGATGAGTTCACGGCAGGTCCTTTTTATGGTGAAGGTCCCGCTGGCCCTGCCGGTGATTATGGCGGGAGTCAGGATATCGGCGGTTACCGCTATCGGGCTTGTCACCATCGCTGCCCTGGTAGGCGCGGGCGGACTCGGATATCTTGTGTTTTCAGGCATCCAGACCGTCAACAACTATATGATTATTGCCGGGGCCGTGCCCGCATGCATCCTGGCGCTTCTTGTGGATTATCTGCTGGGCAGGGTGGAGCTTCTCGTTACACCGCTCAATATGAGAAATATATATGTCAGCGCGAAAGATCTGCGACGTCGCAAAGCCATGCAAAAGGCGGTGTTTGCCGGTGCGTTGGCGATTTTGATTGCGGTGTTGGCCGTTGCTTCGGGAAAGGCGATCGTGGACAGCCGTCAGAAAAGCATAACCATTGCGTCAAAAGACTACACCGAGCAGCAGATCCTCGGCAACATTTTCTCCGAGCTTGTGGAGGCGCAGACCGATATTAAAGTCAACAGGCAGATGAGCCTGGGCGGATCCAACATGGTTTTTACGGCCATGAAAGAGGGGTTGGTGGATATGTATGTTGAATATACAGGGACTGCCTATATTAATATCCTCAAGCTTCCGAACAACACAAACCCGGATGAGGTTTATAAAACCACGAAAGACGAGTTTGAAAAGTTATACGGCATAGAGTGGCTTGCCCCGTTGGGGTTCAACAATACCTATACAATCGCTGTGCGTAAAGAAACCGCTGAAAAATACAATCTTGCCAAAATATCCGATCTCAGGCTGAGCGCGCCTTATCTGACATTTACCCCTACGGTGGAGTTTGCCAACCGACCGGACGGTCTTGTGGAGCTTGAAAGGCTGTACGGATTGAAATTTAAGGCGATTTACCCCATGGAAGCAGCCCTCAGGTATAAGGCGATATCAACCGACTCCAGCCAGGTGGTGGACGCGTTTTCCACTGACGGCCTTCTGAAAGAGTATGGCCTTGTGGTGCTGAAGGATGACAGATTCCTGTTCCCGCCGTATTATGCCGCGCCCGTGGTACGGGAAGAGACACTGGAGAAATATCCCGAACTCATGGATGTGCTGAATATGCTTGCCGGCAGGATCGATGAAGAAACCATGATTGGCTTGAATTATCAGGTTGACGTAGAAGGCAAAGACTACCGGGATGTGGCGATCGGGTTTCTGAAATCTCAGGGGCTTATGTAGGCGCATAAATTATGATATTATTTTAGTGTCCGCCGTGCCGGGCGGCGGATTACTTTAATCATAAATATCAAGTTTAAAAAAACCTCAGGCTTAGCGCCGAAGCCTTTTTGCGGTAGCACGCCATCGTTTGTGCAAAAATTTTGAATGACTTTTTCATATAACCGTTTTAATATCAATCGCCTGATAAAGAAGGGGGGACGGGTATGAAATTGTCTTTTCGCATGAAAATTCTTATTCCTGTTATTGCGGCTGTTGTTATTTCGTTTCTGGCGGTAGGGCTTATAGTCTATAATTCGTTTCACAATGAAATTGATAAACTCGCTAAGAGTAATGCATGGAACGTTGCTTATCGTTATGCGAATGTAATCCAGGGTAAAGTCAACCAGGCCGTGAATACGGCGGAGGCTATGGACAGTTCTTCAGGTTTTTTAAGCGGAATCGGCAGGGATAACACCATTGATTATCTGATGTCGGTATTGAGTGATAATGGAGATCTTTTTGCGGTCTGGATAGTGTGGGAGCCTGGGGTTTTCAGCGGAACTGATTCAGCCGTGCGTTTTGCGCCCATGGTTTACAGAGACGGCGGCGGACTCAAGGTGTCTGAAATGAAAGATATAGCCGGCGACCGTTATACGGCTGCCCTGAAAACAGGGAAAGCGTATATTACCGAGGCCGAAGAACACGATTACGACGGCAGAAAGGTAAAAACCATATCAGTGAGCAAGCCGTTCAAAGTCAACGGGCGATATGCCGGTGTGGCAGGAGTCGATATAGACGCAGACGCGGTTATCAAACTTGTCAGAACAATAAAAGTTTATCAGACGGGTTACGGGGTTCTGTTGTCGCAGAACCTGATCAATACCGTCCATCCGTCTGACGGGCAGTTGGGCAAACGTTCCGCCGCGGCGGATGTACTGAAGCCGTCCGCTGATAAAAAAGAGGTGTACTCCACTGAAAGGGTTACCGTGGCTACCGGAAAGCTGTCGCTCTCTTTTTATGTCCCGGTATCAATAGAAGGGACGGATTACACATATTATTTCGGAATAAATGTGGCTAAAGAGGAGGTTTATGAGGCGCTGGACAGTGTAAGGGTCATTGTCCCTGTTGTTGCGTTGATTGCGGTGCTGCTGATTTCGGCGGTGGTTATATACATTGTGCGCGGACTAATGAGGCAACTGGGCGGAGAGCCGAACTATGTGGCGGAGATTATGAACGATCTCGCCGGCGGCAATTTTACCGTGGATATAAAAACCGCGCTCGGGGACGAATCAAGCCTTGCCCACTCTGTAAAGGAGATGGTGAAGCATCTGAGCGGGATTATCAGCGGGAGTATTAAAATAGCCGGCGACCTGCAGAGCTCCAGCACCACTCTTTCAGCCGGGGTGCAGGAACTTTCCGCCGGTATGACGGATCAGTCTGACCGTTCCGCGCTCATATCATCAGCGTCAGAAGAAATGTCCGCCACCACGGGAGAAATTGCCAGAAGTCTGGCGGAAATATCGGAGTTTTCTCAGCAGACCTCTGAAAAAGTGTCCAGCGGAAGCCGCAGAGTGGAGGAGTCGGTCAAAGAGATCGTCAAAATAAAAGATACCGTGGATCAGGCATCTGTTCTGGTGAAATCGCTCGGGGACAAGTCTCTGGAGATCAAAAACATTGTGGGTGTTATTACGAATATAGCTGACCAGACGAATCTCCTGGCGCTTAACGCGGCGATAGAGGCCGCAAGGGCGGGCGACGCCGGCAGGGGTTTCGCAGTGGTCGCTGACGAAGTACGCAAGCTTGCGGAAAACACCCAGAAAGCTACTTCTGAAATTGCGGAACTTGTCAGCGGTACCCAGCGGGAGATGCAGAATGTTTCAAACTCCATGGAATCGGTGATCGGGCAGGTGGCAAACGGCGTGTCGGCGTCCAGCAAGACCACTGAGGTGCTCGGGGAGATACAGCAGGGTGTATCCATGCTTCAGTCCATGGTTGAGAGCATTTCCGCCGCGACCCGGCAGATGTCCGCCACAAGCTCCCAAATACAATCGGATATAAGCTCCGTAGCCACAATATCAAGCGAAGTTAAACTTACCTCCGATCATCTGGCAAGGAACGCTTCGGAACTTGAGAAAACCGCGGAAGTGATGAAAAATATGATGAGCAGATTCAGAACGTAAGACGCGCACCGGCGGATTTTCATGGCCGCCGGTACAGACCTTCAAAAATACTTTTATCTGATGTCAGCAAACATTTACACTGGTATCTGTAAATTCAGCATTTGACTAGTAAACTGTTTTGACGCTATTATTTATTGTGTATGAGATACCAGGGAGGTAACATGTTCAGAAAATTTTCAGCATTGTTAATGATTGTTTTTATATTCGCGCTGTCAACAGCGTGCCAAAAGACGGCCGGGAATCAAACAGTTTCCTCGGGCGGCACAAGTGAAATTGCAAACGGCATTAAGTACGGCAGGGCTTTTGAAGCTGTGAACTGGGGCTTGCCTGCCGTTAACACTTATCTGATGTATCAGGCCTTTATCAAAGCCGGAGGCAAAGATAATCAGATCGCTTTCTGGCCGGGCCTTTTCAGCTGGAAAAACCAGACGCTCACACCGAATCCGGACGTTATTTACGCAATGCCTTTTATTAACACGGAAACCGGTCCGGTGGTTATAGAAATACCGCCGGCGGACGCTGGAGGTTCCATAACCGGCTCCATAATGGATATATGGCAGATGCCTCTTGAAGATGTCGGGCCCGCCGGGGCGGATAAAGGCAAGGGCGGAAAATATCTGATACTGCCGCCGGACTATAAAGACAAGGTGCCGGGCGGCTATATTGTGCTGAGATCACTTACTTACCGGAACTACGCTATTCTGCGTTCGATACTCAAAAGCGAAAGCGGGGAAGATATCACAAAAGCGGTTAATTACGCGAAAAGGGTGAAAATTTATCCTCTGTCCGACGCTGTCAAACCGCCACAGACTGTCTTTTTGGATGTCATAAACCAGATTTTCGACTCCACCATCAGATATGATATATCGTTTTGTACTTCGCTCAATGACATCATACAGATGGAGCCGTGGCTTAGAAGAGACATGGTTATGATCAACGAGCTCAAGTACATAGGGATAGAGAAGGGGAAACCTTTCAACCCTGACGGGGAAGCCGCCCGGATATTGGCACGGGCTTCTCAGGACGCCCAGACATGGCTGAGCTACCGCATGGATAATGATATTGAACCTTTTTATCCGGGCACAAACATAATAATGCCCGTCGCATCAGATTTTACAGAAGCCCAGAGCACCTCGTACAGAGCCGCTGACAGCTACCCGCTGGATTCACGCAGCCTGGCGTACTATTTTGCTTACAGCGGAATTAAACGGCCGGGTAAAGGGCAGCTCTACCTTATGAGCGTGAAAGGCAAAGACAACAGTTCACTTGACGGAAGCAAAAACTATATGATCAACATCCCGGCTAAAGCTCCTGTGACCCAGTTTTGGTCGGTTACCCTTTATGATCGTGAAAATCACGCGCTTATTAAGGATATGGCGCGGGCCAGCCGTTCATCCCGGAGCACTGGCCTGCTGGTCAACTCTGATGGCTCAGTAGACCTGTATTTCGGGCCGAAAGCGCCGGCCGGAAGAGAACCTAACTGGATTCCCACCGCTTCCGGCGGGAAATTCGAGGCGCTGATACGCTTTTACGGCCCCAGGAAAGCGCTGTTAGACAAATCATGGAAGATGACGGATATTGAAGAAGTCAAATAACGTGCAATTATTACGGGTATAAAACCATGGAAGGAATGCAGCGGGAAGCCTGGAAAAAATTTTATGAAATCGCCTGGAAGCACCGGGCTGATTTTATGCTGGAGTATATAAAAAAAGGATACAGCCCGTATCAGGCGATCAAGCTGCTCGAAAAGAAGGAACGCAAATATGCATTGCATCGTCTGAAGGATGATGCATGTCACTGGGAACCAATGTATGCGAATGATAATGAAGCTATGAAGAATCCTTCGGGAACTCCGCTGGCCAGGCAAACATCATGCCAGGGCAACTATTTGACCGTACCCTTCCATGTAAGTATGCCCTATCACAATATGCTGGCAGATATCATAGATGAACGCGGGCCCTTTGATTCCGTGACGGAGCTTGGCTGTGGATACGGACGTAATATTTTTGAGCTTTTTTACGGCGGCCTTGCCGATATGCGTTATTTAGGCGGAGAATATACTGAAAGCGGCGTAAATTTAGCCAACGAGTTTGTGAAAGCAGAGCCGCGGCTGAATGCCAGCTTCTTTCATTTTGATCATTTAAACCCCGTGCTTGATATGGAAGCGGGGGAACGGGCGCTCGTATTTACGTGTCATAGTATAGAGCAGGTGACGCTGCTGCCGGAAAAATGGTTTTCCGTGGTCGCAGGGGTAGCGCCTCACGTTACCTGCGTTCATTTTGAGCCCTTCGGTTTTCAGGCAAAATTACTGGGCAAAGTGAGTGAAGCACACCGTGACTTTTTCAGGCAAAACGGCTGGAACCTTAATTTTGTGGATGTTCTGCGCGCGGCGCTCAATAATAAGGTTATTGAACTGGATATAGCCGTGTCGGAATGCTTCTTCCCCACAGATCCGAATAACCCTACTTCACGTGCCGTATGGCATAAGGACAGTTAACTTTTCATATTTACGTACTGCAGCGGCGTATCCAGCTCCGCCCCTTTAAGCATCTGGATCACCGCCTGCAGGTCGTCGATCTTCTTGCCGGTCACCCGCACCTTGTCGTCCATGATGGCCGCCTGCACCTTCAGGCCGGAATCCTTTATCAGGGCTGAGATCTTTTTTGCCTGCTCTTTATCCAACCCTTTCTTGAGTTTGACCGTGCGGCGGAGTTTAGTGCCGCCGGCCTTCTCCACCTCGCCGAATTCGAGGGTGCGGCTGTCGACGCCGCGTTTCAGCGCCACGGTGATGAGCATCTCGCGCAGAGCGCGCATCTTCATGTCGTCGCTGGATGTGATGGTTATTATCCCATCTTTTTTATTTAACTCGATCTCCGTGCCGGAATTTTTGAAATCGAACCTGTTCACAAGTTCCTTTTTCAAGTTATTTACGGCGTTATCCACTTCCTGCATATCCACTTCGTTTACAGCGTCGAAAGATGGCATATAAAACTCCTTTTATCTTATTCTTTTAGTCCTGTACCTTGTGCCTGTGGGCGTGTCAATCAGTTCCACGCCTTTGGCTGAGAGTTCCTGCCGGATGCGGTCGGCCCCGGTGAAATTTTTATCTTTGCGGGCGGCGTTGCGGGCTTCTATGGCCGTGTTTACATCCTCTTCGGAGATTGAAAGGTTAGATTTATACCACTCTTCGCCTGTCCTGTGGGCCACGAAGAGCACCTTCTCCACGTTCGCGAAGATTTTACCGCATGCCGCCTTTAATGCGTCCAGCGCCGGGGCGGTCAGTTTGTTCATAAGCAGGGTATTTCCCGCGCGGACCGCGTCAAACAGAGCGGCAATCATGGACGGAGTGTTGAAATCGTCCTCCAGTGCCTCACGGAACTCTTTAATGAACTTTTCGTATACTTCACCTGCCGCCGCAGCGTCGTCAGAGCCTTTTTTGGACGGCTGCGCGTTTGCAAGCTCGTCTTTAAAGGTGTATATGCGTTCCAGCGAGCTTTCAGTCTCGTACAGCTTGGTGTCAGCGTATTCAAGGGGCTGGCGGTAGTGTGTGGTGAGGAGGAAAAAACGCAGTACCTCCGGATCCGTATCTTTGAGGATATCGCGGATGGTGAAGAAGTTTCCCAGCGATTTAGACATTTTTTCTTTGTTTATATTCACAAATCCGTTGTGCATCCAGTATCTGGAAAGCTCGCATCCGCAGGCGGCTTCACTCTGGGCGA
>JAVBTI010000086.1:0-10141 GCA_031556255.1 Deferribacterales bacterium | reverse complement strand
TACCTTGGTTTACATACAACTCCGCTTCTCGAAGTTTACCGATAATCTCTTCTGCGCTGTAATTCTTTTTAGACACAAATTCCTCCAGTTTCAGTTATTTACTACACTAACTTTCAAACTGGTGCAACTTTCGGGGGGCAGTTCAATGTTGGGTGTCCATTTATGTATTCTTGCATCTATTTTTTTTAAAGAAAAACTTTCAAAAATTGCGGGAAGTCTGCTGCTCATTTCCGGGGTATCCTATATTGTTTGCAATATAATTTATTATCTGTTGCCGCAGAACTATCATAATATCGCAATAGTACTGGCCATTCCCATGACTGCGGGTGAGCTTTATCTGATGTTCTGGCTTTTTTGCGCAGCCGGAAAAAAGAGCACCGTGTCACAGGGCCAGCTGCGGGCAAATCTGTGAGCAATCAGGTTTTTATTTACTCCACAACCTGATAATCTGAAATTATCCCGGCGTGATGACGGACGAGGAAGGGCCCCGCCTTGCTGTGAAAAAAATCGGAATCCACATCATCGCATATAAGCGCCATTGCGCCGGTATGGTCTTCGTCGTAGCTGAACCAGCATACACCCTCTTCATCTCTGGATATGAAATACAGCTGATCTGTAACCACGCCTCTGTAAAAATTGTGGTCTTCGCCATATTCGTCATCTTCGGAATAACCGTCGTCCTCAGTGTAATCACCGCCGTAATCGTCATATTCTTCATACTCCGACTCTGAAGCGAGGATGTATTCGGTTAATTCGTAATGGTGGCGTTTTTCAACATACCATATCACCAGCGGGTTGTCCTGATTTACCTTGAAAAACTCCTTGGCCTCGGCGCTGCAGTTTATATCCATGACGCTGTCTTCATATGTAACGAATGCGCATATGCCCGGCTTCTGGCTAAGGTCGTTGTTGTAATAGCAATCGATGCTGTACTCCTCAGTCATAAAACTAATCAGGACGGCGGAGCTCTTTTTGTCTTTCTTTTCAAGATCATAGAAGCTGACCCGCAGAAGTACGTCAGTGTACTCGCTTTCAAGCATCTCTTTCTGTGCGGGGGCGCACTGCATTGCCAGCGGCTGCGGCATGTCGTCGGACGTGAAAGAACATATGCCATGTTCGTTATCCGGCAGGTAGAACATCTGTTCGATATGCACCGGAACGTCGCTGTTATAGACATTAAGCAGTTGATAGCCCTCTTCAGGGTCTTCCGTGTAGCCGATCAACACGTACAGGCCGTTTGAGTTTCCCAGCTTTACTTTATCGGCGTACGAACAGTGCATGGTGTACCCGTAAGACTCTTCGCTGATTTCGTAAAAGTCGCAAAGATTTTCCTCTTCACTGTCCATGTATAAATAAACGCCGATGGCCTCATTATTATTGTCAGGAGCGGTGACATTTTTTTTAAAATATAAAAAGTAACTGATAGCGGCGATAATCAAAACCAGGATGAATACCGGGAATACAATTTTAATTTTGCGCATATACTTTTCCTGCAGATATCAATAATCTGTTAATTTACTATTTTACCCCGGCATGAGTCAATGTTTATCGTCCAACGATGCGGCCAGCGCCGTTTACAAAAAACGACAGTCTGCTATTGCTTGTGTCCGTCGTATGGGCGGGCTGGAGTAAGAGTTCATCGGCAGGCGACGTTTCTGTTGCGGTTATCTCATGGTAACCCGTGAAATTCTTTGTCCGCAAAAAGCAACCGGCGTTCACTTCCATATTGCCGGCCCCATGGTTTTATTAGCGGCGGTTCCGCCTGACCGGAGATATTAAGGAATAAACGTCCCCTTTAACGCAGGGAACTTGCCGTAAATCAGGCTTAAGCTTCACTTTTTAATCAATTTTTCAACTAATTGTTAATTTTCTTTTCTTGATATTTATTGAAATCAAGATTACTTTTATTAAAGTCTAGAGGAGTGTCATGTTTTCAAACATACTTAATGAAAACGCCACACAATTGCGCACAAAGGGCTCGTCAAACGAAAAGTGGAATGAGCTTCTGCTTATTTTCGGCGCGTACGCTCTGGACAGAAATACCGCCATGCTGGAAAAGGTCGGGGGCTCCAGTTGGGATATAGACAACCGGGCGGGCGCCATTTATTTCAAGAAGCATGGCCCGGTAAAAATACAGGTGCTGGGTTCATATTACCGTAACCATGGGCAGTGGGTGTGGTCATGGGCGCACGGTGACCTCAAGACGCTGCCGATTATGACAAAGGCGGCCGTGATGATGCGCTCCATCGGCGTAAAACATGGTATAACCCGCCTGACCACCCCGGTGTTGGAATGCGGCAAGTCTGTGGCGCATAATATGGCTTTCGTGTCCTCGGGTTGTGTGGCTTGCGGAGGTTACTTTGCGGTGGAGCTGGGGGACAATACAAAGTTTGTTCTGCTGGACAGGCGTTTTCTGAATTTCACCTCCAGCGCAAAGCGCATAGTGGAAATCTTTAAAGAGTTCTCGAAAACACAGCCGGATAACCATAAAAACTCATTCAGGCATTACCTCTATCTTAATAGATTCAAATGCAATGTTGGCGCGAATCATATCGTGGCAAAAAGGGGGGATGAGCAGATCATCGCCTCTTTTGAAAAAGACCGGGTGAACAATATATACTATTAGGGAGTGTGGATGGCAGCGGTATCCAGGTTGCTGAAATACGGCAAAGAACATGTTTATAAGGCTGAAATCGGGAACCCTACCTGGGCTACGCTTCTTCTTATGTTCGGCGCCCACGCCCTGGATAAAAATAACGCCCTGTTGGAAAAAATAGGCGGCGCCACATGGGAATTTGACTTCCATGACGACACAGTTATGTTCAAAAAGCATGGCTGGGTTAAGGTGCAAACGCTTGGTTCCTATTACCGAAACCATAAGCAGTGGGTGTGGTCATGGTCGAGTCAGGACGTTATTGCCGGCAAAAATTCAAAACGGGCCGCCCTGAGGATGCTGTCTCTTGGAGAGAAATACAATATCGACCGTCTGACTCTGCCGTATATTGAATGCAGCAAATCCACCGCCCATAACATAGCCTTTGTCGCCTCAGGCTGCCTGCCGTCGAGTGGGTATTTTGCGCTGGAATTGGGTGGAAACACGCGTTTTGTGCTATTGGATAAAAGTTTCCTGGGGTTCCACACCAGCGCGTCCAGGATGGTGCAGATATTCAGGACATTTATAAAAACGCAGCCGGAAAACCACAAAGCAGCTTTTATCAATTATGTAAAGCTTAACGGTTTCAAATGTGACATAGGTATGAACTATGTGCTGGCGAAAAGGGGCAGGGATCAACTTATGGCTGTGTTTGATAATGAACTGCTGCTGGAGGTATGCGATTGACCGGCCTGTTCAAACCCCGCTCAAATCCACGTATTGTCGGAATGTGGTGAAAAATCAGAAAGCGGCCTTGGGCGTCAACATTAGGTCAAACAGCTCGCTGACGGTGAAATTCGTCAATGACAGCGGATATGTTTCATCTATGGAGCCGGAACGGCAAACGGAGCGGTTGCCAATTCCCTCCTTTTAGTTTATTCTGACAGCCTTAAAAGGAGTTATTCGTGGCTGTCACTTTTTTATGCGGTTGTATTGTCGGGCTGATGGGCGCTTTCCTGGGGATCGGGGGCGGAGTTATAATTATCCCTATCCTTACCATACTTTTGGGTTATCCCATCCATGAAGCTGTGGCTACCTCCCTGGCCGTAGTTGTGGCCAACAGTGTCGCAACATCATACACATATATGGGCAGCGGCATGGTAAACCTCCGCCTGGGTCTTGTTATTGCGGTTTTCAGCATCCTGGGGTCGCTTATCGGCGGAGTGATTGGGCTGAACGCTTCGGCGCGTGCGTTGTATCTTACTCTCGGCTGTGCCCAGATTATAACCTCAGCATTCATGCTGAAAAAACGGACGGCTAAAATTGTGCCCACCGAAGGGGTGGGGCTTTTTTCGGGAGAGTTCTACGATCCCGCTGAAAAACAAACAATACGCTATACGCCTAGAAAACTGCCCTCGGCTTTCGCTGTATCCGGCGTGGCAGGGGTGCTTTCAGGGATGGTAGGTGTCGGTGGCGGTGTGTTTGTCGTGCCGGCGATGAATATCCTGTCGGGCGTTCCGATAAAGGCCGCGACCACCACCAGTGGGCTGATTATGGGGTTTACGGCGGCCGGGGGCGGGATACTTTTCTTCCTGCACGGCTACACGCAGACGGACGTGGTCGCGGCGATGGTTCCGGGGGTGTTTATCAGCTCCCGTATCGCGGCCAGGTTTTTCGCAAAGATCAATAGTGCCAAAATTTATCGTTCTTTTGTGATATTCCTTATCTTTATCGCAATACAGATGATATATCGCGGGATTAAAGGCGGCTAAATTTTGCTTTCAAATCTCTGGAATTGGTAGTAGCTGCTTATATACGACGGCTCAAACCGCAGAACCACATATTCGTCTGAATCCACGCCGCCTTTATAATACGTCTCCCAGCCGTTCTGCCATATTGTATGACGAAGAACAGTGTCTGCCACCACTTCCAGCTCACCTTGAAGCATAACGCCGTGCCAACGTGCCGGATCGCAGAAATAGGCGGATGCCTTCGGGTTCTCAGCCAGTTCGCACATCTTTCTGGCAAACCCGTTTGTGGTAAAATAAAGCACCGGTCTGTCTTTGTGGGACATGAAGAGCGGTATCAGGGAAGGGTACTGCGCTTTATTGCGCAGGTTGAGCATGGCGCGCGTGCTGGGAAACCCTTTGCTGTCTATGGTGCTCAGATACACGGTCGGTGTTTCTTCTATAAGCGCCAAATCACGAATATTCATATGTCACCCTTATTATGATGTTAAAACAACAATATATGAAAGCGTTGATTCAGCGGGCGTTATGGAGTGTCGCCGCCGGACGGGGGCCGAAGTATCCCCGGAAAACTTCGACGTCCGCCCCTTTCAGTATGTCTCTGGTTGTATAATGCGGGGCGGCGTTTTTCAGCATATCGTAGACCGCACGGTTTGCGTCAACATGCGCCGCCGTTCTCTCAGCGGACAGATATGCCTGCTGCCCGGATGCGCCTTTAACCGCTGTTCCCGAAATGGCGTCCCACATGAAAAAAAGAAGGAGAGGGATGATGAGAAGCAATGCAAGGTTCCGTTTTTGTCTGCCGTTAATGCGGCGCGCCGTTTTCAGCATTATTCCGCCTCCGCCAGGTAGGGCTTTGAAAGCTCCAGTTTCATTTTTACCGCGTATATGCTATGCGCCGCGTCAACAAGCTCTATGGTAAGCTCGCTTATATACACGATCGGCTTTTCCTCTTTCAGCAAGATTTTCAGCGTGTCTAAAAAGTCCGCCGCGTCCGCCGGAATGTGGCTCATCAGCATGGGAACTGTTATCACTCCGCCGCTGTCCGAAGGGTTGGCAGCTATCACCGCGCCGTATTTTTCATGCAGAAAATCGGCATATTTCAGGATCTCCGTTATCGCCGCGTTTTTGCCGGAAGGCGTTATACCTGTGACGTAGGCGGCGTCCCTCAATGCCAGCGCGTTACCGCGCAGCTTTTCGTAATCATAGCGGCGCGTTTCATTATTGATTTGCGATATCTTTGAATCAACCGCTTCGGAGTATATGTCCATAACATGCACGAAGCAGGCTGCGGCCGCCACAGCCAGCATCAGGGCCACGCACAGGATGTATTGCGGTGTAATCCCTTCTTTTTTCATTCAGGAACTCCGCTTTTGCCTATTTCAGCCTTTATCTCAAGTTTGCGCTCGGGGATGTTCAATATAGAATTCAGATCTGTGGACATACCGCCCCGGATGCCGAACTCTGCCAGGTAATCGTTGTATTCGGCGGCGAAGAGCCAGCCTGCCGTGTAGGTTTTAAATGTTTCCAGCTTGCCCAGGCTGACGCTGTTCTCTGTATCGTAATGGAAGCGCACCAGCGAATAATGCTCCCTGCCCAGCGCCTCCTGCACGGGGATAATGAGATTCATGGGGCTTTTATCCCGCCCGGCGAGAAGTTTTATGTAATTGTCGGTATAATAAAGCGTGTCTGTGTCGGCAATGGCACTGTCCAGCGCTTCAAGACGGCCGTCCAGCGCTTCGGCGGTTGCGGTTAACTGCTCAAGCTTTTCAGTATATGTATGGAATTTTACCGTCCCGGACACCAGCATGGCAACCAGGAGAATGCATAGGGCGATATTGATCTTTTTAAGCACCGTTTTATAGGCGTTTTGCTCCCTGTAGGCGGCAGGGAGGAAGTTTGCGCTGTCTTCCGTCAGCGCGCAGCCGATGGCCGGCAGATATTCCTGAAAAATGCCGTCGTCGCAGTTTTTGACGTAATCGGAAGCGTTCAGATAGCGTATATCCTGTCCGCAAAAAGCTTTAACCCTTTCTTCAAGTGCAGTCCGGCCTTTCAGCGTCCCGCTGAACACCACCGCGCTGACGGGAAGCTGCCTGGTCTGCCTCACATAAAGCCATGTGAGATTTATTACTTCATAGAAAAAGTCATTTAATTCGTCTCCCGCACTGTATTTCACATGGATATCCGCCGTGCGCGCGTAAATCAGGTTGGCTCCGGCACTGAACGAGAGAATTATCCGCCTCCTGTCAGCGTAGACGTGGCATACAAGCCCGACAGGATCAACCTTTTTTGACAGGGCTGCCAGCGGGAACCGGTCGAAAGTGACCATGGAAAGCTTTGAGCGCATGCGGTCATTGATATATTCGTCTAAAAACTCCGATGGTACGGCGTATATGGAGTAATGACTGTTTATACCGCCTGTGAGAGACGATGGGGAGATGTCTGAGATGTCACGGCGGATGAATGTGTAATCAGTGTCCGGCTTCAGCATATTATGGAGTTTATTTTTTATCAGCAGTGAGGCGGTTTTTTCATCAGAAACAGGTGGCAGTTCAGCTTCATCGGCAAGCAAATCGGCATACTCCAGCGTAATCCTTGCATGCCCGCTTCCCGCCTGCGCGATAAAATCATCAACGGGCAGCGTCCGGGCGCTCCGCAGGGTAAGCATATCTTTAGCTTTGTCGACAATCACGGCTTTCGCTTCGCCGCTGTCCGCGCCTCCGGCCAGGCAGGCAGAGAATATTTTCATCAACCCGTTTTCCTTTCAGTTTTCAACGCACATGTAAATATTATTCGCAAAACATAAAAAAAGCACTAACAAAATGATCCGTACACAGTCTCAAATTTATTGCGGTTTGTCCGGCGCGCATGTAATATACTGCAAAAGAGGAAGTTATGTCGGCTCACAGATGTTTCAGGTATTTAGTGATTATGGCGGCGGCCGTGCTGCTGGCGCTTCACATGTTGCTGGCGCATTTTAACGTGGAAAGCGCCGGCGGCCGGACGGTGGGCCGCGGAAAAGGCTTTCAGCAGATTTTTACCCCCGGCGCTTACCGCCTTTTCTCTTTCGGAATGGATGATTTCACTTCCAGAATGATAGTTCTTTACAACCTTTACAATCCGGCGAACGAAAACATTCCTTCCATAAATTTCGCGGCACTTACTGCGGCGTTAAGAGGAGCGACGGAACTGGACAGGGATAACATTCAGCCTTATCTGTACACCGCCCATTTCTGGAAGATGGCGAAAACGCCTGAAAGCCGGAAATATATGGTGGAATACCTTTTGACCGGCCTGGACAGGTTCACTGGCAGCTGGGAAATACCATACGCCATTTATTGGCTGACTAAAGACGCCGGGGACGCAAATGCGCTTTTTTATCTGCGTATTGCGGCCGGCAGGGCGGCGGCACACGGCGGACCGGAGTGGCTCGCAGAGATGTATGAATGAAAAAGGCTCCGGCTTTGGCGACCGGGGCCTTGTATGTTTGGGTTTACTGCACTTTAAATCTGTTCAAAAGCTGTTGGGTGTTTTCCGCTATGTCCGCGAGCTTTGTTACGACGGAGTTGAAGTTGGACACGGTTGTGGCGCTTTCATCTATTCCGGTGGAGATAACCCGCGCGTTATGGCTCACGCCTTGCAGCGCCGTGGCCTGTTCTTCAACGGCGATCAGTATTGCGGAGGTATTCGCCTGTATGCGTGAGATGGAATCCACAATCTCCACAAACGCCTTGTCCACGACATGTGTTTTCGTCACGCCGTCCGAGACGCTCTGATCCGCTTCACCCATCTCTTTAGATGCTTTTCCGGCGCCGTTCTGGAGAGTGGAGATGATTTCTTTGATTTCATTTGTAGCTTTCTGTGTACGTTCGGCGAGTTTGCGCACTTCGTCCGCTACCACGGCAAAGCCCCTGCCGGCGTCTCCGGCCCTGGCGGCCTCGATAGCGGCGTTAAGTGCCAGAAGGTTGGTCTGGTCAGCTATTTCGTTTATGACGTTTAATATTTCGCCTATCTGGCCGGACGCGTCACCGAGCATTTTCACAGTTTGCGCCAGGGAAGTTGTTTTATTGCGTATGGTATCCATTGAGAACAGGGCGTCTTTTAACCCCTGCTGGCCGTCTTCCACGCGCTTTCCCGCATCATTCACCACATCGGAGTTGGTGCCGGTGGTGCCGGATATCTCTTTGGCGTTGCCGCTCATTTCTTCCACTGCGGAAGCTACCGATTCGATCTCCGCATTCTGTTTACTGAAGGTATCGCGCAGATTGGTTGCCGACTCCAGAAGCTCTTTCGACGCCCGGGAAGATTCGCCGGACTTCTCTTTTATTTCTATTATAATCTTTCTCAGATTGGACAGGAAATTATTCAGGTAGTTGGCAAGGGTTTCAAACTCGTCCCCTGTTTTGATGTCGATCGTCTTGGTGAGGTCCCCTTCCCCCTCGGTAATGTCTTTAAATGCCGTCATGAAGTTCTGCAGGTATCTGATTATCGATTTGCGTACAAAGACTACGGAAAACAGCATTACAAAAAGGGCTATGCCCATCAGCGTCCATGCCACCATCTGTATCTTTCCAAGTCCCACGGCCTTATATGAGTCCTCCGGTACAAAAGACACTATCAGCCCCCATATGCGTCCGGTATCGCCGGGTATGACAGGGACCGCCACACTGAACATATTTTTGCCGCTCCTTGTATCCTTCCAGTAATAATCAGACTCTTTCCGGCTCGATATTGTACGGATTACCTCTTTGGGGTCGTGCCCGCTCATGAGTGTCTCTTCCGCAAACGAATGCTGCAAAAGGTCTTTATACGGCGACGTAACAATAATCCCTTCGTGGCTCAGAAGCATGGCATATCCGGTACCGAAGGGCTTCACGCTGTCCAGGATATTGGTGAAAGATTTGGCATCCAGCTCCGTGACTGCAAACCCCACCACCTTCCCCTCGCGGAGGATTGGGGATGCGATGGTCACAAGCATATGGATTTTCCCGCTGGCAAGGTCTTGTTCCGTGGCGGAATCCAGATATTCGTCCTCTACCATGTCATACAGGTAGGGGTCGGTGATAAAGCCTTTTTGCGTGCTCTTTATGGGTTCGTACCAGAATTCGTCTTTGTATGTATCGAACAGAGAGAATTCATATATTTTATTGACGGGATCTATCTGATAATAATACTGGTAAAACTGCCCGGTTTCGTCATAACCGTCTTTATCAGCGTAGTTGCTGTCTTTTCCTATTGTGTCAGGTTCGAGAATAAGGCCGCCGCCGAAAATGTCGTTGCGTTTGATGTAGTTCTCCAGCAGGGCACTGGCCATTTCACGGGTCATCCCTTCATCCAGCAATATGGAAACGTCGTTGGCAAGGTTGTAGGATATAGACAGAAGGTCCGACATGGTGTTTTCAAGAATAACTTCATTTGTATGCGCAATTTCTTTTGATATGCTGATTGCGTCATCTTTGATACTCTGTGTCACGAATACCTGCGTGAGGATCAGAATACCTGTAAAAAGTACTATGAGCGGCACAACCGTCACCAGCAAAAGTTTTTTTTGCAAACTCAACTTCATGTCACACCCCGTCAATGGAATACAATATAATTATCAAAAACTTGACAACTAATATATGTCAAATTGCCGAATAAAACAACAGCTTGTCGCGGCGGGGAGTGGCCAATCGCACAGATCAGAAAAAATCATAAACAGAGAAAGGAACTTCGCCCTTTCGGTGTGATAGTTTATACTTATGTTTAGCTTCTCCAAAGCGATTATAAGCATCCACAAAAACATTCAGCACGCACCACA
>JAVBTI010000020.1:0-4259 GCA_031556255.1 Deferribacterales bacterium | reverse complement strand
ACGCAAGACCTTTCTTCGACAGCACGTTTGTCAGCGCCGCCGTCAGCGTCGTCTTACCATGGTCTACGTGACCTATCGTTCCCACGTTCACGTGGGGCTTCTTACGCTCATACTTCTGCTTTGCCATAATTCGATCCTCCGGTTATTATTTAATTATTAACTTTTACTTTTAACTATTTCTTCAGCTATGTTTTTAGGAACTTCCTCATAGCGGTCGAAATGCATTGTATATGTGGCACGCCCCTGAGTGAATGAACGGAGCACCGTGGCATAACCGAACATCTCTTTCAGCGGAACCATCGCGCGCACTACCTGGGCGTTGTTCTGAGCATCCATCCCCTCGATACGGCCGCGGCGTGAGCTTATGTCGCCCATGACGTCGCCCATATACTCGTCCGGAACCACAACTTCAACCTTCATGATCGGCTCAAGGAGTACGGGGCTGGCTTGTCTCATGCCGTCTTTAAAGGCCATGGATGCGGCTATTTTGAAGGCCATCTCATTGGAGTCCACATCGTGGTATGAACCGTCATAAACGGCAACTTTCAGATCCACGACGGGATAACCGGCCATAACGCCCGATTCCATTGACTCAACAATACCTTTCTCAACGGCAGGTATGTATTCTTTAGGAATTGTGCCGCCCACAACTTTGTTTTCAAACTCGAAGCCGCCGCCCGCTTCCATAGGAGTAAGCTCCAGCCAGACGTGGCCGTATTGACCGCGGCCGCCGGACTGTTTGATGTAACGGCCTTCGATCTTGGTGGTCTTACGTATGGTTTCGCGGTACGCTACCTGCGGATTGCCCACGTTGGCTTCCACCTTGAATTCACGGAGCATGCGATCCACGATGATTTCAAGGTGCAGCTCGCCCATACCGGCAATAATCGTCTGCCCGGTTTCATCGTCAACGTGTACGCGGAAAGAAGGGTCTTCCTGCGCCAGTTTCTGAAGTGCTGTGGACAGTTTATCCTGGTCGGCCTTGGTTTTGGGTTCGATGGCAACCTGTATGACGGGCTCGGGAAATTCCATGGACTCAAGGATTACAGGTTTATTTTCATCGCAGAGGGTATCGCCGGTGGTGGTATATTTCAAACCCACCGTGGCGCAGATATCCCCCGCATATATGTCCTTAATCTCTTCGCGCTTGTTGGCGTGCATTTTCAGAAGGCGGCCGATGCGCTCTTTTTTGTCTTTGGTGCTGTTAAACACATAGTTGCCCGCCTCAAGCTTACCCGAGTATACGCGGAAATATGTGAGCTGCCCCATGTAAGGGTCGGTCATGATTTTGAACGCCAGAGACGAGAAGGGCGCAGTGTCGCTGGTTTCCCGCTCAATTTCGTTCCCTTTCATATCCAGGCCTTTGACGGCCGGAATATCGACGGGGGATGGCAGATAGTCGACAACGCTGTCCAAAAGGAGCTGCACGCCTTTGTTTTTGAAAGACGAACCGCATATCATGGGGTTGAATTTCAAATCTATCGTACCTTTGCGTATGCCGGCCTTAATCTCTTCTTCGGTAAGCTCCGCGCCGTCGAGGTATTTCACCATCAGCTCTTCGTCAGCCTCGGCGACCATCTCGATCATCTCGGTGCGGCGCTCTTTGGCGATTTCCGCGAGATCGGCGGGAATGTCGCCATAGGAATATTTAGCGCCCAGTTCTTCGCCATGCCATATGACTGACTGCATTTTCACGAGGTCGACAACGCCCTGAAACTTGTCTTCACTGCCTATCGGGATGGCGATAACAAGCGGTTTGGCGCCGAGGCGGTCTTTCATCATGCCGACAACGCGCTCGAAGTTCGCGCCGGTGCGATCCATCTTGTTGACAAAGGCAATGCGCGGAACTTTATATTTGTCGGCCTGGCGCCATACGGTTTCCGACTGAGGCTGTACGCCGCCCACAGCGCAAAAAACGGCCACAGCGCCGTCCAGTACTTTAAGAGAACGTTCTACTTCTATCGTGAAATCCACGTGCCCTGGGGTATCGATTACATTTACCTGATAATCTTTCCAGAAACACTGAACGGTGGCGGAAGTAATGGTGATACCGCGCTCACGCTCCTGTTCCATCCAGTCGGTGGTGGCGGCGCCGTCGTGAACCTCACCTATTTTATGGGTCACACCGGTGTAATACAGTATCCGCTCGGTGGTGGTGGTTTTCCCGGCGTCGATGTGGGCCATGATGCCGATGTTTCTCATCATGTTAAGGGGCTTAACTCTAGGCACAATAGCCTCCTACCAGCGGAAATGCGCGAACGCGCGGTTAGCTTCCGCCATACGGTGCGTATCTTCACGTTTCTTCATGGCGTTACCTTTGCCTGCGGCGGCGTCCATAAGCTCGGACGCTAGGCGTTCAACCATGGTACGCTCTTTGCGGCTGCGTGCCGCTGTTATGAGCCATTTAATAGACAGGGCCTGACGGCGTGCGGGACGCACCTCAGTAGGAACCTGGTATGTAGCGCCGCCAACACGGCGCGACTTAACTTCCAGCATGGGGCGGATATTCTCAAGGGCTTTGCGGAACACTTCAACGCCTTCTTCGCTGCCGCGCTGTTTAATGAGATCCATTGAACGGTAGAAAATACCTTCCGCCGTGCTTTTGCAGCCGGAATACATCAGGCTGTTTATGAATTTGGTAACAAGCACATCCCTGTAGATCGGATCCGGGAGCACTTCACGTTTTTTTGCGACTCTTCTGCGTGCCATAATCTGATAACCTTACCTTATTTCGGTCTTTTTGCGCCGTATTTTGAACGGGATTTCTTTCTATTAGCAACACCGGCGGTATCGTTCGCGCCGCGAATGATCTTATAACGAACGCCCGGCAGGTCTTTTGTACGTCCGCCGCGCACAAGCACGACCGAGTGTTCCTGCAGGTTGTGGCCTATACCCGGGATATAGGCGGTGATTTCGATATGGTTCGTCAAGCGCACGCGGGCAACCTTCCGCAAAGCGGAGTTCGGTTTTTTCGGCGTGGTGGTATACACGCGGACACAAACGCCCCTGCGCTGGGGATTCGCCTGCAATGCGGGCGACTTGGTCTTTTTGACTATCGCCATCCTTCCATATTTCACTAACTGATTCAGCGTCGGCAACGGACACCTCCATAAACTTATATATTAAATTTGTTTAAGCTAAATATATTCTTGTCGGAAACTCACTCACCGGGGCTGTTTAAAAACTCCCGTAACTGCCCTGGACAGGCCGTTAAGAGGTTGTTTCCATCAAAGCGCATATTACGCAGACGGGGAATATAACTCATTTTTTAGCAAAAAGCAAGAAAAAACCGCAGGAAAAGATCCGCCGGTTTTAAATATTATTGTCAAGCGCCAGATCCTCCGGCCCGTACCATCCCATTTTGACGAACAAGGCGTCCAGCAGCCGGACAGGGATTACCGGGGCGGCGAGGGTGAACAATATAAAAAGCCACGAGGCGAGGTTGCCGTACCCGTTCGCCCCCAGAAATATAAACTGGCCCACGAGGCCGGAGGAACCCATCCCTGCGCCCATAGGTATATTTGGCGACACAGTGGTAAAAACAGGCTGAAAAATAAAGTAACACAACGGGCCCAGAACGGCTGATACTATGATGGTCGGCAGCCAGATTGCCGGCGCCTTTACAATGTTTCTGAATTGCAGCATTGAGGTGCCGAAAGCTATGGACAGCACTGCTCCCGGCTGGTTTCTCCCCGCCGACTGGACGGCAAAGCCTATCATCTGCGCGGTGCAACCGACAAGTGCCGCGGCGGCGGCCGTGCCGTTCAAGCCTATCACTATGGCAATAGCGGCGCTGGAGACAGGCGCGGTGAGTAGCATCCCCATTATTACGGAGACAAGCACCGATGTGAGGACAGGCTGCTGTTCAGAGCTGAGTTTTACGAAGTTTGAAACCGCCGCGGTCATAAAGTCAACAGGCCCGCTCAGCACAAAAGTCAACAGTCCGCTTAACACCACACCCACTAGGGGTATCAGCAAAATGTCAAAATTGGTCCTTTTTCGTAAAATACGCTCCATTAGAAGATGGCCGCAAATGACCACAAAATATACGGTGAGCGGATTGCCGGGGCGGCCGTACGCGGGGGTGACAAGCCACGGCTCCATGCCCCATTTAACTGTAAAAGCAGTGGCCACCGCGCCCATGGCGGAAACAACCACCAGTTTGAGTCCGTCCAGCTTCAAGCTCAGCGCTATGCCGATGCCTATGCCCACGCCCATCACCGTCGCAAGCGCGGCGGATATCGGGTCCGTGACGGATG
>JAVBTI010000065.1:0-6787 GCA_031556255.1 Deferribacterales bacterium | reverse complement strand
GTTTATATAGGGGAAGATCTGTATGAACTCGTTCCGCGTGCGCAGCTCGTGCAGATTAAGGCACTTTACAAGGACAACGATACTGTGCGCCTCGTCCGCATGATTGATGATTATGCTGCAAGCTACCCGGAATCGCCCAACCTGCCGTATCTGGCCAAAATCAAGGAAGACGCGCTGTATACGGCGGCGGTTTCAGCTCAGGCTGATAAAAATTATTCCACGGCCCTTACATATTACGGTCAACTTTTGGATGAGTTCTCCGAATCGGCCAAACATGCGCAGATAGTTCAATCCATCGATGATATACATTTTGATCGTGCGAAACAACTGTTTGACGAAAAAAGGTTCCCCGAATGCCGCACTGCCGTCGAGGACAGAATGATGGAGCCGCCATCTCCACTGCAGCCCCGGTGGATGGATTTATGGGACGATACGGTTTATCAGAATATTCTGACCAATGTGGGCGTCATGCCCGGCAACGCAATTCGCTATAAGAGCAGAGAATATCTTACTTTCATGCCTAACGGCAAGCATGTGAATCAGGTGAAACAGATCCTGGCGGAGGCGTTCAACTACCCCTTTACCCAGGCTTTTGAAACTGGAAGAGATGCGGAAGTTATCACATTGTACGAGGAGAACCAGGGTTGGCTGGATACCTGGTTTGACCAGGAACTTACAAACAGCGCGCGGGTAATGGTCACCACTTCACTTATGCATATGAATATGCGGGGGCGAGCCGCGGATCTGTTTAAATCAATCACCCCCATGATGACCCCCGAATATGCTGCGCTTGGATTGGGGCTGTGCGAGAAAAACGTAATTTACGACATCAACAAATTCACGCCGGACGAATTCCTTTCCCTTATTGATGAAACAGGGCTCTGCAACGATCCGGACTACTCCCTTTCGTTGATCAAGCAGTATACGAAAGACCTCCGGACCGCGATGCAGGCCCAATATAAGTTGCTTAAGAATATTCCGGATGACAGGAAGCGGGAAATGGTGCTGAACGATACATATTCTATTTTGTCGGAGAATCAGGCCGCAAGATTTCCCGGATATGAGGAGGTTTACCTCGACGCCGGGGTGGTGAGCTTCAGGAAGAATGATTACCAGGGGGCGATTATGCCGCTTAAGCGCTATGTGGATGCCGCCGGTGACAACAACAGTACTGAAAAGAAGGCGGAAGCCCTTTATTATTTAGGTAAATCGCTTATAGCTCTGAACGAGCGGGACAGGGCTTTCGAATACTACAGACAGCTTACGGACACCATACCCGACTCTATTTTCGCGGGTATGGCCAAAAGTGAAATGGAGGATACCGCTTGGAGAAACAACCTGAACAACAGGTAGCCCACAAATCTGTGGATGTGGCTCTCCTCAGCCAGGCCATGGAGGCGTTTAACGCCGCCACGGTGAAGTTGCAGTCGTCTTATGATCTTTTGCAGGACGAAGCGCGCAAACTGCGCGGAGAGATTGAGGATAAGAACCGCAAGCTGGCGGATATATCCAAACTTCTCGAAAGCGTTCTCAACAACACACATTCGGCTATTCTGGTGGTGGATAAAAACAGTAATATGATTATCAACAACAGGGCCGGGGACCGGCTCCTGTCGGAGCTGGGCGACGCGGCGGTTACCGATATGCTCAGGGCGTCCCCCTCCGAGGGGATATTCGACTATGATAACGGGGACGGGCGTTATTTCCGCATAAGCGCGGGGCAGCTCGATTCAGACAATCTGCACGGCACGGTTCTGGTGGTGGACGATATAACTGCCCTGAAGAAGTTTGAGTGGGAAAAACAGCGCGGGGAGAAACTCCAGCTTATGGGGGAAATGGCGGCCAATATAGCGCACGAAATACGCAACCCTCTGGGCTCTATGGAGCTTTTCGCCTCTCTTCTGGAAAGGGATCTGGGTGACGACCCTGACAGGAGAAGGCTCACCGCCAACATAGTTAAAGCCATACGCACCATAAACGGCATCATATCCAACACTCTGCTTTTTACCAAAGAGCTGCAGATAAAGAAGGTACGGCATGTGCTCGCGGATATCGTGGATGACGTTGTGCTTTATCTTCAGCATACTCTGAAAGAGAAACGCGTATCCATGGTGAATAAGCTTGATGAAGCGCACGTTGTTTACTGCGATAAAGACCTTTTCCGTCAGGTGGTTATGAATCTGGTACATAATGCCGTGGACGCTGTGGACGAAAACGGCACGGTAACGGTGGAATCGTTTGCGGATGAGGCCGGGCTGCGCCTGCAGGTGTCGGACAACGGGCGCGGGCTGCCGGCAGAAATGCGCCCCAAGCTGTTTATGCCTTTCCAGACGACAAAGGCCAAAGGCACCGGGCTGGGTTTGTCAATAGCCTATAAGATCGTCCGTGCGCATGACGGCAATATTACCGCCGAAAGCGACGGTAAGAGCTATACAAGATTCACTGTCAGTATGCCGTATTGAAATGAGGTATGAATGGACAAGAGAATACTCATAGTCGATGACGATGACAATATGCGCGAGGCGATGAAAGAAACGATCGAACGTATGAAAGTCGCGGAAGTTGATACGGCGGTGAACGGCAGGGACGGCTACGCCAAGGCCACCAGCGCCGTGTACGACCTGATCATCAGCGATATGCGCATGCCCGATATCGATGGCCTGACGATGTTTGAGATGTTGAAAGTGACCGGGATTGACACTCCCTTGTGTTTCGTGACGGCTTTCGGGACGGTCACCGGCGCCGTGGAAGCGCTGAAAGAAGGGGCGTATGACTATATAATGAAGCCCTTTTCGCCGGAGGTTGTGGAAGAGCTTGTCCGGCGGACGTTTGAGCTGAAAGGCAGCGGTATTCTGAAGCCGGCGGACAAACGTGGCACCATATATAAAAGCGCGTATATGGCGCATGTCTTCAGCCTTGCCAGGGAAGTGGCCCGCAGCGAGGCTACAGTGCTGATAACCGGCGAGTCAGGGACTGGTAAAGAGGTGCTGGCGCGTTTTATACACGAAAACAGCCTGCGTTCTTCAGGACAGTTTGTGGCGGTAAATTGCGCGGCCATCCCCGACAACCTTCTTGAGAGCGAGCTTTTCGGATACGAAAAAGGGGCGTTCACAGGCGCGGCGAACAGGAAGATGGGAAAGTTTGAGCTTGCCTCCGGCGGCACACTCCTGCTGGACGAGGTAGGGGAGATACCGCTTCATTTGCAGCCTAAGCTGCTGCGTGTTTTACAGGAAAAAGAGATTGAAAGGCTTGGTGGCGAGAAGTCGCAGAAGATAGACACGCGCATTCTTGCCACCACAAACAGAGATTTGCGTACAATGGCGAAAGAAGGCGCCTTCCGTGAGGACCTTTTTTACCGGTTGAACGTTATAAGCATGGAACTGCCCCCTCTGCGGGATCGTAAAGAGGATCTGCCCGATTTGGTGTCGTTTTTTGTTAAAAAGTACTCCGATATAAATCATAAACCGCTGAAAGAACTGTCTGATGGGGCGATGCGTGTTCTTGCCGATTACAACTGGCCGGGAAACGTGCGTGAACTGGAACATACGATCGAAAGGGCTGTGGTGCTTGCGCGGGGCAAAAAAATAGAATCGCCGGATCTTTTCCTGCATGGGATAACGGTGGACAGTTTCCAGAAAAGGCAGGAGGAGCAACTTCCGGAGCCGGGGCATGGCGACATTGACGAAGCCATGGAAACTGTGCAGAACCGCCGGAATAAAGTGTGGAAAAAACAGGAAGAGGCGGTTGATGAACCTGCGGCGGCGGAAGTGGGCTCCGCTTTCAGTGTGGTGGCGGGCTCCACCATCGCCGATATGGAAAGGGAGCTGATATTGAATACTCTCCGTAAAGTGGAATGGAATCGCACCAGGGCGGCCGAAATGCTTGGGATTACAGTGCGTACGCTGAGAAACAAGCTCAATGAATACCGCGACGCCGGAATAGATATAGATGAGATGCAGGGGGAGGGGTGAAATATTCCTGCCAAACATTCCTGCCTTTTTAGAAAAAACTTGATTTTTGTATTTAATTCTTACATTATGCAACAATGACAGTGATTTGATAAACAGTTCAGTCGTGCGTATGGGGGTGGGGTTATGCGCATTTTTATACTGGCTCTGGCAATATGTGTTGCTGTTCCTGCTATATGTGCTGCCGCCGAACCGCCTGCGCTTGCCATTACTATAGATCAGCAGAAGGTTGAAGCCAGAAACCTTCTCTCCCAGGGAAAATTCCAGGAAGCTTACGACCTTTATATACGCCTCATGTGGGAGCGTCCTGACGACGATGAGATAAATTTCGGACTGGCGCGCTCCGCGATAAACATAAAAAAATATTACCAGGCTATCGTGGCCTTGGAAAAGCTTGTGGATAAATATCCCGCCGACCTGAACCTGCGCACGGAACTGGCCAGAGTTTACGTTATAGTGGGCGACACTGCCTCCGCCAAGCGCGAGTTTGATTACCTCAAGAGACACAACGTTACCCTGACAGACGAAGATGCGGAGGCCGCGTATGAGGCGTTGCTCAAGCAACAGTCGCCGTTCCGTTACCGCGGGCGCGTGGCCGCCGGCATCCTTTACGATTCCAACGCGAATCTGGGGCCGGTTTCGGAAATCATCCATCAATACTTCCGCGTTCCCGGAGTGAAACATGAGCCCAGCTTCGGAGCGACCGCGAATATCACCGCCGACGGCTCATATGATATCGGTGACAGCGCGGGCTGGCTACTGGCCGGCGACGTGGGGCTTTATGACCGTTACAACTTCAACTCTGATCTGCCCAGCAACAACAATGTGCTCTGGATGCGGGCCGCTTTCGGAGGGCGGTACATAGCGTCAAGATATCTGATTGATTTTAAAGCGAAAGATGAACTGGTGCTCCAGAGGAACGACAATTCTTCCGACCAGACTATCAACAGCGCCGGACCTGAAGTGCTTTTCTCATATATGCTTGTTCCCCAGGTGAGCCTGATTACCCGCGGCGTGGCTGAATACCGCAGCTATAATATTGCTATGGAGAGGAACGGCTGGTTCTGGTCGCTGGGCGAAAGTGTCAGATACTTTTTCCTTGGCTCCGGGCATGAAATAACGGCGGGCGGCAGGATCTCCGGTATGGAAACGGAGAACGACAAGCGTGCCAACTATTTCAGTTGGGAGCTGAATCTGCGCGGCGGCATTCGCCTGGGAAATTTCCGGATAGACCCGTACGGCGCCTATAAAGAGGACAGTTACAGGGAGCCCGCAAACGTGCTGGATACCGAAGACAGGGAGGACAAACAGTGGAAAGCGGGACTTGCCGTGGTATGGGATTTTGCTGAAAGATGGGCTGCCGACGCATCTTACCAGTATACTAATAACGATTCCTCCTCCGAACTTTACGTCTACGAGCAGCATCTGGTGAACATGGGCATTGCCTGGAAGTTTTGATGGGAAAGGACGGCGCGCCACGGTCAAAGAAAAGATCAGCCAAATGGAAGATCGCCCGTCTGCTGCTGCTGGGGCTCGCTATAAGCGCCGTTGTTTTTGCCGCCTATGCCAAACAGCCTAAAATTATCAAACAACTTGATAGATCTGTTTACGATATGTTGCTGCGGGGTACTGCGGGCGGTACAGCGGAAAAAAGCCTCGTCATAGTGGACATAGATGAGCCCAGCCTTGATAAATACGGCCAGTGGCCGTGGCCAAGATATATTCTTGCAAAAATGATCAAACAACTTACAGATTACGGTGTTTCCGCCATCGGGGTGGATATACTGATGGCGGAATCCGACCGTACCTCCCCCGATCTCCTTGTGGAGCGATTTAAAGAGGATCTCAATCTGGATGTCACCTTTGATGGGATTCCTGTAGACCTCGTAAATTATGACGAATATCTGACAGGGGTACTCAAGAACTCTCCCGTGGTGACCGGGTTTTATGTGCAGACCTTGAAGGACGGGGAAACCCCCGCGCTTCCTTCAGAACTGCCGAAAGGACCCTCTATAATACCACGTGCCACTAATGAAAAGGCGGCTGAAATTGCTATACCCTATGATTTCTATATGGCGAAGGCGAAAACCGTCACGATGCCCCTTAAACTTTTCTCCGATGCAGTGCCGATAGGGTTCACAAATGCAGAACCTGACCCGGACGGGATAGTCCGGGGAGTACCTCTTATAATAAAGGTGGGGAACAAGGTTTACCCCTCCCTTGCGCTTGCAGCCTTTATGAAAGCCAAAGGTATCAAGAATATTCTGCCGGTGGTGGACAGCATCGGGTTGCACAGCATATTGTTGAGCAAGGATTACAATCTCCCGGTCAATATAAACGGTGTATTTACAGTCCCGTTTCGCGGCCCACGGGGAATGTACACATATTACAGCGCCGCCGGAGTTCTGGACGGGCAGTATGATGCGGCGGATTTCAAAAATAAGATAGTTTTTATAGGTTCCACATCCGTTGGGCTTTTGGATATACGCTCCACCCCGTTTGATCAGGCCTATCCCGGTGTGGAAGTCCACCTTGCGGTGCTGGATGCTATTATGAGTAACCGCACCATAAGCCGCACGCCGTTTTATGCCCATACAGTTCAGGCTTTTGCGATATTTTTCGCCGGCATAATATGCGCATTAGCGTTCGGCCTGGCGAAACCGTCGATTTATGTGCCTTCCGGTCTGGTTTTAATAGGGAGCGCCATAGCCGCCTCATTGTGGGTATTTTCCAATGGTGTATACATTTCCCCGGCCTATGTGGTGCTTACGATTGTTGTACAGGCTATCGTCTTCCTCAGTCTCCGTTTCTGGCAGGAG
>JAVBTI010000018.1:0-3664 GCA_031556255.1 Deferribacterales bacterium | reverse complement strand
CCGCCGGACTTATCACTGCTTATAAGTATATCGGCGGGCGGTGTTATTGGAGGATATATCGGCTCCAGGCTGTTGAACAGAATAAAGACACCGCTGCTTCACAAAATATTCGGCATATTTATGATTATTGCGGCTGCAAGAATGTTCTTTGCATAACAGGAGGTTAAGCTATGCTAACAATTGTAATACCGGTTTTGATCGGTTTCGGCGCATACGAAATAGTTTTAAAGACCGATGGAATGCCGCAAAGGCTGGGTAAAAATTACTCCGCTGTAAGTGAAATAGATAAAAAGTACGAAAGCATAAAGAAAATGCGCTTTAACTGTTACGACTGGAATATAGATAAGTGCCGCTCAGGCAATATTGAGGCGGAAAGAAAAGTTCTGCTGGCCGGAGATTCCTTTGCCAGCAATTATTGGGGCTTTGCCGATGTCCTGGCAAAGGATGCAAATGCTTCGGTGGATATGATGGTCGTGGGGAACTGCCCACTAATCGATACGGATATAAAAATTGACTGGTTCAACACCGATGAGTGTCTGGAGATGAAAAAAAAGGCTTTTGAATATATAGGTTCCAAAAAATACGAAGTTGTCATGCTTGGCGGAATATGGTCGCGCTCAGCAAAACTTTTAAAAGACGAATATTACACAGGTCTTGAAAGCACAATTAAAATAATAATCGAATCAGGGGTTACGCCGGTTTTTATATACAATCATTATGACGCCGGGAAATGGAGCGTTTACGACCCTCTTAAAATAGACAGAGCCCTTTGCGCAAGAAGGCACATCGCCTTTCCGTCCGTATATAAATCATGTGATATAGTTGATGGCACGGCAGCATTGCAGGACTCATCAGTAATCGACGTGATGAACAATCTAAAAAATAAATATCCTGAACTGGAGATCGTAAACATATATGATTTACAGTGTACAAACGGAATGTGCCGCACAGAAATAAACGGGTATCCCGTTTATGCGGACGACGACGGCCATATTACAGACTATGCCTCATATATGTTCGGTAAAGAATTTTTGGAAATAAACAAAAACCCGCTTAAATGACGCTTATCCTTGCCCCTTGCACACCGCGATAGCATAATCCTTGCAGTGCGATATGGAAACCTCCAGCCCGGGAACCGTCTCCCCCCGCACCGTAACCACCGGAGCACCGTTTTCATCCGGCAAAACTTCTATATCAGTAAAACCTATATAGCCGATGCCTGTGCGGTAAGCCTTGGCCACAGCCTCTTTGGCGGCAAAGCGCCCCGCAAGGAAGGCCGCGCTCGCACCCCGTTTGTAGAAAAGCTCTGTTTCCGCAAAGGTCAGTATCCGGCGCAGGAAGTGGTCGCCGTATCTGACGTAGCTTTTCGCAACCCTGTCAATTCCTATAATATCGCAGCCTAACATTTTTCAGGCACCGTGCCGGCGGCAGTCACCAGTAGGTCTTTCATCTCTCTGACGGCCTGCGTCAGCCCGGTAAATATGGCGCGGGAGATGATGGAGTGGCCGATATTCACCTCATACAATCCTTTTATCTGTGCCACGGGTAATATATTCCTGTAATTCAGCCCGTGACCGGCGTTTACAGTCAAGCCGTTCTGCAGCGCAAGCTCGGCCGCCACAAACAGCCTGTTGAGTTCATTTTTCTGCAACTGCGCATTGGCGTCGGCATATGCGCCGGTATGAAATTCCACAAATTTCGCCCCGGTTTCCGCGGAACGCACGATCTGTTCCTCTATAGGGTCGATGAAAAGGCTCACATCTATCCCTTTGTCCATAAGACGTGAAATGCCGTCTTTTACTGCGTCAAAGTTCCCCGCCACATCGAGGCCGCCTTCCGTGGTGAGTTCCGCCCTGCGCTCCGGCACGAGGGTGCACACATCGGGCAGAATATTCCTGGCAATATCGATAATCTCCCCGGTGCAGGCCATCTCAAGGTTCAGCGGCAAATTTACCGTTTTACGCAATAAAATAATGTCGCGATCTTTTATATGCCGCCGGTCTTCCCGCAGGTGCACGGTTATGCCGTCCGCCCCGCCCAGTTCGGCCATAGCGGCGGCGGTGAGCGGATCGGGCTCTCTGCCGCCCCTGGCATTCCTGATCGTAGCGACATGGTCTATATTAATACCTAAACGTACCATCAAATGCCTCCTGACCTGTTATTATTATAATAATACCATTGAGGCTCATACCCAAGCATTTTATAATACAGGTCCAACCCTTTGATCTCCCTGTCGCCCACGGTATAGTAAAGCGTACGCCAGTAATCGACCAGTTGTTTTTTGCTGAACGCATTGTATCTGAGCAGATACTGTTCGGCATAAAAATCCACCTTCTCATGCACGGTCGAAGCGATCTCTAAAAGCCCTTCGTAAAGTTTAGCAACCTCCGGGTTATCAGCCGCTCTGGCGGAAACAAGCCATAATGAAAAAACAAAGGGGAGCTTCGTATGCCTGTACCACAGTTCGGCCAGATCATATGTATATCGGGTCTCACATTCATAATAAGCCTTGAGCGCTTTATCCCCAATCAAAAGATAAGCGTCACGGGGCTGATTGTAATCCACATACCGGGGAATAACGTTGTAAAACTTGTCCAGCATTATACGAAGCAGATGGGCGCTTGTCAGCGACTGAGCCGAAAGATGAATGTGCTTGCCGTCAAGCTCCTCTATAGGATAATCGGACAAAAGCAGGACGCTTTGTACTGTTTTTTCCGCACATATCCCTATTCCGCTCAGTATTCTGTACCTTTCGGATTGATTCATATATTCAAGGCTGCTAACCGGGCTCACATCCACACTGCCTTCATGCAGAAAGCGGTTCAGATCCGATGGAACGCCATATACAAATTTATATTCCGGATTTTGATCCAGATGCCAAAAGAACGGAAAAATGTTGACAAATTCCATATATCCTATTTTCAACATCGCTATACCACCATTGTTTTAATGCCAATCACGATCAAAACCGCCGCTCCTAAATATGTGGCGTATTTTCCGATAAAACCCATGCAGGCTCTGCCCACATAAATACCCGCGGCGGTGCATAAAGCGCACACCACACCTATGATTGCAGATGACAGCATTATGTGTATCTGCATCGCAGCAAGCGAAAAACCCACACCGAAGGCATCCATACTGGTGGCAAGCGTCAGCGCAAGCAGTTTCCAGCCACGGGCAGGGTCCTCGTCCAAGCAGGTATCGCTGCCTTTGCGGGCTTCCCTTACCATCTTAAAAGCGATGAGAAACAATATCACTGCGGCGACATATTTCATACCGTCGAAATATTTGCCCAGAGCACTTCCAAGCAATGCGCCGGTGAGAGGCATAAGAAATTGCGCAAAACCAAATGACAAAGACAGCCTGCAGGCCGTTCCGATCCCTGAGAACCGGCATCCGACTCCCAGGGCCACACTAAAGGCATCAGCGCTTAAAGCAAGAGCTAAAAACAATACTTCTATGTATATTCCCAAAATAACTTCCAAATTACGTTAAGGCTTTAAAACCAGTGTTTTTACTTCGTTTGCATCCATTGCAGGCGTAAACCATCCTTTGTTTAAGAACAATGCGAACGGTATGCACTGCTCTCCTCCGAAATCCTGTACTGCGATATCATCTTCATGTATCGTGTCTCTGTACACGGCAACTTCCGCCGCGGCATCAT
>JAVBTI010000043.1:0-13115 GCA_031556255.1 Deferribacterales bacterium | reverse complement strand
AAGCATTTCCTGCCGGACGCGGGCTGGGAGGCCGCGGAGGTGCCGAGGTAGCCCGTATCGTAACGCTTGTTTTTATATATAACATACATCATTGCCACAGCGAGCGCGCCGTCGGTGGCGGGTCGGCAGCCTATCCAGTTTGGCACCCGAATGTTTTTGGGAGTCCCGTTTATTGTATAGCTGGCGTTTACGCCGGTGGAAAGCATGGAGGCCGCGTCGCTGAAGTTTGTTGAGATAACGACCATAGGGATGTTCGTGCCGTAGGCGCCTTCCTTGACTTTGGTATTCATGAAGTGGCTGTTGATGTTCCAGTATGTCGTGCGGGTGCAGTCCAGAGCCCAGGTTATCATAAACTTGGTGTTGAAACGGTCGGTACGGTTGTTGATATATGTGCTGAAACCCACGGTGTCCCATATCCCCAAATCCACGCCGCCGAAAGACTCGTTGCCGCAGATTTTGAAGAAAGGTTTCATCCCCACCGCGCGGGCAGTGGAAAACCATGCGAAGTAGCGGGTTAATACCGGGGTGTATGGAAGGTTTTTGCCGGTGCCGTAGTCTATAGCCTCTTTTACATATCCGGCGGCCAGGGTTATGGCTTCGTCCCAGCTTATCCTTTTATAATTGTCGGGGTCGCCCTTTTTATTCGGGTCGATTATGGCCAGCGGGTATTTCAGCCGGTCGGGTTGATACAGTATGCCCTGATAGCCGCCGTAGCAGCGAACGCAGGCGCGCATTTCCATGGGTTTGCCCGTCATTGCGTCGTCATACTCCGCCTCTTCGTCCGCGAGAGCACTTCTCTTTTTGTCCCCCGCCGAGGTGATGTTGATTACACGGTTATTTTTCACATGCACTTTGTGCAGGCAGCGGCTGCCGCAGTTAAATGCACCCGTTGAGTGAAATGTTTTTACTTCGTTGTCAAAAATCAGATTGTCCGCCGGATTTCGGACCTGCCCGTCATCGTTGCTTCCGCTGCATCCCGCAAGGTTTGCAGCGGCGATAACAGTGCCTGCCGTTTTCAGAAAACTGCGTCTGCTTAATTTACTGATCATGCTGATTCCTCCTTTCCTTAAGGTCAGGATAACACCGCCGGTTCCGATAAATTAAGAGCCACGGTATTTGAAAAAATACTGCCACATTTTTAATATTAATAAAATTAAACTGATAATTGTTTTATAATTTTGATCTGACTGCAGAGGCGAGCGCCTCAAGCCCTTTATCGAGGATATCCAGCGGCGTGCTGAGGGTTGTCAGTAGAACGGCGGATGACTGTTTTTTGGTATAAACGTTCCCGGTGAGGAAGTGGAAGTCACGCAGTTCTCTGAAAAGCTTGAATGAATCGATTTTTTTATCGAACTCCACCCATACCAGGTAGTTCATGTTACGCTCATCCCAGGAGGCTATTCCGTTCAGGTGTTTGTGCATCAGGGTGTTCACTGCGAAAAGCCTTTCCGGCATTTTTGCCCGGACGGACTGTATGCACTCTTTGTAATACCCCTTTTCCAGCATGATGTAGTAAAGTGCCTCGGTGGCCTGATTGTTGGGGCCGGAATACTGGACTTTCACGTCGCACAGCCGTTCTATGGTGCTTGCCGGCGCTATGCACCACGCCAGGCGGAGCCCGCTCAGAAACAGGTTCGGCATCGTCCCCAGATATATGATCTGCTGGTGGATATCAGTGGATTTGAGCGGCGGCGGAGGGGGGGTAACCCAAAGATCCCTGAGCATGTCATTTTCTATGATGGGAACTTTCAGCTTTTTACACGTTACAGCCAGTTGTCCCATCTTTTCAGAGCTCAGTGTGGTGCCGGTGGGCCAGTGGTTTACGGGATTTAGATATAAAATATTCTGGTTTTTCACGCTTATTTTCCGTTCTATTTCCTCCAGTGAGATTCCGGCGCCGTCAGACGGGATCGGATGTTGGTTTACACCCACGGTGGCAAGGTTTCCCATGACCAGAATCATGTCGTTTTCCTGTGCATAAAAGTGTACTCTGCGGGAGAGGAGGGCGTTGAAAACAGCGGACATGGCGTCGTTGTAGCTGTTGAATATGATGATATTTTTGGGATCGGTCTTTATGGAGTGTTCTTGGGACACGTAACGTGCCACGGCCTCCCTCAGCGGGGTGAATCCCTGCCGCTCATGCTGCCAGAAGCTGGAGGTGAATGCGCCCGGCTCCGCCGCCATATCCGCCATGGCCTGCATAAGGGGCTTATACGGTTCAAAAAGTTTATTGTTAAGCGCGTAGCCTGAAAGTGTTATGATTCCGGCTTCCGACGATCTGGAGGAGATCTCCCGCAGCCCGGGTTCGTTGGGGATCTGCCTGCCGCCGGAAACCAGGTTCTGCCAGTTGGCGGGTGCGTTGAACAGTTTGCTCCAGGCGTCTTCCGCCACCACGGTGCCTTTTTTAGGGAGGGCAGCAAGCTGCCCACCAGACTTGAGCAGTTCCAGTGCCTCGACCACTGTGCCGCGGGAGACTTTATACTCCGATGCCAGGCTTCGCTCCGAAAGCTTTTGTCCGGCCGGGTAGTAGCCGTATTTAATCATGTTTTTTATATGCTCTGCTATCTGCAGATAAAGAGGCGTGTTTGAACTGTGATTAGGCAGCCACCTTATATCCATCTTTTCCTCGCTCCGGCATGGTCCAGAATGTATGTGACCGGATATGCCAGTTTTGTTATAAAATAAAACAAACGGTGTAATATTTTTCTTTACATGATGCATGATATACCGGTTATAATGCTTTTGTCAAAACTATTTAACGGTACTGTCTTTATGCGGGCAGATCTTGTTTTTGAGGGATTTGAGACTATACTGAAACACAGGGCCGTTTATGGATGAACACGTTATAAAAAAAAGCAGGCTAAACCGTATATTTCATGGCAGTTTTGAAGTCATGCTGCTTTTGAAGGCGCTGAACGGCCTTATGGAAATTGCCGGGGGTGTGTTGTTGACATTTCTCACGCCGGACCGCATGAACAGATTTATGGCGCTTATAACCCGCAGAGAACTGCTGGAAGACCCTAACGATCTGTTCATGAACCTGCTGCTTAAAATTAGCGGGAGTTTCTCTATTGACAAGCAGCACTTCCTGATCTTTTATCTGCTGACGCACGGTGTAGTGAAGCTTATAATCATAACCCTGCTGTGGCGCAGGAAGCTATGGGCTTACCCTATATCGATAGGCGTGTTCCTGTTTTTCATCACTTATCAGATGCATAAATACGCCCAGAGTCCGTCAGTTATGTATATAGCGCTGACAATACTGGATTCAATCCTTATTTTCCTTACTTTTATGGAATACAGAAATCTTAAGCAGCAGCGTGGAATTGCGCAGTAGAGGAAGTTTTTTTCTTTCGTCATTCCGGCCTTGAGCCGGAATCCAGGATAAAGACAATAGGGTGCCTGCGGCACAACCTATATCCATACTGGACCCCGGATCGAGTCCGGGGTGACGTAAGAAGGAAAAGCCGACTTCTTTAGCGGCCTGTATATAAATCAATCTTCCAGTGTGTTTCTGATGTGCAGGTCTTTAAGCTGCCTGTCGTCCACAATGTTCGGAGCATCGCACATAACATCAGTCGCCTTCTGTGTTTTCGGGAAGGCGATGACGTCCCTTATGGAATCGGCGCCCGCAAATAGCGCGGAGATTCTGTCGACGCCGAAGGCTATCCCGCCGTGAGGCGGTGTACCGTATTTCAACGCATCCACGAAGAAACCGAAACGGTTCTGCAGGTCGGCATCCTTAAAACCCATCAGTTCAAACATCGACTGCTGTACATCGCTTCTGTGTATACGTATGCTCCCTCCGCCTATTTCGGAACCGTTCAGCACCAGGTCGTACGCTTTAGCCCGTGCTTTTTTCGGCTCTGTTGAAAGGAGCGGCACATCTTCGTCCAGCGGCGCAGTGAATGGATGGTGAACCGCCACATAGCGTTTCTCCTCCGTATCCCAGTCGAGGAGGGGGAAGTCCAACACCCAGGTGAGACTGTACCGGCCGGGCTGTATAAGCCCCAGCATGTGGGCCATCTGTATGCGCAGCTTGGACATGGTGAGGTTGACGAGAGATGTTTCGCCGGCGCCGAAGAAGATGATGTCCCCCGGTTCCCCTTTCATCTCTTTTATGATCTCTTTCGCAAGATCTTCGCCCATAAACTTGATTATAGGCGACTGTAGGCCGTCCGGGTTGATCTTGATATATGCCAGCCCTTTGGCGCCGAGGTTTGCCACGAAATCGGTGAGGGTATCGATATCTTTGCGTGAGAACTTGTTGCCGGCACCCTTGGCGTTCACGGCTTTCACCGAGCCTGTTTTGGAGGCCTCGGCGAACACGGCAAACCCGCAGTCAGCCACAAGCTTGCTTATCGTTTTAAGATACATCTCAAAACGCGTGTCAGGCGCGTCGTGCCCGAACCGTTCCATGGCGTCGGCATAGTCCATTACAGGGAAGGGACGGGGCATGTCGATCCCTTTCAGCTCTTTGAACAGTTTCACGAAAAGTCCTTCTATGAGGTCGATGATATCGGCTCTGTCAATGAAACTCATTTCGATATCGAGCTGAGTGAACTCCGGCTGGCGATCAGCGCGCAGGTCTTCGTCGCGGAAACACCGCACGATTTGGAAATACCGTTCAAAGCCGCTCATCATAAGGAGCTGCTTGAACATCTGAGGCGACTGAGGCAGCGCGTAGTATTTGCCGGGGTTGACGCGGCTCGGCACGAGATAATCCCGAGCCCCTTCGGGTGTGCTTTTCGTGAGGAAGGGGGTTTCTATATCGAGGAACCCTTTGCCGTAAAGGTATTCACGTATCTTTTTGACTATGTTGTGGCGCAGGATGATATTTTTCTGGAGCAGCGGACGGCGCAGATCAAGGTATCGGTATTTAAGGCGCACATCTTCCGACGCCTGATTGTATTCATCCAGCATGAAAGGGGGTGTCAGTGCGGTGTTAAGAACGCGTATCTCGCTTGAGATAACCTCTATGCAGCCGGTGACCAGGGTATCGTTCTTCATGCCGTCCGGCCTGAGCGATACGACGCCCTTTATGGCGATCACGAATTCGCTGCGCAGGCCGTCCGCTGTTTTTTGTGCTTCAGGGGCACTTTCGTTGAACACAACCTGCGTGATCCCTTCTTTATCGCGCAGATCCACGAATATAACTCCGCCGTGGTCTCTGCGCCGCTGAACCCATCCCATGAGGATGACTTCCTGCCCCTTGTTTTTTTCAGTCAACTCGGAGCAGGAGTGGGTTCTCCTCCATTCCGCCATATTTGATAACATATATTTAGGATCCTCCTATTTTTTATTAACATAACTGTGCTGCCATAGCGTCTCATCGTATTCTTCCGGCATTTTACCGGCGTAGTTTAAATTCATTACACCGTCTGTGACTGTGCCTAACAGGCAAAGTCTGTTTTTCACGCAGGCCGTTACCAAGTAAATCCCGCTGCGGGAATAATCATAATGTTCCAGGGCGTGGCCGTTTCCGCGTGTTCATATCATCAATTTATCAGGCACTTCCGAGATCGGCACTTCCGTTTGTTCCGACGCATGAAGGTTGCGCAGTATCACCGCGCCGCGGGCCAGCTCATCTTCGCCGACTATCACGGCATATTTCGCGCCGGATCTGCCCGCCTGTTTGAGTTGATTTTTCATCCCCCTGCCGTCATAGTCTATTTCGGAGGGAATATTTTTCACCCGGAGTTCATTCAGGATAGCGATCCCGGCCTTTTCCGTCTCCCCGCCGAATGTGACTATAAACACAGCGGGTGAAACCTGTTTCATTTCAGACACGAGTTTCATCAGCGCCACGACCCTGTCCATTCCTATGGCAAAGCCGATTCCAGGTATAGCCGGCCCGCCGAGTGTTTCCACAAGCCCGTCATACCGGCCTCCTCCGCCAATGGCCGAAGCGGAGCCAAGTTTGTCCGTCACCATCTCGAAGGCGGTGCGCACATAGTAATCCAGCCCCCGAACCATCAGAGGTTTTATCCTATATTCCACGCCCAGAAGCCCGAGGTATTTTTTCACGCTTTCGAAATGTCCCGCGCACTCGGGGCAGAGGTTGTCGAGCATTATAGGGGCGTCTTTTATTATATTTCTACATTTTTCGTTTTTGCAGTCCAGTATGCGCAGTGGGTTCGTGGTGAGCCTGCGGTTGCAGTCGGTGCAGAGTTCCTCCTTACGGTTCCCAAAATATTCCACCAGTTTGGCGTGATACGCAGGACGGCATTCGGGGCACCCTACGGAGTTGATCTCCAGGTGCACCAGCCTGCCTATGCCAACGCGATTAAAATATGTCACGAACAGATTTATAACTTCAGCATCGGTGAAAGGCGAATTCGATCCGATATATTCAGCGCCGCCCTGAGTGAACTGGCGATAGCGGCCTTTCTGCGGATTTTCCCGGCGGAACATCGGTCCAAGGTAGTAAAGTTTTTTCAAAGACGGCGGATTGTACATTCCTTCTTCCACATACGCCCGCACCGTTCCGGCGGTACCTTCGGGGCGCAGGGAGAGCATCTCCCCTTCGGAGTCCGTACGGTCGCGGTCGGCGAAGGTGAACATCTCTTTTTCGACTATATCTGTGGTCTGGCCTATGCCGCGGTTGAAAACCGCCGTCCTTTCAAGGATTGGCAGTCGTATCTCCCGCACGAGGAAGAGCGCATAGGTGTCGCGCATAACCGCCTCCGCCTTGTCCCAGTAGGCGCAGTCGTCTCCGTATATATCCTGAAATCCTTTGACTTTCTGAAACATCTTCCCCGCCCGCTTGTCGTGTCGACGAACTTCAATAATCGAAGCAAGAATTATACTAGTATTAAGCGGAAAAAGTCAATATGAGTTAGAAAAACAATGAGATCGCGCAATAGACCAACAGGAGCGCCATTATGACATTCGCGGCCCTTGCGTGTTTCGTGAAAATATTACGGAAAAAGGAGCCGAACAGCGCCCAGCAAAGAGTCGCCGACCCGCCGATGATGGAGAGGAGCAGTGGGAATATGATGAAGGCCGAAAAAGAGTTGTAATACGGCAGTATATAGGTGGAAACCGCCGTAATGCAGTAAACCAGGACCTTAATATTGACGAATTGCAGTATAAAGCCGTTGAAAAAGGTGTAGCCTTTTGTTTTTACCGCGAACACGCCGCCGGTGCTGCGGAGCATTTTGTATGCGAGATAAAGCATATACAGTGCCCCGGCCATAAGCATGACGTATTTGAAAGAGGGGATGAGCGCGTAAAGCGACGCTCCGAATAACATGCTTAAAATCGTTATCAACAAGAACCCGGCTATTACCCCTGCGTTGAAAGGGAGGGCGTTTTTGAAGCCCACGCTGCCCGCGTTTGCCATGGACATTATATTGTTCGGCCCCGGGGTGTATGACATGACTATTGCGTAGGTCAGAAAAGAATGTAAATTTATCATAGTGCTTTATCCTGAATTTTGTGTTACTCTATAACGCACGTGCGAGATATTAATACAATTTGTGCGTTATGTTGTCAAGGGGGATAATGACGATTGTTTATGAGGGGGCAAAATATGATTGTGCCGCGCACACCATGGATTCCCGCCCGGCCGTAGCTACCACCTGTTAAGCCGGAGGGCTTCGCGTCATTCTGGCATCTATAGGTGGCCGGGCCCCGTGTGCCGAAGGCAACCTTATTGCCCCGTCAGAAACAGTCGCCGAAATAACGGGTTTATATCATGGATGTTAACAGCCTTGTGGCGAATAATCTTAAAGCTATCCGTGAGGAGAAAAAACTCAGTCTGGACAGCGCCGCGAAGCTTACCGGAGTGAGCAAGAGCATGCTGGGGCAGATTGAACGCGGGGAGACGAACCCCACCATAGCCGTGCTGTGGAAGATCGCGGGCGGGCTGAAAGTGTCGTTCAGTTCGCTTATAGACAGAGGCGAAAAAAATGTGGACGTTATCAGGAAGGCTGAATCGGAACCCCTTGTCGAAAACGGCGGCAGATACATCAATTATCCGCTCTTTTCGTTTGATGAGAACAGACGTTTTGAAGTGTATATGATAGAGGTGGAGCCCGGCGGGCTTTACGCCTCGGAGGCACATTTGCCCAGGACGGAGGAGTTTATCACCCTTTTCTCAGGCAGGCTTGTGCTTGATGTTGGCGGTCAGGAATACCGGTTGGGAACTGGGGATACGATCCGGTTCAATGCCGACGTACCGCACTCATATGCTTCTGTGGGTGACGATACGGCTAAAATGAGCATGATTATATATTACGCAAGGTAAACATGGATATTTTCAATATATATGTGGGCGAAATCGAAATAAAAGCTGAAAAGCAGAAGGCCAGGGAGCTGCGGCATACCCGCTGGTGGAAAGAGAAACTGCAAAAAGGTATCTGCGAATACTGCGGCGGAAAATTCCCGCCGGAAGAGCTGACTATGGACCATATCGTCCCGGTTATCCGCGGCGGAAAATCCGCCAAAAACAATATAGCTGTCTGCTGTAAAGAGTGTAATAACAGGAAAAAATATCTTCTGCCGTCCGAATGGGACGAATATATCAATAAAAAGAAGTAATCGAAATGAGCAAAGAACTGTCACTTGGAATGGAGCCTGTCGGCAGGCTCCTGCTAAAATATTCTATTCCCGCCATCATCGGTATGATGGCGAACGCCGTGTATAACCTTATCGACAGGCTGTTCATAGGCAACATCCCGGATGTGGGGGCCTATGCCATGACCGGCGTAGGGATCGCGCTGCCGATAATGACCGTAATGATGGCCTTTGCGTCGTGCATCGCCATGGGTGCCGCCACGAACATGTCGCTGCTTTTGGGCAGAAAAAAAAGGGAGGACGCGGAAACGGTTGTCGGCAATGCCGTTACTTTGTCGGTAATTACCGGCGCCATGCTGACCGGGTTTTATTATATGTTCGGCGACAGGATTCTCGCACTGTTCGGCGCGAGTCCTGAATCGTTGGGGTATGCGAAAACCTTTATGGATATGCTTGTCATAGGCGTTGTGCCGTGGATGCTTTCGGCCACGCTGAACACGATCATGCGCGCGGACGGCAGCCCCAAAAGATCCGCTGTGATTATGATAATTGGCTGCGCGGTGAACGTGCCGCTGGACTGGCTTTTCATATATCCGCTCGGGATGGGCATAGGAGGAGCCGCCCTGGCTACCGTTATCTCGCAGACACTCACAATGGTGCTGAACCTGGAGTATTTTTTAAGAGGGAAATCGAATCTTAAGTTCGGCCGCGTCTCCCTCAGGCTGAAACGCAGCGTGATAAAAATGATTCTGGCTATCGGCATCACCCCGTTTGCCCTTCAATTGGCGATCAGCGTTTCGCAGACGGTCACCAACCACTCACTTAAAATGTATGGCGGCGATCTCGCCATCGGCGCCATGACCACCATTATGACTGTGGTGCTGCTCTTTTTCATGCCGTTAATGGGACTTACGCAGGGGATGCAGCCGATTGTGGGATACAATTACGGCGGCAAGAATTACGAAAGGGCGCGGAAAGCTTATTTCATTGTGACCGCGTGGGGGTTTGGGATACTTCTGGCGGGCACGCTGCTGATGCAGTTGTTTCCGGAGTTTGTGATTTCTCTTTTCAATAAAGATCCGGATCTGACGGCCATTACCGTAAACGGTATGCGGAAAGACACTATAACATTGCCCCTGGCGGCGATATCGGTCATAGGTTCCAGTTATATGCTTTGTATAGGCAAGGCGCGTCCGGCGATGGTGTTGAGTCTGCTACGGCAGATAATAGTATTGATACCTACACTGATATTTCTGCCTAAACTGTTAGGGCTGGACGGTGTGTGGTATGCGCAGCCGGTGGGGGATGTTTTGTCCAGCGTGGCAACGGTGGCGGTGCTGTTTATGGAGTTTAGAAGTTACAGGAAAACGGCGAGTGACCTGTGATACGGGCTCACCGTGCCGTTATTTCCTCGGAGCCAATCCTCGCATACCACTCAGTATGCTGCTGATTTTCGCCGGGGTTGTGTGGCTGAGGATAATAGCATAAGTTAATCTCTGTCATTCCGGGCTAGACCCGGAATCCGGGATAATTAACAATAAGGACTTTTCCTGTTGTCCTTATTCTGCGGGGTCGCAATGATGACTGGAGAAGAAAAAAACGACTTCTGACAGCACGGCCGCGTTTTCGGCGCGGTTTATTTTTTTTGCTTCTTTTTCTCCACTATCGCCTCTATGGCGCCAATCAGTTCACCCATCCCTTCCCCTGTGCGGGCGGAGACGGTGAAGGTCGTCAGTTTTGAATTCACATCCAGTGCGTGTTTGAGGCATTTTTGGATATTGAAATCCACATACGGCGCCAGATCCACCTTGTTTAATATAAAATAGTCGGCGTTATGGAAGATTGTGGGGTATTTGGCGGGCTTGTCGTCCCCTTCCGCCACGCTCAGCATTACGAACATGGCGTCCTCGCCCAGATCGTACGACGCCGGGCAGACAAGGTTACCGATATTTTCGATTATCAGAAGGTCGAGGTCGCCGGCCTTGATGTCGTCAAGCAGTTCCTCCACCTGTATAGCCTCGAGGTGGCAGGCATCGCCGGTCTGTATCTGTATTGCGTTCACGCCCACGGCGCGCAGGCGGTCGGCATCGTTTTCAGTACGCAGGTCCCCCTCAATCACGGCCAACCGGTAGCGTGTTTTAAGCTGCGGCAGCAGTTTCTCCAGAAGAGTGGTTTTGCCGCTTCCCGGCGCCGAGGCAAGGTTTATAACCGCGGTGCCCGATTTCTTGAACCGTTCCCGCAGCCGTTTGGCTACTATATCGTTTTTTGAAAGGACTTTTTCATTGATGTTGATTCTGGGCATCCGCTTACTCCTCTATATCCACATAACTTATTTCAAACTCTTTCCCGGCGGTAATCTCCAGCGCAGGCGACCCGCAATGCCCGCACACCGACAAAAAAGTGTCCGGCATGCTTGTCTTGCCGCATTCGTCGCAGATTCCCGACGCGGCAATAATTTCTACATCTATCCTGGCGTCGTTCGCGAGCGTGCCCGCTTTCATGCAATCCAGCGCAAATTCCAGCGATCTCGGTTCCACGCCGGAGAGCGTGCCTATTTTTATCCCTATTGCCGTGACAGCGCTGGCCTTGTTGTCTGCGGCGGCGCCCAGAACCCTTTTCATGATACCTTCAGCTATGCCTATTTCGTGCATTAACTGCTCCTGCTTGTTTCATACATTTCTATTATCTGTCTGTGCAGCTTATACGGGTCAAACGGTTTACGTATCACCCCGATCACCCCCAGCTCTTTTTTTTCTTCATCGCTGCCGGTAAATTTATACGCTGTGAGGAAAAGTGCCGGTATATTGGTGAATTCAGGCATGCCGCGCAGCTCTTTCAATGTGTCCATGCCGTTTTTCCCGGGCAACATCATGTCTAAAACCAACAGATGCGGCTTTGCGGCCCTGAGAGTGGAGATGAGCTCTTCTGGCGAAGAGCAGGCAGTTGTTTCTATAGCCGCATATTTTTTCAGCAGCAGTGAGACGACTGTGCATATATCAGGGTCGTCCTCCAATATTACAACGCTTTTCAATGTTTTGTCCGGCATATGTCACCCCTTTGAAGCGGGGAGTGCGAAGTAAAATGTGCTTCCTTCCCCCTCGGTGCTTGCGAAGCCAACGGAACCGCCCTGCTTTTCCGCTATCATTTTAGTAATATACAGTCCGAGCCCCGTGCCGCCTTTGCTTTGTATAACTGTTTTTTCGCTCTGGGCGTAACGATCGAAAACTTTATCTTTGAACGATTCCGGTATACCGTCGCCGTGGTCCTGCACCATGAAATAGACAAATCCACTTTTCCGCTCCACAGTTACCTCCACAACCCCACCTGGATGGGAGAACTTTGCCGCATTGGAAAGCAGGTTGCTCATTATTTGCGTTGTGCGCAACGGGTCGCAGTTGACCATGATTTTATCTTTGACCGCGGCAAAGCGGAAAGTGACGCCGTATTTATCGGCGTATCCGATGTTGGTTTCAACGGCTTTACGCGCCAGCGCCACGAACTCTGTAGGTTTGATATGGAACGCCATCCGCCCTGCGTCCAATGACTGGAAATCGAGAAGATCGTTTATTATCAGGAGCAGCCGTTCACTGTTCCTGTGGGCGATGGATAGAAGCCGCTGTTGATCATTATTGAGCGGGCCGTCGTCGTTTTCCAGCAGTGCAAGTGTGCCCAGAATAGATGTAAGGGGCGTCCGTAGTTCATGGGTGATCATGGACATGAACAGTATCGTTTCTTTTTCGCTCGCGGTGAGCTGTGCGTCGGCTGATAACGCGACCCGTCCGCTTTTTCCCTCGTTGAAGTATGCCACAATGCTCAATATATATGTGATGGGTTTGGCATGCGCCGGCACTGTTATTCTGATAGGGAAGCTGGTATCGTAGCTTTCTCCGGCTATATACCGCCGCACGTTTGAGTGCAGTTTTTCCCTGTCCAGCTCTGAAACCATGACCCCGTCGTTCGCTTTAAACTCGGGGTAGCTGAGGAGCTCCATGAACTTTCCGTCCGTGTTGCATATGACAAAGGCCAGTCTTGTGACACCGGCTATGTTGTTGAGAACACGCTTTATGGGTGTTTCCTTCATAATTTATAAGTTATCTTGGCAAAGCGGGTCTGTCAAGGTTGCGGAATTTGGTGAGTTCACCCTGGAAGCCGAGTTTGATTGTCCCTGTGGAGCCGTTGCGGTGTTTGGCCAGAATGATCTCCGCAATTCCTTTATCGGCGGTATCCTGATTGTAGTATTCTTCCCTGTGGACGAACATAATCAGGTCCGCGTCCTGTTCGATGGCGCCGGATTCACGCAGTTCAGAAAGCTGGGGGCGTTTTTCCGGCCTGTTTGTGGAGGCTCTGTTTACCTGAGAAAGGGCGATTATCGGCACATTCAGATCTTTTGCCAATCCTTTGAGGTTTCTGGAGATATCGGCGATCTGTTGTTCCCGCTGTTCTATGCGCTTGTTCTCCATGAGCTGGAGGTAGTCGATTATTACGAGATCAAGTCCCTGTTCTTTGTTGGACGCCATTCTGCGGCAGTTGGTACGGATCTCCATCACACATATGGAAGAGGTGTCATGAATATAAAATTTCAGATCCGCGAGAGT